>VSQE01000026.1 GCA_009775705.1 Prevotellamassilia sp.
GTATATAAAAGATTATAAAGATTCCGATATAGTGGAAAGAAATAAATCTTTTAGTATAAAACTCTCCGATTATAAAAATAACAACCTACGGATTATTTATGCGGAAATAAGCAAAATTCATAAAGAATTTGTAGCACAAGGTACTTATACACAACAGTTAGGTGAAAATAAATTATTGCAATATATTTCGACATTTGCAGATAACATTTCCTCAAAGGACATACACAGATATTTCAACGTTGAAGCTAAATATGAAACATATAAAGGTTTAACAATAGAAATAATATCCACTAAAAATACAAAGAAACTATATGAGGCATTTTGGAAAGGAATAATGCCGTTTCTTAATCCGACTACATATAAAATTGAAGAAAAATATCAATCAATTTTTCTTAACGATGCAATAGAAGAACTATCATATAAAATATTCTCTAAGATTTTATATGAACTATATTTTTTTGAATCCTTAGGTACTTCAACCCGAAATATAATAAATAAGACATATCGGTTTTCTATGGAGCAACAAAACTCACGTGGAAAAGTTAATACATTAGGGTCAAAAGTTAAGGCAATGAATTTGTGGAATGAAATAAAAGGTCAATTTGAAAATATTGATTCGACAACAGAATCCGAACGACAAATGTTAAATGATTGCGATGATTGGTGCGAGCATCAATTTTGGAATCAAATATATACTCTTGGAGATAAGTACATTTATCCAATTAGTTTCCAAACTGTAACGTATCGCTCTCTTACCCAATATGGAAAAACTAATGAGAACAAAAGCGAAAATATAATCGATAATTATCGTTTTGATATTTCACAGCCAGGCAACTTCATTAAAGGAGCAGAATTTGAAAAATTCTGTACATCAAATAACATCGGTTTTGATGAAGATGCAAGTTTGAGTTTTGGTTGTCCTGTAATTCAATGGAATAATGGTATACAAGGACTTTATACAATTAAAACAAATATAGATTTTTCAACATGTCTTCAAATCTTTATTAACAATAAAATTGTTGACAGCGTCTTGAAATAGAATAACGTATGCGTAAAGTCCTATCAATACCACTTATACTACTCATCCCTTTTAGTTCATTTGCTCAGAGAATAAATAAATGTGGACAGAAGGTTATTAGTGAGATTCTAATTGTTCATGAATATGAAGGAGAAGAATTGAGAAATAATACAAAAAAGTATGTTTATACCTATTCGGATGATTTAAAACTAAAAGGGTTGAAGTATTATTACTCTGGTTTTGATGCACGAGAAGGACGTATTGTTAAAGATAAATTGCGAGAAGAATTTATGCTTAAAGACAATACTCTTATAAGAAAAAGTCATGATTATAATTATAGTAATATGAAATGGGAGTATGATTTTGATCTTCATGGTAATATCGTCAAAATAACTGAATATAGTTACGGTAGTGATGGTTCGGTTGCAAAATATGAGTATAATTACACATACGAATATTCTAAAGAACATAATTGGTGGCAAATGGTTGGAAGTGGATGGACAGAATGGTATAAGCCCAAAAACGGCAAATGTTTCTATAAGCAAGAGTTAGCACCATATTGGGAATATTGTTATATAGATGGTATTCGGTATGATAAAGGAGTGTCACAAAGAGCGATAGAGTATAGACGAGAAGATTTCAATTTTGATATAAAAAATGACACCAATATTGACCTCTATAGAATAGTTGATAGATACGATACTTTTATAGGAATTGAAGCGACTGAATGGAATCGTAGCCGTAATGAGTATTTAGAAAAAGGATTCTCTTGGTCTCCTTATGAGTATGTTTATGACAATGACAATTTAATAGAGATACGATGGGGAAAGCATACAAGTATTTATATAAAATATTTGTATTAGTTCTTCTTGACAGAGAGATAAAGGTGCTGATTTTTACAAACATCAAAACAACAATATGGAAACTATCAAATGCTCAAAATGTGGATGCGAAATGTCGGCAATATCCGAAGCGTGTCCTATGTGTGGAACACCTACACAAGTCTCTAACAAAGAAGTCGTAATTGAACCCCAACAATCCGACTATGTAAGGCGGTCAGACGTAAAAATGCTTGACGGACTCAAAGAAGTCATGGACACAATGATTGCAGATAAGCGAATTAACCCTATGTCAAACATCGTAGCGACAACAGAGGATGATGGCTATATTGGTGGTCGAGAGTATTGCGTGGACTGGATAATAGGAGTACCGACCAACTACACCAATAAGGCTTCGATAACTCTCTATTTTTGGGGTAAATCGGACGAGGACAAAAAGCGCATATCCAAACTCGAAAATGCCCCTATTTTCAGTCAAGAATCCTATGATTGTGGTACAGATACTGAGAAGGCGGCATACCTTTTCTCTGAATTTGTGCGGAATGTATGGCTGTATGATGGAGAAGTCAATTTTGAGAGCGTGGAGATTGAAAAGGCTTCTTTGGATAGTGTAGAACTATATCTGTCTGAAGATGCTTCTAATCAATGGGAAGAGTTAGTGTCATTGGTTAATGACTATAACGCATTGGCAAAGGAAAGCGACTATACTCTGTTGTCAATTGATGAGAAACAGCATCTATTCAAAGGTTCCTTCCCCACAAACAAGAAAGTCGGCAGCTTCCTTTCAAAAAGTGCCAAGACACACAAAAGAATGAAAGTTGCTTTTGAGAAAATTCTGATTCACTGCCAAACATTCCTGAAAGATTGGCAGACAAAATAAAGGTGGGATGGGGGGGTGTAGAAAGTTACATCCCCATTTTGTATTATTTAACCGTTTTTCTAAACACGAAGAAATAGGCGTGAGCTGGTACTGAGGCGGTGAAGCGAGTTCGGCGGCGGTCAATTTTACTGTGCTTGGGGTCTATATATATGAGTTTGTCAACCAATCCAAAGCCTATTTCTTTTGCCATTCTCAGCACTTCATCCGATAGCCAATAAGGAGCATTCTGAAAAGTAAAATCCATGACTTTATAGACTAAAATCCCTTTGGTTTGCATTTTTCTGTGTGCAAGTCGTAACATCTTCTCATGCTCTTCAAGCAATTCATCAAGACTTGAAAAATGTGTAGATACGTCAAATCGGCTTTTGGTTGAGGGTATTTCAACCGAACAAGGCAAGTCGATGACTATATTCTCAAATGTACCGTCATGCCAATCGGTATCAAAGTCTGCCAAATCTTTCACCTTGTTATTGTTAAGCATAGAGGCATATTTGTCGTAACACTGTATGGGTTCTTGAAGTCCCTCTTTATAGAATCCCAATTTCCATGCCGTGAGGTCACATTGAAATCTCATCCTCTTAGGCAAGTGAATAGCAAGAATGACTTTAAGTATATCGGTCTGATTATCAGAAACAGAAAGAAAATGCACCTTGTCGACTTGATTGATAATAGTAGTTTTCTTCTCTTTCGGCTTAGGTGGCTCTGACATTCTAAGATATTTCCTTACCGTATTTGCGGTAAGACCAAGAGCTTCGGCAATCTGAGGTGCTTTATCTTTGGGATTCTGCGTTATATACTCCTTTACCTTATTATAAAGATATATTTGTCGGTCTGTAGAGCGGTCTATACCTTTCGATTGTATATATGACCTTATGGCAGCAGTCGTGACGTTGTTGTTGGCTGCATTTTCTTCCACTGATAACGTGGGGTCGTATTTCGTGATTCTTGAAGTCTTCATATTTAACTGCAAAGTTAGTCAGAATCGGTTACAAGCGCAATAATTGATAGTTATAAAATCGGGTAAATCATCATTCTGAATGAGTTTTTAGTTAACAGATACATAAATTAGCCCTTTGAGGAACAAATATTTGGAGTCAGGCGATTTTAGCTATACCTTTGCATCGTAATCGAAAATCGGTTATACCAACATGAAGGGTAAGAAGTCTTATTAGCAACTTTCTTTGACAACCAGCCTATTTGATACTTAGCGAAGTTGAGGGCAACGGTGTATCCCGAAAGGGCATGTGGTTTAGAAATAAACAAAAAATACTCAACTGTATGATTTCCAGTAATTTTTCTTCTTCTATTGTACTTGACCACGTAGAGACCTACGATGCCTCAACTATTAATTGTTATGCCTTTCGCCGTGGCACTGATGTGGTTGACGGTCATGCACTTGCCATAGGCAATATGGTTAGCGGTTATCCTTTTGATATACAAGGGAACACGTTCTATAATTCGGAATGTGCCTACATCGCAGGAATGTTTAGTAATGATTCTGACAGTCACCATGATTTGCAAGAGGCTCTCCAAATTGAAACCAACGGCTTCATGGCAAAGAAGAAAATTCGCCGTTTTAATGAAGATGCGAAACGGGCTGATTGGGAGGAGTTTAATGTTCAGTGGATGTTTTATTGCGTATGGTGCAAGGTGGCGAATAATGCAGCGTTCCGTAAAATGTTACTTGAAATTCCTTCTGATGCGGTCATCATAGAGGATTCCACTTTTCAGAACGGAAGAACTGCTGCAATATGGGGAACAAGGAACAAGATACAGAGACAGTTAACCCTTGAATACAAGAAGAAGTTAGCGGCAGAAGGTCTTAGTAAGGTCGCAATTAAGAAGGCGTGTGACGAGAAACGACTTGGCGAATGGCGCAAGCAAGGAGTATTTGTCGGGAAAAACCTTATGGGCAAGATTCTTATGCTCTGCCGTGATGCCGCCATGCGTGGTACTACACCCGACATCAACCTTGAATTACTACGTTCCAAGCATATCTACCTATCTGGCGTACAGCTGTATTTGGACGAATTGCCTACTGTTGGCGGTTTTTCGGTAAAGGTCGATAAGGCTATTATTCTTGACCATGAAGAAGTTTATGACCCTAAGCAACAGAACGTATGGCCGTTCAAGCACGTAGACGATATTGTCGAGGGCGTGAAGCTCGACTTATGTAATATGACTTCTTGCTATCCGTTTGAGGTTGATGGTGTTAAGTGGCGCAGTAGTGAAGAACTGTATCTCGCAGGTGAGTTCTCCAATGATACCGCCGAACATCAAGCTATTCAAGAAGAACTGAGGGCTGCAAAAAGTCCGTATGCCGCTAAACGGTTCATTAAAGGCAAGCATCGCAAGGAAGTGAGAAAGGATTTTGCAGAGTTCCGTACACAGTGGATGCTATGGTGCGTATGGCAGAAGTGTTTACATAATTCCGACTTTAGGAGCAAGCTGTTATCCATTCCAGAAGACATTATACTCGTGGAGGAGACTACGACCGATACAGGTGGAAGCGGACGGATATGGGGATGCTATAACCGTGAACTTGTAGAGGCTCGGAAGGCTGTTGCTCAGTCTATTACAGAAAAACATAGCGACCTCTCCAAGAAAAATATCGACTTCCTTATCAATATCGAGACCAACGCAATTCGTAATATCGGTCTTTTCAGAGGTCAGAACAATATCGGCAAAATACTTATGATTTGCCGACAATGCCTCAAGCGTTGTACCTCGCCCGAAATCGACCTCGGCCTCTTAAGAAGCAAGAATATTTATATTCTCGGCAAACGGCTTCCATTTTTCGATTAATCCTCACCACATTATATGTTCAGTAAGAGTTACGAAGTAGCAACAATTCATCCGTTGCCACGTTCACCATGTATCTTATAATATCAATTTCACGATTTATAATTAACAATAGAAACATTATGATAGAGAGCATCGTATTACTAAACGGGCACAAACTTCACTGTTACCCAAAACAGAACTATGTACAGCCGAAATACAATAGACCTTTGAATCATGAAGCAATTAGGGCAAACAAACGATTGTTTTATACCAATGTCTTCAATTTTATTCTCAACACAGACGAGATACTGAACGACAGTCGATATTTTCTTGCCTCAGCAGGTTATTACACCTCTATTGGAAGTACAGTAATACCATGCCTAGGAACTTTTATCGAGTGGTGGAAGTATTGCAAACGATATTCATGGGATGCCGACAACCTGCCCATTTGGGCAATATCGGGTAATCCAATGACGGGTTCAAGTGGTTGTGCAACAGTTGATATGAATGGGATTTTGCATAGCGCAAAACTACAGCATCGGTTCATAGAGATTGTCAAGTCGTTCAACAACATCTCAAACAGATATATAGCAGCGCAAAAAGAATGTGAAATATACCCTCTTGATTACGTACTAGCTAGGTTACTGATAAAAATTAACAATCATTAAAAGAGAGCGATTTTGCACTATCATCACCTTGCGGTATGTTTGGAATAAATCAAGTTTAATTAATAAAAATATAAAATTATGACAAAGAAAATAAACGATGTGACTACCAACAAGTCAATTGAAGTGATGAATACACATAAATTTAATCATCTGCTCAAACTAGCAAAACAGAACGAGTGTATAATGACGGAATTTATAAACTTCCTTTCTAATTTAAGTATGGAAACGTGTTCCGTCAGAGATGACTTAAACCATTATTTGAATGAAGAAGTCACGGATATTTTGAAAGATAAACTTGAGGACAAATATGCTGTATATTTTGACTTGGAGGATGAATATGATATTCGGGAAGTATTAGAGGAAAGCGAAAACATCAATGCAAACTGCGTTGAGATACTAAACTGTATTGATAAAGAGTGCTTTGCATTTGAGGATTGGGGATGCAAATCCGATTTGAATTGCGGGAATAGTTCCTTTATTCTTGACTACGAGTATGATGAGGAAAATTATGATTTGATAATATCTGTATCGTTTATCTCACGACTGCAATGGTATATTGAAGAGGAAGCAGGTATAGAGCCTTTAAAGATAAGCATAAATCAGTTACTCATCGCAAATCATTCTGACGTGGCTTAATAATTCATTGAGTGTGTTGGCGATATAGGTTTTGTCTTTATAAACGATGATTGATGTAAGAGAATTTGGGGTAGTCGAGGAGAAAATGATATTGTTTTCTACCTTATCTGCAAATAAATCGGCTATCCCAATATTCAACGCCTTAGCGATATTTTCAAGGGAGGAAAGTTGAGGATTACCATTCAATGTACGACTCAAAGACTCGGGTTTGACATTCATTATGGCTGCTAAATCTTTCATCTGCAAACCCTTTTCGCTGCATATCTCCTTCACTCTATTAGCTAATTCTTTGCTCATAATTTCTGATTTTGATGCAAAGATACGAAATTAACTTTAGATATCATTTGTATCAATTCTACTTAACTATTTCTAGCTAAAGATATTTTGATTCAAATGATTTAAGTTGTAATTTTGTGATATGTAAATTGATAATATAAACACAATAAAATTTGTCTGATATGGAAAAAGTTAAGGTTGTTATTTACGCAAGAGTTTCAACGGCAGGGCAAGACTACGACCGTCAACTTGTAGAGCTTCAACAATATGCCGACCGCATGAATTATATTGTTATAAAGACCTTCAGCGAAAAGATTAGCGGTGCAAAAAAGGTAGAAGAACGTCATGCAATGACAGAACTATTAAACTATGTTGAGGTAAACGAGGTTGATAAGGTGCTAATCTACGAATGTAGTCGATTGAGTCGTCGAGCCGTTGATTTTCTTTCTATCATCGAGATTTTCAATGAAAAGAAGATAAGTCTTTATATCCATCAAAACGGTCTTGAAACCTTACTTCCCAATGGTGAGATCAATCCCATTGCAACGTTGGTATTAGGCATTCTTGCACAGTTCAATTCAATGGAAAGAAGCCTTATCCGTTCACGCATGGAAAGCGGTTATAACAATTATCGTAACAATGGAGGCGTTGTCGGGCGTAAGATTGGTTATCGCAAGACCAACGAGCAAATGAAAAATGAGTACTCAGAAGAAATCCGACTCCTGAAAAAAGGATATTCACTCCGTAACATCGCAAAAATCACAAAGACAAGCGTAAACACGCTTAGAAAGCTAAACGCATTAACAAATATTTACTGAAATAGATTTTGTACTATAATACAGCCGTGGTATGTTTGAAAAAGAGTTTAATGATTAACTAAATAACTATGAGTGAATAAGAAGATTAAAAAGTAATAGGGTTCTAAGCATATCCTGCCGCCCAGAAGTCCTTTGTGTCCGATGTGGAACAAAGGAGGCCCAAAAGCGAATAACCACCTTTGAGTGGGGAGTTATATTATTGTTAGATGCTTAATATTGAGCAATGTACCAAAATACTAAATAAAAATGGAGAAGTAAGGTATACAAAAGATGAAATTAGAGCCATCCGTGAATTTCTATATGCTATGGCTCAACTTGAATGTGAAACTAAAAAGTAAAGTGTATGAAAAAAAGTAATTTGAAATCAGACGAAACAAACGTAATCATTTACTGCCGTGTAAGTACCGATGAGCAACGGCAAGGAACAAGTGTTGATGTGCAAGAAGAGCGGTTGAAAGCCTATTGTACCTATAAGGGGTATAACATTATCAATATGCCCGAGTTTTGCGATTGTAAAGAGGACGAGAGTGCCAAGACCTTTGACAAGCGTCCCGTGATGCAGTCTATCTTGAAATACATACGCAAGAATAGAGGTAAAGTTCAGAAACTATTATTTCTGAGATGGAATCGGTTTTCAAGAGATTTGTTTTCTGCCACAGATGCCGTAAGAGAACTGTTAGATTTAGGAGTAGAACCTAACGCTATTGAAGAGGAACTGAATTTTGAATCCTCTTCATGGCCTGTCCTCTTGGGTGCATACATAGGTATTGCGCAAAGTGATAATATCGCACGTTCAAAAGCAACTATTGACGGAATACGAGGAACGTTGAAGAGTGGTAAGTGTTCCAACAAAGCCCCAAGAGGATATAAGAACGTAAGAGAATCGAAACATAATTGTTATGTGATTATTGATGAGGCTAAAGCCGCACCTATCAGAAAAGCCTTTGAGGAATTGGCAAATGGCGTTATCAGTGCGAGCTATGCACGTAAGAAGTATTGTCCCAATATACCCGAAAGTACGTTCTTGGGAATGCTCAGAAATCCTTTCTATATGGGTAAAATCCGTGTACCTGCCTATAAAGACGAACCCGAAGAGTTGGTACAAGGTCAGCATGAGGCTTTAATTTCAGAAGAGGTATTTTACAAGGTGCAGGATGTATTGGATGGTAAGAAGAAATCCAAGCCGAAATTGGAGAAAGCTATCAATCCCGACCTTTTCTTAAGAAAGTATATCGTCTGTCCTAAATGTGGTCATGCGTTCACTGGTTCTCGTTCAAAGGGAAATGGAGGCTATTATACCTATTATAATTGCTGTGAGGATGCAAAGCACATGAGGGTAAGAGCCGAGGATGCCAATGAAGCGTTTGCGCAATATGTAGGTTGTTTGAAACCGAATGAAGCTGTATTGCGTTTATATGAGGCTGTCTTGTTAGATGTTCAAGGTTGTGCAAAACGTGAAATAAGAAACGAGATAGAAGCATTACAGGAGCAACTCAGAGATAAACGTAAACAGATAGAAGATGCAGAAGATATGCTTATAACAGATAGAACACACTCAGATCGTTATGCTCGTATTCTTGAAAGATACGAGAAAGAAGCCCAGGAGTTGGAATCACGCATTGCATTGTTGGAGACAGGGAACCGTGGTAACATAGAACCAAAATTAGACTATGCTATCTCATTGATAAACAACTTGGATAAGTATATCAGAGATGCCCCCGTAGAGGTCAAGTTGAAACTGATTGGTTCTATCTTTGATGATAAAATCGAGTTTGACGGAAAAACATATAGAACCAAATCCTACAACAAAGTGCTTGACCTTATCTATCAGCAAACCAATGAATTGCGAGGAAATATAAAAAGAAAAGAGGACTCTCAAAACGAGAATCCTCAGTTCAGTACCCAGAGCCGGGGTCGAACCGGCACGGGTTGCCCCACTGGTGTTTGAGACCAGCGCGTCTACCGATTCCGCCATCTGGGCCTCCCTTTCCCGCTGTTGCACGGGTAAGTTTTGCGCTGCAAAGGTAATGGTTTTTCTGTTACCGACCAAACTTCGCCGCAACTTTTATCTTGTTTTTTATTCTTTCGCATTGTGCGGGCGACTATTCGGGAAATTCTTTTTATATTAGCCCGGTAAAACCAGTACGAATTTTTGGACCCGGTGAAACTATGAGAAAACATAACGACTATTGCATCATTCTGGCCGGCGGTATCGGTCGGCGCCTGTGGCCATGCAGCCGCAAGGACATGCCCAAACAGTTCATTGACTTCTTCGGGACAGGACAGACATTGCTCCAGCAGACCTATGCGCGTCTTGCGCGGTTCATTCCCGCGGAGCGCATCATCATCTCCACTTTCGAGGACTATCGCGAGACTGTGGTGCGGCAGCTGCCCGAGGTTCCGGAAGAGAACATCCTGGCCGAACCCGTGCAGCTCTCTACGGCGCCTGCAGTGGCCTGGGCCTCCATCCATATAGAACAGCGCGACCCTGAGGCCAATGTCGTGGTAGTGCCCTCGGACCACCACATCGTGAACGAGGAGCTCTTTGTACGTCAGATCGGTGACGGACTGGACTTTGTGGAGTGTCACGATGACTTCCTGGCAATGGGAATCAAGGCTACGGTGCCCAACTCGGCCTACGGATACATCCAGACGGGCAGCGCCTCGGACAACGAATACCGCTGGCGGGTGAAATCGTTCACGGAGAAGCCGCAGCCCGAATATGCCCGCGTGTTCGTGGAGAGCGGGGAGTTTCTGTGGAATACCGGTATCTTTCTGTGGAACTGCCGCACGATGAACCGTCTGCTGTGCCAGATGGCACCGACGCTGCTTGAACGCATCGACTCGGCGCATGCCGCACGGCTTACCCCTTCGGAGAAGATACACCTCATCCAGACGCTCTATCCCGCCAGCATGCACAGCACCGTAGACCTCGTCATCCTGAACCGCCGCGAGGACGTCTTCGTTCAGGAGTGCGGTTTCGGCTGGGCGGACGTGGGCTGCTGGCCCGAGATATACAAGGTGTCGGAGCAGGACGCCGACGGCAATGTCCGGCTCAACGGGTCGCAAGTGATGTTTTCGGGCTGCCGCGACAATCTGATCCGCCTGCCGCAGAACGTCGCCGCCGTCATCAAGAACCTCGAAGGATATGTAGTGGCGCTCGACGGCAACGCCCTGCTTGTCTGTCCCAACGACGACCCCTCGCTGGTGCGCCGGCTGGTGAACGAGGCGCAGATGAAGCTGGGCGATGAGTTTGTGTGACGGGCGGCTCCGTGTCCTTTTTGGAGGAGCAAGAGGTAAAAACATCCGCATTCATGCTCTATTTTTTGCTTCCCGGGGGAACGGGCGGAAAACTTTTTATAACTTTGCAGTTTTGGAAGGCACCGGCTGTCCGGTGCCCCTACGGAACGGAACATAATTGTTTTTACTATTAAAATAACCATAACATGAAACCTGCAAATGGAAAACTGGGCGTTCTGTGTGTCGGCTTGGGTGCCGTCACCACAACGTTCATTACCGGCGTACTGATGGCCCGCAAGGGGCTGGCCAAGCCTGTCGGCTCAATGACACAGTACGACAAGATCCGCGTAGGCCGCGGCAAGGACAAGAAATATCTGCACTACGGCGAAATCATTCCTCTCACGCAGCTGAAAGACATCGAGTTCGGCGCATGGGACGTTTATCCTGAAAATGCCTTTGAGAGCGCTGTCAATGCCGAGGTGCTCCGCGCCAAGGACATCCTGCCCGTTGAGGACGAGCTGAAAGCCATCGTGCCCATGACTGCCGCCTTCGACAAGAACTATGCAAGCCGTCTGGAAGGCTGCAACGTGAAGGACTGCGCCACCCGCTGGGACATGGCGGAAGCCCTGCGGAAGGACATCCGCGACTTCAAGGCCGCGCACGGCTGCGACCGCATCGTGGTGATCTGGGCCGCCAGCACGGAAATCTACGTACCGGTGGACGAAACGGTTCACGGCAGCCTCGCTGCCCTCGAAGCTGCCATGAAGGCCGATGACCGCGAGCATATCGCCCCCTCCATGTGCTATGCTTACGCCGCCCTGGCCGAAGGCGCTCCCTTCATCATGGGCGCTCCCAACACGACGGTGGACATCCCCGCCATGTGGGAGATGGCCGAGAAGACCCGTATGCCCATCGCCGGCAAGGACTTCAAGACGGGCCAGACGCTTGTGAAGTCCGGTTTCGCCCCCATCATCGGCACCCGCTGTCTGGGCCTGTCCGGATGGTTCTCGACGAACATCCTGGGCAACCGCGACGGACTGGTGCTTGACGAACCCGCCAACTTCCGCACCAAAGAGGTCTCCAAGCTCTCCACCCTCGAAAGCATTCTCGTGGCCGAAGAACAGCCCGACCTCTATACCGACTATTACCACAAGGTACGCATCAACTACTATCCGCCCCGCAATGACAACAAGGAGGGATGGGACAACATCGACATCTTCGGCTGGATGGGCTATCCCATGCAGATCAAGATCAACTTCCTCTGCCGCGACTCCATCCTGGCCGCACCGCTCCTGCTCGACCTCGTGCTGCTCTCCGATGCCGCCGCCCGCGACGGCCGCTACGGCATCCAGCGCTTCCTGAGCTTCTTCCTCAAGAGCCCGATGCACGACTACACGAAGGACGAAGTTCCCGTGAACCACCTCTTCCAGCAGTACATCATGCTGAAAAACGCCATTCGCGAAATGGGGGGGGTAGAGGCAGACGAAGAAATAGACTGAAAGGCTCTTTACCTGAGCTTTGCGCTTACATCTCGCAACCGCAGCCTTTTTTCTCAGACAGAGAAAAAGACTGCGGTTGCAGCCGTTTCCAAGCGGCCTGAACCTCCAGTACGCGAACGAATGTAAGGAACTGGAAGCGTATGGAACGAGCGTCGACTTTTATGGACCGTGTGCGGGCTACGATGAAATCCGCCGAAACGGAAGGCCCTTTTGAATTGTATGTCACGCGTACCCCGGGATATGTGTGGGCCGTATTTTTCCGGCGGGCGGGAGTGCATCCCGTGGCCGTTACCCTTTTGTCGATTGTACTGGGCGGTACCGCCGGTTATTGTTTCGGAAGTCCGGAGTTACACTGGAATCTTATCGGGATGGGGCTGCTGGTATGGGCCGACTGGTTGGATTGCGCCGATGGCCAACTGGCGCGTATGACGGGGCAGAAAAGCCTGCTGGGGCGGGTGCTCGATGGCTTTGCAGGCGATGTCTGGTTTTTCTCCATCTATTTTTTCCTGTGCTTGCGCCTGTGGCCCGTATGGGGCGTGTGGATCTGGCTGCTGGCTGCCTGGGCCGAACTGCGGTGTCACGCGCGGCAGTGCGCACTGGCCGATTATTACCGTAACATCCATTTGCATTTTCTTTGTGGAGGGCAGAGTGCCGAACTGGACCGTTCCGACCGCCTATATGCACAGATGCATTCCTTAGGTTGGAACCGCCGCGAATGGTTCCGCAAGCTCTGGCTTTACTTCTATGCCTGCTACACCCGTCGCCAGGAACACATGACACCGGCGTACCAGCGACTGTTCCGTCTGTCTGTTTTCCGGGACGGCTCCCTTCCGCCTGCGGCCGTGAAGCGTTTTCTATCCACCAGCCGCGGGCTGATGAAGTATTGCAACATTCTCACCTTCGACACTCGTGCCGGTGTACTTTTTGCATCTCTGGCAGCGGGAGTTCCGTGGTTCTTTTTTGTCTTCGAGTGTACCGTGCTGGAAGTGCTCAAGGTTTATGTCCGTGCCCGCCATGAGCAGGCCTGCCGCACGTTATATCTGGATTTGCGGGACCATGGGCTGTAGACTACCGTGTGCGGTGCTGCTTCTGGCAGGCGGAACGGGCAGGCGTATGCGTATGCCCCTGCCCAAACAGTATGTTCGCGTCTGCGGCCATCCGGTTCTGTGGTATGCCCTCTCGGCTTTTGCACTCCATCCGCTCGTAGGGTCTGTCCATGTTGTCTGTGCTTCCGAGTGGGACGCTTTGGTGACGAAAGTCGGTCTGGCGGCTTGCGGCACAAAGTTCGGAGGCACGTTCTGTGCCGGCAAGACGGGTTTCGCCTCGTTGTGCAACGGCATAGATGGCCTGTCGGCCAACGATCTGCCGCCCGACACCCTTGTCCTGACACACGATGTCGTGCGTCCGCTGGTCTCGCAGGCCGTCATCAGCAGTTGCATCGAGACCGCTGCGGGCTTCGGGAACTCCGTGGCGGCATGGGCCGGTAACGAGGCTTTGCTCGAAACTGCCGACGGGTTTCTTGCCCATGGTTGCCGGCGGCGTGAGGAACTCTGTGGCGCGCAGACTCCGCAGGCCTTTACGTTGCGCGCACTGACAGAGGCCGTGCGCGAGGCTCGGGAGCTCCGTCTGCCACCGGCGCAGTCGCCCGTTACGCTCATGGCGGCTTTGGGCCGATGGCCTATCGCTTTGTCGCGTGGCGAATGGGTCAATTTCAAGCTGACCTATCCTGAGGATTTTGTGCTGATGCGCACTCTTCTAAGGGGAGGGTGGAAAACTTCTTCCGAATCTGGAAGAATGCGTGGAACGTAAGCGGAGGTCGGTTGACATCCGGCTTTTGGATTTTCTTTTAGACCTGAAAGACGGCGGGAACATTCACTGAGATTACATATCCATAGCTTGCAGAAACCAAAATAAATCTCTAATTTTGCCCTCGGACAGGAGAACGACACCGCCCACGACGGCGGAATCCCCCTCCGCAAAAAACGAAACTATGCTCGAAATAAAAAATCTGCATGCCTCCGTCGAGGGCAAGGAAATCCTCAAAGGCATCGACCTGCGCATCGGCGACGGCGAAGTGCACGTGCTGATGGGGCCCAACGGATCGGGGAAAAGCACCCTGAGCAACGTACTTGTGGGCCATCCCAAATACGAAGTCACCGAAGGTTCCATTGTGTTCAACGGAAAAAACCTGCTCGAACTGCCGCCCGAAGACCGTGCCCACGAAGGCATCTTCATGTCCTTCCAGGCTCCCACCGAGATTCCCGGCGTGTCGATGACCAACTTCATGCGGGCCGCCGTCAACGCCAAACGGAAATATTTCGGGCAGGACCCCATCCCCGCCGGAGAGTTTCTGAAACTGCTCAGGGAGAAGCGCAAACTGGTGGGCCTGGACGCCCACTTCATGAGCCGCGGCGTGAACGAAGGCTTCTCGGGAGGCGAACGCAAGCGCAACGAGATCTTCCAGATGGCCGTGCTCGAACCCACCTTCAGCATCCTGGACGAGACGGACTCGGGCCTCGACGTTGACGCGCTGCGCATCGTGGCCGAAGGCTTCAACATGCTCCGCACTCCGGCCACCAGCGCCATGGTCATCACGCACTACCAACGGATGCTGGACTATCTGAAACCCGACTTCGTACACGTGTTGGTGAACGGCCGCATCGTCAAGAACGGCGATGCCTCCTTGGGATACGCCATCGAGGAACGGGGCTTCGACTGGATTAAGGAAGAAATCAACGCTTAGGGCTCATGGCTTCCGAATCTCAATATACCGAACTATTCCGCAGCTGCCGCGAACTGATCGACGCAGGCAGCTGCGCGCCGCTCAACGCCTGCCGCGAGGCGGCGGCCGCACAGCTGGCGGCAACAGGACTGCCCTCGCGCAAGACGGAACGCTACAAATATACGGACGCGGAAACGGACTTCGCGCCGGACTACGGCCTGAACCTGAGACGCACCGCGCCAACGACCGACCCGCAACGCTACTACCAGTGCGGAGTGAACGGACTGGGAGCCGTCACCTTCTTCGTGGTAAACGATGTGGTGTGCCTGCCCGAAGGCATGCAACTGCCCGAAGGCCTCACGGTGGAAAGTCTCTGCGCCGCCGCGAAGAAAAACGACGGTTTCATCGAAAGATTCTACCACCGCGCCGCCGCGGAACAGACCGACGGCATCACACAGCTCAACACCATGCTGGTGCAGGACGGACTGCTGATACGCATAGCGACGGGCGCGCACATCGCCGCCCCCATACAGATAGTAAACATCTCAACGGCGGGAAAGGCACGGCTGATGTCAAACCGCCGCCTGCTGGTCGTGGCCGAAGAAGGGGCGGAAGCCACACTGCTGCTGTGCGACCACGCGGAAAAGAACGGTACCAGTCTCACGACACAGGTGACGGAGGTATTTGCCGGAAAGGACTCCCGCCTCCATCTCTGCTCCATCGAGGAGACGCATTCCCGGAATACCCGCTACAGCCATCTGTATGCCGAAGCCGAAACAGGCAGCCGCATCGTATACGACTGCATCACACTGACCAACGGACGCACCCGCAACACGGCAGACATACGCCTGAGAGGAAAAGGTGCCACGGCCGAGACCTGCGGCGCCGTGATAACCGACGGAGAGGAGCACGTGGACAACAACTTGCTCATCCGGCACGAGGCACCCGAATGCACGAGCGACATGCTCTACAAATACGTGCTTGCCGGCAACAGCGTGGGGGCCTTCGCTGGAAAAGTATATGTGGCGCCGGGAGCGCAGAAATCGCTCTCGCAACAGACCAACGCCAACCTGTGTGCCTCGGAAAAGGCCCGTTCCTACTCCCAGCCCATGCTGGAAATCTACGCCGATGACGTGAAATGCAACCACGGATCGACTACCGGAAAACTCGATGAAACCGCACTTTTCTATATGCGGCAGCGAGGCATCGAGGAGGCGGAGGCACGGTTGCTGCTGCAACATGCCTTCATCAATGACGTGTTGCTGCGCGTGGAACCGGCTCCCCTGCGCGAACGGCTCTCGCACCTCGTGGAACTGCGTTTCCGCGGCGAACTGCAAAAATGCAAGGGCTGCAAAATGATGTGCAAATAACCCGCAAAAACTACCTGTCATGTACCTTCCCGAAGAAATACGCAAGGACTTTCCCATCCTGAGCCGCGAAGTCTACGGCCGTCCTCTGGTCTACCTTGACAATGCGGCGACGACACAAAAACCGCGCTGCGTTGTAGAGGCTATCATGGACGAATACTATTCGGTCAACGCAAACGTACACCGCGGCGTACATTTCCTTTCGCAGCAGGCCACGGACCTGCACGAAGCGGCGCGCGAACGCGTCCGCACGTTCCTGAACGCCCGTTCCACCGGAGAAATCCTCTTCACACGAGGAACGACCGAAGGTCTCAACCTTGTAGCGTACTCCTTTGGAGAGGCTTTTCTCTCGGAAGGCGATGAGGTGATCCTCACCGCCATGGAACATCACTCGAATATCGTTCCCTGGCAAATCCTGCGCGAGCGCAAGGGTATCGTCCTGAAAGTTGTTCCGGTGGACGAAACGGGCCAGCTGGACATGAACAAATACGAACGGCTCTTCACTCCGCGCACGAAACTGGTATGCACCACACACATAAGCAATGTGCTGGGGACGGTAAATCCAATCCGGAGAATGGCGAAAACAGCCCATTCCAACGGAGCTTTCATCCTTGTGGACGCCGCCCAGAGCGTACCCCACACCCAAGTGGACGTGCAGGAAACAGACTGTGACTTCCTGACGTTCAGCGGACACAAGATCTACGGCCCGACAGGCATCGGTGTCCTCTACGGCAAGGAATCGCTGCTCGACAGGATGCCGCCGTATCAGGGCGGCGGAGAAATGATCTCGCGCGTAACATTCGAGAAAACCACCTACGAACGGCTTCCCTACAAATTCGAGGCCGGCACCCCGGACTACGTAGGCTCACACGCCCTGTCCGTGGCACTGGACTATGTGGAGAAAACGGGAATGGAGAACATCGCCGCCCACGAGCACAAGCTCCTGCAATACGCCACGGAACGCATGACGCACATTCCGGGACTGAGAATATACGGTGAAACCGCCGATAAGGGGGCCGTCATCTCCTTCAACATCGACGGGATTCATCCGATGGATTTGGGCACCCTGCTGGACCGTCTGGGCATTGCCATACGCACAGGACACCACTGCGCGCAACCTCTGATGCAACGGTTCGGCGTGGAAGGCATGGCCCGGGCCTCGTTCGCCCTCTACAACACACTGTCGGAAGTGGACGCTTTCGCCGACGGACTTGAAAGGGTAAGAAAAATGTTCTGACCCGCAAAAGAAAACAACTCATCACCCTTCATACAAAACAAAATGATTCTCTCCACCACCCCAACTCTTGAGGGACACCCCATCCAGCAATACATGGGCATCGTCACTGCCCAGACCATCATCGGAGCCAATGCCATCCGTGATTTCATGGCCGGGCTGCGCGACTTCTTCGGAGGACGCTCCGGCTCCTACGAGGAGGTGCTCCGTAAAGCCAAAGCCACGGCCCTTGAAGAACTTTCCGGACAGGCCGCCGAGCGCGGAGCGAATGCCGTTGTCGGTATCAAACTGGACTACGAGACCGTAGGCGCGAACGGCTCCATGCTGATGGTCGTGGCCAGCGGGACGGCTGTTATTGTCTGAAAGTCCGGAAAATGTTGCTTCCCCGTCTGAACAGCACGATCGTGGCCGAAGCCGGATGCGATGAAGCCGGACGCGGATGTCTGGCCGGCAGCGTCTATGCCGCCGCCGTCATCCTGCCGACCGACTACCGCAACGACTTGCTGAACGACTCGAAACAGTTGTCGGCCAAGCGGCGCTATGCCCTCCGCGAAGAGATAGAACGCGAGGCGCTGGCATGGGCTACGGGTGTCGTAACTCCCGATGAAATCGACAAAATCAACATTCTGAACGCATCCATCCTTGCCATGCACCGCGCACTGGATGCCCTGAAGCTGCGGCCCGAATTCATCATTGTGGACGGCAACCGCTTCAAGCCCTACAACGGACTTCCCCACCAAACCATTGTCAAAGGAGACGGGAAGTACCTTTCCATCGCCGCAGCCAGCATCCTGGCCAAGACCTACCGCGATGACTACATGAAAAAGCTGCATGAGGAACACCCCTGCTACGGATGGGACCACAACGCGGGCTATCCCACCCGCGAACACCGAGAAGGCATCCGCCGCCACGGTCTCACTCCTTATCACCGCCGCAGCTTCAACCTGCTGGGCGATGGACAACTGGAACTTTTCTGATCTGCGGCTACGCCCTTCGCAGACAGTTTTTTGTCCCTCTTTCGGCAAGAAAGGAAGGACAAAAAACATTTTTTCCCATATATATAATGTGCAAGCACGTTTTTTTTCCTACTTTTGCGGCGAAAAATCAGTGCTGTATGCAAAAGAACTTAGTCATAGTAGAGTCACCGGCCAAGGCAAAGACCATCGAGAAATTTCTCGGCGAGGATTTCAAGGTGATGTCCAGTTTCGGCCATATCCGCGACTTGAAGAAAAAGAACTTCGGAGTTGATCTGACTACCTTCCAGCCAGAATACGAGATTCCGGCGGACAAAGCCAAAGTGGTGAGCGACCTCCGCTCGCAAGCTCGCAAGGCGGAAGCCGTCTGGCTGGCTTCCGATGAGGACCGCGAGGGAGAAGCCATCTCGTGGCATCTGGCCGAAGTGCTGGAACTCGACCCGAAGGAGACGCGCCGCATCGTATTCCACGAAATCACGAAACCGGCCATCCTCGCGGCCATCGAGCATCCCCGCCACATCGACCTCAATCTTGTCGATGCCCAGCAGGCCCGCCGCGTACTGGACCGCCTGGTGGGCTTCAAACTCTCACCCGTGCTCTGGCGCAAAGTGCGCCCCAGCCTCTCTGCCGGCCGCGTACAAAGCGTGGCGGTACGACTTATTGTGGAACGCGAGCGCGAGATTGAGCAGTTCCGGAGCGAGGCAGCCTATCGCGTTACCGCCGTATTCGATCTCGGACCGAACAGCACGCACAAAACATTCAAGGCCGAACTGAACACCCGCTTCAAGACCAAAGCCGAGGCTCAGGAGTTTCTCGAAAGCTGCCGCGCGGCCCGTTTCACCATTTCCGGAGTGACCACACGGCCCACCAAACGGATGCCGGCACCGCCCTTCACCACCTCCACCCTCCAGCAGGAAGCCGCCCGCAAACTGGGATTTCCCGTCGCACTGACGATGCGCGTGGCACAACGACTGTACGAAGCCGGTCTCATCACCTACATGCGTACCGACTCGATGAACCTTTCCGAACTTTGCCTGCAAAGCTGCCGCGCGGCCATCGTAGAACGGATGGGCGAAGAGTTCCACCAGCCCCGCCATTACCACACCCATTCCAAAGGCGCACAGGAAGCCCACGAGGCCATCCGCCCCACCGACATGAAACGTGAGGCCATCAGCGGTACGACTCAGGAGAAACGCCTCTACGATCTGATCTGGAAACGCACCCTCGCATGCCAGATGGCCGATGCCCGCATGGAAAAGACAACGGCCGTCATCGACACGGAAGGAAGAACGGAGCAGTTCGTCGCCACCGGCGAGGTGCTGAAATTCGAAGGCTTTCTGAAAGTCTACCGCGAGAGCAAAGACACGGACAACGAAAACGAAGCCGAAGGCCGCCTGCTGCCGCCAATGCAGGAGGGCGCAGAAGTGTTCCGCCAGGAAGTCATGGCGCAGCAACGCTTCACGCAACAACCCTCACGCTACACCGAGGCCTCACTCGTGCACAAACTCGAAGAACTGGGCATAGGCCGACCCTCGACCTACGCTCCCACCATCTCCACCATACAGCAACGCGAATATGTCGTGAAAGGCGACAAGGAAGGCGAGCCGCGCAACTACGACCTGCTGACCCTTTGCGGAAACGACATCACCGACGAAACCCGCACCGAAACCGCCGGAACGGAGAAAGGAAAGCTCCTGCCCACAGACATCGGACTTGTGGTCAACGATTTCCTGCTGGCCAATTTCCCCGACATCATGGACTACAACTTCACGGCCAATGTCGAGAAGGACTTCGACGAAGTGGCCGAAGGGCGGAAAAACTGGACCGAACTGATCCGCTCCTTCTACGGAGACTTCGAGCCGCAGGTGGAAAAAACCCTGGCAGAGAAAAGCGAGCACAAGGTGGGAGAACGGACGCTGGGCACCGACCCCGCCACCGGAAAAGCCGTCTCTGTCAAGATAGGCCGCTACGGACCAATGGTACAGATAGGGCAAGCCGGCGAAGACGTGAAGCCCCGGTTCGCCACGCTGGCACCGGGACAAAGCATCGGCACCATCACCCTCGAAGAGGCACTGGAACTGTTCAAGCTGCCGCGCACCTTGGGCGAGTTCGAAGACCTGCCGGTTGTGGTCAGCACAGGGCGGTTCGGGCCTTACGTGCAGCACAACCGCAAATTCGTCTCCCTACCCAAAGACGAGGATCCCATGTCCGTCACCATTGACCGTGCCATACAACTCATCGAGGCCAAGCGCGAAGCCGAAGCCAAGAGCCACCTGAAGCAATTCGCCGAAGAGCCCGAGATGGAGATACGCACCGGGCGATTCGGACCTTATATCGCCTACAAAGGCAAAAACTTCAAGATCCCCAAAACGCTGGCCGAAAAAGCCGCCGACCTCTCGCTCGAAGAATGCCGGCACATCATTGAAGAAGAAGAGAAAAAGCCGGCCAAAAGCCGCAGGAAAAAATAAATTCCACTGCCATGAAATGTATCATCCTCCTCGGCTACATGTGTGCCGGAAAGACCACCGTCGGAAAAGCCCTGGGTTCCGCTCTGGGCCGCACGTTCTACGATCTTGACTGGTACATCGAGGAACGTTTCCACAAACGGGTTCCCCAGATCTTCGCCGATGAGGGCGAAGCCCACTTCCGCGATCTGGAACGCCGGATGCTGCACGAAGTGGCCGAGTTCGAAAACATCGTCCTGTCCTGCGGCGGCGGCACGCCCTGCTTCTTCGACAACATGGACTACATGAACTCCGTGGCCGAGACGTTCTATCTGAAAGCATCGGCCGAAACCCTCGGCCGCCACGTGGCCATGAGCCGCGGCGAACGCCCCTTGCTCAAAGGGAAGAGCCCCGAGGAGCTCCGCACCTTCATCAGCGAACAGCTGGAAGAACGCACCCCTTTCTACGGGAAGGCGCAACACATCATCGACATCAACGTGCTCGACACGTTCGAGAAAATCAACGACATAGTAAAAATCATTATTAACGAGACAAAAGGTTAGTGTCTCCATGCGGTCTGTGTCCTACGGGAGCGACCGCGGGACACACACTGACCGTGAAGATTCCTGCCAATGAGAAAATGGAGAATTGAAGATTCCGAAGAACTCTATAACATCAAGGGATGGGGCGTGAGCTACTTCGGAATCAATGAAAAAGGACACGCCTACGTTTCCCCCCGCAAGGACAGTGTGCAGATCGACCTGAAAGAGGTTGTAGACGACCTTGCCATGCGCGACATCACCGCTCCGGTGCTGCTGCGCTTTCCCGACATTCTCGACAATCGCATCGAGAAGACGGCCGACTGCTTCGCACGGGCAGAAAAGGAATACAACTTCCAGGCCGACCACTTCATCATTTTCCCCATCAAGGTCAACCAGATGCGGCCCGTGGTAGAAGAGATCATCAGTCACGGAAAGAAGCACAATCTCGGGCTTGAAGCCGGCTCCAAACCCGAACTTCACGCCGTCCTTGCCACAAACATGGACAGCGACAGCCTCATCATCTGCAACGGACACAAGGACCAGAATTTCATCGAACTGGCCCTGCTCGCGCAGAAAATGGGCAAGCGCGTATTCCTCGTCATCGAGAAACTGCCCGAACTGCGCATCATCGCCCAGACCGCCGAAAAACTCGGCGTACGCCCCAACCTCGGCATCCGCATCAAACTCGCCACCAGCGGATCCGGCAAATGGGAGGAAAGCGGCGGTGACGCCTCGAAATTCGGTCTCAACTCGGCCGAGCTGCTCGAAGCCCTCCACATGCTCGACGAGATGGGAATGCGCGACTGTCTCTCGCTGATCCATTTCCACATCGGTTCGCAGATCACCAAGATACGCCACATCTCCACCGCCCTGCGTGAAGGTGCCCAGTTCTACGTGCAGCTCCACGCCATGGGCTTCGACATCAAGTTTGTAGACTGCGGAGGAGGTCTGGGAGTAGACTACGACGGCACACGCTCCAGCAACTCCGTCAGCTCCGTCAACTATTCCATCCAGGAATACGTGAACGACTGTGTCTACACCTTTGTCGACGCCGCCAACAAGAACAAGATCCCCCACCCCAACATCATCACCGAGTGCGGACGTTCGCTCACGGCCCACCATTCCGTCCTCATCCTCGACGTGCTCGAAAGCGTCGACGTGCCCCACATGCCCGAGGACTTCCAGGTATCCGAAAACGACCACCAGCTCGTCAAGGATCTCACCGAAATCTGGGACAAACTCTCCTCGCGCTCCATGCTGGAAGACTGGCACGATGCCGAGGACATCCGCGAGGAGGCGCTCGACCTGTTCCGCCACGGCATCATCGACCTGCGCACCCGCGCCCAAATAGAACGTATCTACTGGAGCATCTCGCACGAAATCTCCGAACTCACACACCACCAGAAGCACGTACCCGACGAGCTGCGGAAGCTCGACAAGATGATGACCGAGAAATACTTCTGCAACTTCTCCCTCTTCCAGTCCATGCCCGATTCCTGGGGAGTAGACCAGCTCTTCCCCATCATGCCTATCGCCCGCCTCGACGAGAAGCCCACCCGCTCGGCCACGCTACAGGACATTACCTGCGACAGCGACGGAAAAATCGCCACCTACATCAACCACAACCAGCAGACCAGCTACCTGCCCCTCCACACCATCCGGCTCGGCGAACACTACTACATCGGCGTGTTCCTCGTAGGTGCCTATCAGGAAATTCTGGGCAACATGCACAACCTATTCGGTGACACCAACGCCGTACACATCTCCGTGGACGGCGACGGCTACAAAATCGAAAAGACCATTGACGGCGAGACCGTGGCCGATGTGCTGGAATACGTACAGTACGACCCCAAACAACTGGTGCGCCGCCTCGAAAGCTGGGTGAGCAAGGCCGTCAAAGAGGAAAAAATCACCCACGAGGAAGGCAAGGAGTTCATCTCCAACTACCGCGCCGGCCTCTACGGCTACACCTATCTGGAATAAGAAGAAAAGAAACGGGCAGGCAGATAAAGGGCTGTCGGCAGGCGCTTTTGCCTGTAAATACCGTATGTTTTCCGAACAAGAGCAAAGCCCCCCGAAAGGCCGTCAAGCAACGGACTTTCGGGGGACTTCATGTAAACAATCCAGTATCACGGCAATGCTATTTTCCGGCATTTTCCGTTTGACACGGCGTTACATGAGAAAAGGCCTCAATAACCGTACTGCCGGTCCAGAGTAGCCACGCGTTTTTTGATCCAGTCGCGCAGATATTCCTCCTCAGACCTGAAGTTCAGGTAAATGCCGTTAGCATTGTCCCAGCGCCGCCGCTCGCGGGCCGCCGCGCCGCTGCGCTCCAACAGACGGAAATAGTCCTCAAAACGCTTCATGAGAAGTTTCGGGTCAAAATGGGTGCGGCGCAGACTGCGGTAACGCCCGGAGAGCTTTGCCTTCCAGCCGTTGGCATCGAGCTTCTCCAGCCTATCGAACAGGGAGTTCATCTTCCACTGCCTACGCAGATAGCTACGGTAATCGTTCCCGGGCGCACACTCCGAACGATGCCCGTCCCAGCTCCGTCCGAAGGTTCCGTCCAGATCCCACGGCGCAGGCGTGAGACGCGGGCTACGGGTCTGGTCTTCCACCGCCCAGAACATGTTCTTTCCGCTGTTGTCCACAGCAAACAGCAACTCGATAAAGAGCCAGTAATCGCACACGACTGGCAGGTCGAAACGTTCGGCCGCCTCACGCACAAAGGCCCGGTCTTCGGCGCGCGACACCAGATCGGCCGCATCGTAAAGCGGTTTCCATTCGGTCTGCCGGCCGGACTCGGCCTTCGGGTATTTCGCATCCCATCCGGCCCAGCTGCCACCACGGTTGTCATACTGCGGCGGACGGGTTCCGGAAGGCCGTCCAGTTGTCCGGTTACACCCCATCAGGGTCCAGGTCGACCATGTGTTCGACTTGTACAGGCACCCCTTCGCCTTGCGGCCGTCCGAACGGGCCAGTCCCATCTGCTTGCGGTCTACACGTTCGGTGAGATTATAGACACCCTGATAACTGCCGTTCCAGAACACCTCTACCAGCCTTCCGCGCACACCGTTCAGGTTGCGGCGGGAAGTGGCATAATACGGCGCGGCGGCAAAATCCATCCACAGATCCATAGCCACACGGTTGCGCATCCGGGCGTGGTCCACCGCCATCGCGTCGAGAATCCAGTAATTGTCAGACCGCATGCCCAACAGCCTGCGGTTCGCCGCCTTTCCCGACCCGTCCGTCAGTTTCACGGCAAAGGATTTCTTGTTCATGAAAGTGGAATAGTCTCCCCGGAAGCGCAACCGGGCAGCCGTCAGGGAGTCGGCCGACCGATTGTCGGGATCGTGCAAGCGGAACGTACCCGCCGTGAAGTGCGACTTGCCAATTCCCGAGCCGCCAATCTCCACGATGGGCAGGTAGGTGAAGGTGAGGCGCGCCACCGCCACCGTGTCGCTGTCCGAGGCCAACGCCAGCCTGAAGACACGTCCGTCTTCAGGCCGCTCGAAACTGCACCGGCCGTTGCGCGTGGCGGCTTTCCCGTCTACGAAAAGAAGAAGGCCGGACTGACCTGCGGCAGCCAGCTGAGCCGTGAACTCGCTGCCCGTCCGTTCGGGCAGCGGATAAAGATAAAGGCCCGTCTTCTTATCGTAGACCGGCTTATGCCCGTTGACGGTAAATTCCAGCAGACCGGGCACACGCATCTGCTTCCGGGCCTGCACCGGCACTGAGCGACTGTCCGAGGGCTTGTCAAAGCAATGTGCCGGCAGCTTGACCTCTCCGCCGTCCAGATCGGTAACTACGCGGCCCTTGCTGTCTACGAGAAAAAAGCGTTCGTTGTCCGTCGCAAGGGAAGAGGTGTTCCGGTAAGTCCCTACTATGTAAGAGTCGCGCCGCACATTGAGCAGATGATTCGTATGCGATTTGTGGCTGATGATCATTCCTGTCCGGCCGGGATAGATTTTCCAACGCGAGGCGTCGTTGTGGTCCGTCCGGCTCAGCCGCATATAGCGGCGGTCGGACGTCCGCACTCCGTCGTAGGTCATGTATCGTCCCGTCTTCACGTTCCGAATCAGGTAGTAGCCGTCCAGATCCTTCGTAACGGTCCACAGCGAATTGTCGGTCCGGCCGTGCGCATAGACCAGCGCCTCGGGATTGGACGGCGAGGGTGCCACGCAGCCCGCGGGCCAGAGCAGACAGCGGATCTGATAATGTTCGCCCAGTTTCAGCTTCACTCCGGCGGCACTAACCGGCAGGACTGTCAGGCAGAAAAGCAGAAATAGAATTTTTCGCATAGAAGTCATCAATATAAAATAAAAGGGAGGGGATTCTGTTGTCACTTTTTCTTTTTCGTCATTTTCAGGATGGCGGTGATGTCATCAATCCGCATCTTGCCCGTCAGCTGTATCACGCGCGAGCAGTAATCGTCCCTGAACTTGAATATCAGCAATTCGTCAATGTCCTTCCCCTTGCCCCGACGATGGCAGAACACCACCAGCTCCGTCTTGTCGTAACGCGTGTGCATGATCCGCTCGTAGGCCGACCGTCCGCTCACCTTCTCCAGATCGCGGCGCACCTGTTTCGTGGTGGAACGGCTGTGGGTGTGCAGGCTGAGCAGGCTCTTCAGGCGCGACACCACGCCCGAGACGTCCCAGGCCGACGACTTCAGAGCCCCCGAACGCGAAGCGGCTTCAAGCATGTCCTCCGAAACGAAAGAACGGGCCACTTTCGAATTGTTGGCGTAATGGTCAAAGGAATAATAAACCTTCACGGGAGACCCGGAAGCTATCGTGGATATTTCCGGGCTCATGTCTGCCCGTACCGGAAGAGACGCCGGTAGCAGAAGCAACGGAAGTGCAAGAATAAAAAGAGTTTTTTTCATAATCGACAAGTCTGTAATCGTTTCTTATATGGTCCGTTCTGTTTTTTAGAAAAGGGGAGGCTCAGGGACAGGGACCTCCCAGCTCTTCCTCGGCCTCCACGCCCATGTTCAGTTGTTCGGAAACATAGAACAACATGTCGCGCGTCTCGCTGGCGGCCTGCTGCGGCGTACAGCAGGTATCGGAATAGACCGTGGGCGGGGTGCCCCCGCTAAAATGCAGCCCCAGGAACAGCGCCGTCATCGTAGCGGCAATGCCGGCCACCGCCCCCAGCCTTCTCCACAGGAGGTAGTGGTGCTTTCGGGGCGCTGCGTGTTGCGCCAGACGGGCAGCGATACGCGTTTCCAGCCCAAGGGGGGGGGAGGAGCATCCGGTTTCGGGAAGGGCGACAAGAGTCTCCAGCACGGCGCGGTCGGCCTGCCATGCCGGCGGGCAACTTTCGGAGCGGAGAAAATCAAGCAGCCGGCGTTCTTCGGAAACGGTAGAGGTCCCGGCATAGAACTTCTCGCGCAGGGCGGTGGCTTGTTCCAAATTCATCATTGTCGTTTCTTTTTAAAAGTGTTCATACATCTGTCAGATCCCCGTATTGCTCACGCAGAAAACGGCGGGCGCGGGAGAGTATCGTGCGGATATTAGCCTCCGAATCGCCCGTAAGGGCAGCCATCTCCGCAAAGGAATAATCTCCTACATGGCGTAGCGTCACCATGCGGCGGGCCTTGGGTGTGAGGAGTTCCAGCAGCATACGCAGGGTTCCCCGTTGCTCCATCCGCTCGATGCGGCCGCCTTCCTCGGGCAGGAAGTCCATCTCGTCAAGGTCGTTTTCAGACCGGCGGCGGCGAAGCATGTTCAGACAGACGTTGCGCAGCACGGTCTGCATGAAGGCTTCGGGATTCTCCAGCATGTTCAGGCGGGCAGACTGGTCCCAAAGTTTCAGATAAGTGTCCTGCACGGCATCTTCGGCATCCTGCGCATTGCCCAGCAAAGCCAGGGCACGGCGATAGAATTGCGATGCTAATGGCATGTACTTATTTTGGAACTCCTGTTGCGTCATGTTTTTGCGGGAAGACTGGTTCTCCGGCAGAGATGTTTCTGTTTCCTCTCTCTATCTATAATAACACACAAATATATGGTTTTGTGACAAGTTCTCACCTTTTTTTCGGAAAAAATCGTATTTTTGCTCCAAAGAGAAGCCGGCAGTACCCCAAACGGCCCGCATACCGTTTTCTGCGGCTGCCCGCACCGAAAAAAAGACCCTACGCCAATGAACGTAAAGATCGAGCCTTCATGGGGCGAACGCCTCAGGGCGGAATTCGAAGCGCCCTACTTTCTCCGCCTCGCCGAGTTCGTGAGGGCGGAATACGCCACCACTACCTGCTACCCGCCGGGCAGCCGAATCTTCAATGCCTTCGACCTTTGTCCCTTCGAACAGGTGAAGGTGGTCATCATCGGGCAGGACCCCTACCACGAGCCGGGCCAGGCCGAGGGACTGTGCTTCTCCGTGGCCGACGGAGTTCCGCACCCACCCTCACTGCAAAACATCTTCAAGGAGATCCAAGGCGATCTGGGCCGGCCCGTTCCGGAAAGCGGCAGCCTGCGCCGCTGGGCCGAACAGGGCGTATTGCTGCTCAACGCCACGCTGACGGTGCGGGCCCATCAGGCCGGTTCGCACCAGAACCGGGGATGGGAACAGTTCACCGATGCCGCCATCCGGCGGCTGGCCGAAGAGCGAGAACATCTGGTGTTTCTGCTCTGGGGCAGCTATGCCCAGCGCAAAGGACAGGTGATTGACCGCAAGAAGCATCTGGTACTCCAGTCGGCCCATCCCTCGCCACTCTCCGCCTACCGCGGATTCTTCGGCAACCACCACTTCTCGCTGGCCAACGACTATCTGGTGCGCCACGGAAAAGACCCCGTCTGCTGGTAAAAACGCCCACGCCTCATCCACCCCGTAATCCTCCACACCCTCATGCTACCCATCCTGCAAGTGGGCGACGTACTGATATCGCCCGACATACTGACCGAATACTTCTGCTGCGACCTCGAAGCCTGCCGCGGCGCCTGCTGCATTGAAGGCGACGCCGGCGCGCCGCTTACGGAAGCGGAGATCCTCGAACTCGAAAACGTGCTCGACAAGGTATGGCCCGACCTCAGCGCCGAGGCCCAGAACGTCATAGACCGCCAGGGAGTGGCCTATACCGACCCCGACGGCGACCTCGTGACGAGCATCGTGCGCGGAAAGGACTGCGTGTTCACCTGCTACGCACCGGACGGCTGCTGCTGTTGCGCCACCGAACGCGCCTGCCAAAGCGGACAGACCTCGTGGCCCAAGCCCATCTCCTGCGCCCTCTATCCCATCCGCGAGAAACGTCTCGCAAACGGCCTCGTGGCCCTGAACTACCACCGCTGGGACGTTTGCCGGCCCGCCGTGCTGAAAGGACGGGAGCTGAAACTGCCCGTCTACCGCTTCCTGCGCGAACCGCTCATCCGCCGCTTCGGCAACGAATGGTACGAGGAACTGGAACAGACGGCACAGTTATTGCGCGAGAACTATGGGAAAAACACATAAACGGAGGTTACTTTTTTAGCTCCACGTTTTCTCCATAATTTTTTACAGCCCGAAATCCGCTAAATCAGCATGATAGTTAAAGAAGAAGTTCTGGACTTACTTGAATCCACTGAATCATATCGAGTGGAACGCACGACAAACACAACCAACATGGACAAGTTCTGTGAGGCTATTTGTGCGTTTGCAAATGACATGTCCGGCTCCCGAAAGAATGGCTATCTGATTATCGGAGCGAATGATGATGGCTCTATCGCCGGAATGAAAGTAGACGACAATCTGCTGAAAAAATTGCTGCGATCCGTTCTGACGGCAATATTCTGCCATTGCCTACCATGGCGGTCGAACGGTTTTCATATCCGAAAGGGGATTTATTAGTTGCAGAAGTCAAGCCGTCCGACTTGCCGCCAGTACGTTATCGCGGAAGAGTTTTTATCCGTATAGGGCCGAGACGCGACGTCGCTACGGAATCCGAAGAGAGAATACTTGCCGAACGGCGTTGTTCTTTCATGGCTACCTTTGATGCTACCCCATGTCTGAACGCGAAACTTGAGGATCTTAATGTTACCTATATCAAGACCCAATATCTTCCGATGGTATTCGATGAAGAGAATCTTACAAACGACAAACGAAACATCAAAGAGCAGCTTGCCTCAATCCATCTATACGATCGAGACAACGACTGTCCTACATACGCCGGAATAATCCTTTTTGGAATCAATCCTAAATATTTTCTTATGGGTAACTATGTGCAGTTTGTGCGCTTTGCCGGTAAAGACAAGAGTGGAGATATTCTCAATGAACGTCAGTTCACCGGCCCTCTTTATAAGATGTTACCGACATTAGAATTTTTTGTCCGCAATGCCATCATAACCCAGCGACCCGTACCAGAATCTCTCTTCAGAGAAAGAACTGTCTGGAATTATCCTGAAGGAGCAATCCGCGAATTACTGATGAATGCCTGTATGCATAGAGACTATCAAGCCAATATGCCGATCCGCTTATACCAGTTTGACGATTACATTGAAGTAATGAATGCAGGCGGACTTTACGGGGAAGCCCGTCCTGAGAACTTCCCTTCGGTCAACGACTATCGTAATCCTCTTGTGGCAGAAGCTATGAGAGTGATGATGTATGTCAACAAGTTCAACCGAGGAATAACGCGCGTTCAGGAGATGCTTAAAGAAAACGGTAATCCTCCCGCGGATTTTGACGTGAACACCATCACAGCTTTCCGCGTCAATGTCCATGCGACAAAAGAAGCCGACTTGCCGAAACCCACAAGTCAGGGCACAAGTCTACCAGATAAGACGATCAAGGAGAAAATCATCGAATTTTGCAAAGAGCCACACTCATTGGCTGAAATAACTGCCCATTGTGGATTCCAAGACAAACGCAAGTTCAGAGAGCGTTATCTAAATCCATTACTCGGTTTGCACATCCAAATGACTATCCCGGATAAACCCAGAAGCAGATTTCAAAAATACATTACGTTGTAAGATACGGCAATCTTTTCTTTAACCTGTAAAATGCCGGGGCTTCTATTGGCTGTAAGCGTACCGGCCGGCAGCCTCTTGACCGGGAGGAATGCAAACTTTTCTTCAAAAAAATCTTACACAAAGTTTAACGTATATCCCGAAAGTTTAACGCGGGTATCAAAGGGTTTTCAAAAAAGATAGGACCTTTTTAAAAAAACATCGGACCTTTTTTGAAAAAGATAGGATCTTTT
>VSQE01000027.1 GCA_009775705.1 Prevotellamassilia sp.
GGGGCATGCGGGCCGGCCCTCCGGTATCTTTTTTATAAGATATGCGTCACATCTTTACTTTACAAGAACTTTCTTGCCGTTGATGATGTACAAGCCCTTGACAGCCTTTTCAACACGACGGCCGGAGAGGTCGTAGATGGTGTTGGTCTGCTGGCCGGGAGCGGCAACGATGGTGTCGCTGATGCCGGTGGTGAAGTCACCTACAGGTTTCAGACGCCAGTAGTTATTGAACTTGTCTTCAAGGGTATTGTAAGTCTTCACGGAACCCTCCGTTGCAGCGGCAGCATCATTGATACCCGTTTTACCGAAGCCGGCAAGGGTGATAAAGGTTGCGAAGTTCTCGGCATTCACCATGTAGGTGTGCTTCAGGATGAAGGCGGCAGGAGCTATGTGGGATTTCTTGATTTCGAAGTCTGCGGGTACTCCTTCAGCCTTATTCCAAGGAATTTCGGGACCTACTACAGCAGGCTCGGACCAGTGAACGAGCGGACAGTCTTGACCGAAACGGAAGCTGGCGGCATACGTGTTCCGGGCTACGTTCTCCAGGTAATAGGTAGTGTCGGTAGCGGCAGTGAAGCCCCACTGGAAGAGTTCGCTTTCGGCATTGAGTTCTTTCCAGAGCATGATGGTGGTATCAGCCTCTGTGCAAAGAGCATACTGCTTGCCGGGCTGCTTGAGGATATAATCTTTCAGAGCGCTGATAAGCACGTACTTCTTGGTAACGTCGAATGCAATGGTCTCGGTCTTCTCAAGAACGGCAACGGCATCCTTGCAACCGTCAAGATTCTTTTCCTCTATGGCTTTCTTCATGTCGGCAAGCTGTTCGGCGGTCCAACCGCCTACGCAACCTTCGGCATTTACGTACTGTACGTAGGGAGCGAAACGGATGGCCTGTGCCATTTCCTCAGTAAAGATCTCGAAAGTCAGACGACCGCCTATATCCGAGCCACCGGCACCGGATTCCCAGAATCTAAGAACACCGTTACCTCCAAAGTCGTTCCACCAGGAGTTTTCCGTTCCGTGGAGTTTGAAGGAGAAGCCGGTATCGTTGTTTGTAAGATCGAAAGTGTTAGGCTCCAATGTTTCCTCAACAGGCTGGAGGGTCAGTTCCGTCTGGTTGCTGCCGTTGTCGGCATAGACGATTTTCTCGGCTCCGAAGAGCTTGCTGTAGATCTTGAATCCATCTTCGGTATTGCCGGTGAAGGCCCAGAGAGAGCTGTCGTTCACTTCAGTGATATTGCCTTCGCAAAGAATACCCAGACCTTCGGAATCCAGCTTGAGATACTTGGAACCGCGAATGCCTATGCGGTAGTACTTGGTGTCGGGCGACAGTTTTCCGTCTACAATGGTCGTAGCCTCGAAAGGAAGGGCACTTGCGTCCTTTTCGTAAACAATGGTGATGGTCTCGTCTTCGCTGATAGTGTAGTCGGCATACTGCTGGCTTTCTTCGGACACTTTGTAGCCGACGAAGCTGGGCAGTGCATCGAGTTTGGATCCTTTTCTATAGTATTTATCTATGGGATTTTTCAATACGTTTCCTTCCGTATCAACAAACGATACGTTGATAAGCGGCCAGCACTCGTAGTAGAACAACAGGAACAGCCCCTCGGACTCTTCGGTGATGGTATAGGGAAGTTCCACTTCCTCTTCCTCGTTATCGGCATTTACGGCACGGACAAAGTCATAGTGCTCAATGGAAGGTGCGGTCAGTTCCTCACCGATAAGCATGTTTTCCAAAATGGCTTCCTCATATCCGGGGATGGTAGCGTCACCAGTAGCCAGATCGTAAACATTGTAAAGGATCTCCATCGTCTCTTTGTTTTCAATGGTCGGGATGTAGATCATATACTGGCTGTTACCTCCGGCAACGTTCCAACCTACACATTTAGCCAGTCCTTCTCCGGCAGAACCTACGTCCTGACCGTTCATATAGAGACTGTTCTCATCTCCGATAATGAAGATGCTGTCGCCGGACTCAATCAAGGGGTCGATGCTGAAATAACCGCCTTCGATGTCTGTCACAGCCTGGGCATTGTTTTCGGCGAAAGTGGAAAGATAGTTCCCGCTCGGGGCTTTGAACTTCACTCTCTTGCCGCCGTAACCGTTGTCGGAAACTTCTTCCACTACCCAGATATAAGAGGAAGTGGAACGATTACCCAGAACAAAGTCCTTGCGGTTGAGCCAACATTTGCCTTCGGAATCTTCCGAAATAAAGGCGTTACGCGTACCGTATTGCGGCAAGTCGTCCGTAATTTGACCCTGACAATAGAGAAGAATTTTAGTACCCTCAGTTAATTGATCCAACGAAGTGACGTAATTTCCCTTTTCCGTCACCACGTCTGTTGCATGAACTGTCATCACTCCGAAGAATGTAAGGAGAAAGGACAGGCAGAAGTAAATTTTCTTCATTCTGGTGTGATTAAATTGATAAATAATTGAATTGAAAAAATTTCGCAACAAATATACTTTATTTTTTATACACAATGAAATTTTCTGCTAAAAAGTTTTTATCTTCACAACTAAATTTTTATTCCTTCCGCATGATTTCAGCAATCTGTTTCTCCAGACTCCTGCGGTCGAGGGCACAATTGCGGATTTTCGTGCGGTAACAATATACTGTATTGACCGAAACACCGAGAATGGCTGCGATGTGGGAACTGTCGGTGATGCCGATACGCAGGAAAGCCAGCAGACGCAGCTCGTTGTTCATGATTTCCGTATCGGGCAATACCAGTTGATGGTCCGGCCTAAGCAAGGCATTCACTTCTTTCAGAAAAGTGGGATACAGTCGCAAAAAGGCTACATCGAAACGTTTGAGACAGGTTTCCTTGAAATTATCGAGCAGGGCCGGGTTCTTCATCGTTTTTTTCAAACGCTCGCTTTCGCCGGCCTCAAGTCTCATCAGCACCAGTTGCTTCATCTGCTCAAATTTGAGCACGGAATCGAGAGCCAGATTGAGAAAACAGACCGCACTTTCCTCTTTTTCGGTCAGCATGGTGCGGAAATCTTCAAGCACTCTTTCCTTTTCCTCGGCAACAGCCCGCAGATTTTCCTTTTCGGCAACAAGTTTACGGCGGCGACGGGCGGCATCCAACACGAAAAACAACAAACAGGAAAAAAGCACCACGCCGGCAATACCGACTCCCCAGAGCATCCGGCGATAGTGTTCGGCTTTCTTGCCTATGTACTGTTGCGTGGCAACCAGAACAGGCGCCACTTCTATCATCCGCGACCGCGAATTGTATATCCGCGCGTCCTCATAAGCCGCGCGTCCGTAGTCTGAGGCCCGTTTCCAGTCTCCCTTCTCGGCCATGCGGCCCGCCAGACGGACAAGCGCCTCGTTGTCGTGGCGGGCGGAACGGATGTTGTAAATGGCGGCCAACGCCCAGTAGTAATCCCGCTGCGGAATGTCGCGCTTCAGAAAATATTTGTTGGAAATGGTCGTGGTAATGATTCCCTTCATTTCCGGATCCACCTTTTCCAGCCGCCGTTTGAGCAGGACTATCATATCATCCACCTTGCGCGTACTGTAATGGAAAGTCAACGAGAGGGAGGTAGAATCCGTTTCATATTTCCGGACGGAATCTCATCGACTCGGACAATACGGCCGAAACGGCCGCACAGCTGTGGCGGGTGGAAACCGCGGAAAACGGTTATCGCTTTGTGAACCGTAAATCGGGCCGCTACCTGAATGTACGCTACGATGAAAACCGCAACATAGGAATGGCCGTCACAGACCGGCAGCCCTGCGACTTCCGGATTTCGGAAGCAGCGGCGGGAGGCGGCAGCTACTTCAACATCGCGGCTTTCCGCACTCCCTCGGGGGCGGATCCCTCCGAAACATATCTGCACCAGGCCAACAGCGGCGGTTCCAGAGACTATGTCATCATGATGGTGGGAAACGATTATTCGGGCAGCGAGAACAGCGCGTTCCATTTTGTGGAATTTGAAGAAAACAGACTTGCCTACAGCGACGGGGAGACCACACGGTGGTACCGCATATACAACGCCGACGCCCGGCTTGACGGGCTCTGTCTGCAACAAAACACGCAGGCTGCCGCCGGCGGGGCTTCCTTCTTCTTTGCCGGCGAACAATCCGACAATGCCAGACAGGAATGGAAACTGGTGGAAAACGAAGACGGGACAACAGGATTCGTCAATCGTGCCACCGGAGACGTCATCAACACGGAGACCCGCACCAACGGCCTGCTGAACATCGTGCAGTCGGCCGTGGCGGCCACAGCAGGAACAGGCTGGACACTTGCCTACATCGGAAAAGGACAATACACCATTGCCGGAACAGAAAGCGACGGCATCACCCGCTATTTGAACGCTACCGAGGAAACGGGAGAGCCGGACACCTTCCTGCCGTCCGACAACCATCAGGGCACAGGCTTTGCCTTCAGGTTCAAACTGACGGCCGAAGTCCCTACCGGCATCTCCGGCCCGACCAACGCCCCGCTGAAAGTAAGAACCGAAAACGGAAAAATCTATGTGGAGGGCCACAGCCGTTTCGCGATACACACCGCAAGCGGCCCGCTCGTTAACGGCAATGACCGTCTGCCAAGCGGAATCTATCTGGTCAGCGCCGGCGGCGAGACGGTAAAAGTATACGTCCGCTGACAGCCGCTTTCTCCGCGCAAGACATCCCTACCGGAAAATCCGGAACTGTCTTCTGACCGACAGTTCCGGATTTTTTTGAAAAAAAATTTTGTGTACGTATTTTAACATCCCTCTCCAAAGTTTAACCCGGAGTTTTTTCGGAAAACCTCCGGGAAGGGACCTATTTTTCACAACATAGTATCTTTTTTGAACAAGATGGGACCTTTTTTAAAAAAGATCGGATGTTTTTTTCACGTTAAGCGACGAAAAAAACCGCCCATTAGGCGGCTTTTCAGGGTTCTTCCACTTTGCTGGTGCAAATATACTGCATCCGAGGGCGAAAAGCAAATGCCCCTTAACCTTCGTTTACATTTGGTCCTGCAAGCCGTTTTTTCCTATCGACGCTAAACGTGAAACGACACCCTCCTCTTTTTCCGGTTCAGAAAATCCTTGCAACACAAACTCCCGTGCTTTTCCACATTCCACACTTCAGATACATATATATTATTGGCTTTTTTCTTTTTTAGAACAAAAGAAGAAAACATGAGTAGTATGATAGTCTGTGGAAAACGTGGAGAAATACTTCACATTTTGTTTGGCCGTTCCGTTCCTAACATACGTACACGGTTTCTTCACATTCTTATCCACATTTCCGTTTATGGATAAATCTCTGAAACAGAAATGGCAAAACGGAATTTCCTGAAGATTTATAAACAGGCTGTGGAAAATTTTCGGAAGCCTGATTTTTTTGTCTCGGAAAGGCCTGAAATCTGTTGGAAAAGTCCGTATAAAGGCAGGGAAAAAGCCGGTTTTCGGTGGAAAATCCGGACCGGCGCGAGCAGGTCCCGAATGCAGGGTTTTCCAAAGGGTTTTCAAGCGGTTTTCCCCATCTTTTTAACAGGATTTTCAACAGGTTTTTCAGGGACGGCGGAACAGGGTTCATACATTTTCCGTAATTTTGCATCCGTCACGGAAAAAGGAATATGATGCGAAAACTCAGTGTAGAAGAACTTGGCCGGATGGACACGGAAACGTTCCGCCGGAGCAGCAAGCTGCCATTAGCGATGGTATTGGACAATGTGCGGAGCCTGCACAACGTGGGATCTGTTTTCCGCACGGCAGACGCGTTCCGCCTGTCGGTCATCTGCCTGTGCGGAATCACGGCCTGTCCGCCTTCGGCCGAGATACACAAGACAGCGCTCGGGGCGGAGGATTCGGTGGAATGGAAATATTTCGAAAACACGCTTGATGCCGTCCGCTGGCTGCATGGATCGGGGTATGCCGTACTGGCCGTGGAACAGGTGGAGGGAAGCCTCAAGCTGGGACAGGACGCCGACGGTCTGCCGGCAGGGAAGTATGCCCTGGTCATGGGAAACGAGGTGAAAGGCGTGGCCCAGGAAGTGGTGGACGCCTGTGACGGTGCGGTGGAGATTCCCCAGTACGGAACGAAACATTCGCTCAATGTGAGTGTGTCGGCCGGTATTGTGATCTGGGATTTCGTGCGGCGCATTTCGGTGCCGGAAGAATAAAAAGACCATTTATTTTGTCTTTTTCTTGTTTTGGCGTAAATTTGTTACGATAAAACAGAACGTATGTTACAGAGACTTGAACAGACACAGGCGGAGATACAGGCCCAGCAGTTGTCGGCCTTGCAGATTGTGTATGCGCGTATGCTGGAGCTTCCGGTGGCGGACCTGGCGGCGCGTGTGCAGAACGAGATGGTGGACAACGCTGCTTTGGAAGAGGCGGACCGTGAGCCGGAAGAACCGGAAAGCGACAGGACAGACACGACGGCCGATAGCGACGGTAACGACGAGGAGACCGGCGGCGAGGAATTGCTGGGCGACTATCTGACGGACGATGACGTGCCGGAATATCTGAAAGCCCGGGCGGATGCCGTTCGCGAACAGTATGAGGTTCCGCGTGCGGATTCGGTCTCATTCTATGAGAACCTGCGCGACCAGATCAGCGAATACAACCTGACGGAGCGCGAGCGGGAGGTAATGGAATATCTCATCGGCTCGCTCGACGGCGACGGCTTTCTGCGCAAGGACCTTTATACGTTGTCGGACGAGCTGGCCGTTTACCACAACATAGACGTTACGGTGGAGGAACTGGAGCGGTTGCTCTCGGTGTTGCACCGTTTCGAGCCGCGCGGCATAGGAGCACGGTCGTTGCAGGAATGTCTTCGCCTGCAACTGGAGGATCCGGAGCGTCGGTCCCACTATGACCGGCTGGCGCTGAAGGTGGTGAACCGCTGTTTCAAGGATTTCGTGGCCCGCAGGTGGGATGCCGTCATGCGGCGGCTCAAGATTGACGAGGAGACGCTGAAACATGTGAGGTACGTGCTGACCCATCTGAACCCTTTGCCCGGCAGCGCCCTGAGCGAGAATATGCAGGGGGCGGCCCCTACCGTGCTTCCGGACTTTTTCGTGACGGCGGCGGACAACGGCGATTTTGTCGTGACGCTCAACAACGGAGACATACCGGAACTCCGGGTGAGCCCTTCCTTCAAGGAATCCATCCGCGAGTATTCCACCCACCGTTCCAAAATGACCCGCGAGCAGCGGGAGACCTATACGTATGTGAAGAACAAGGTGGAGTCGGCGAATATATTCATAGGATTGCTCAAAAGGCGACACCAGACCTTGTTGGCGGTGATGCAGACCATTGTGGACCTGCAACGGCCTTTTTTTGAAGACGATGACGAGAGCCTGTTGTCGCCCATGACGCAGAAGGAGGTGGCACAGAAGACGGGACTGGACATCTCCACTGTTTCGAGAGTGACGGGAAGCAAGTATGTGCAGACCCTTTACGGAATCTATCCCCTGAAGTATTTTTTCTCTTCCCAGTTTACGACAGAGGACGGTGGGGAGGTGTCTACCCGGCAGGTCAAGGCCGCTATGGCCGAGGTTCTGGCTACAGAGGACAAACACTCTCCGCTGACGGACGACGGTCTGGCTGAGGCGTTGCGGGAAAAGGGATTCCGCGTGGCGCGGAGAACCGTGGCCAAATACCGGGAGATGATGGGCATACCTACAGCCCGCCTGCGCAAGGACTGAATTGAAAAAAAGAATTCGATACGATGACATTCACTCTGAACAACAGATACATCATTCTGACGGCTCGTTTTGTCTCGCAGCTGTTCTCGCCGTTCTATCTGCCCGTGGTGGCCTTTGCCGTCTTGCTGATATTCAGTTATCTGAACCTGTTGCCTTTCCTGTACAAGACCCTGTTGCTGACGGCCGTGTATGTCTTTACGGTGGTGTTGCCCCGTTTCTCCATCTTCCTGTACCGGAAGCTGAACGGATGGAAGCACCACCAACTGGTGCGCCGCGAACGCCGCTATGTGCCGTATGTGCTTTCCATTACGTGCTATGCCGTTCTGTTGTATCTGATGAACAACCTGCACATGCCCCGTTTCACGATGGGAATCATTGCCGGCGCCCTTGCCATACAGATTGTCTGCGCCCTGCTGAACCGCTGGGTGAAGGTGAGTACCCATGCGGCGGCATCGGGCGGAGTGATAGGGGCGCTGATGGCTTTTTCCCTGATCTTCACGTTTGATCCTACCCCTTGGCTTTGCCTGACGATTCTGATGTCGGGACTGGTGTGCACGTCGCGGCTCATCCTGCGTCAGCACACGCTCCGCGAGGTGGGTTGGGGAACACTGGTGGGAATTGTCTGCGGATGGGCGTGCATTGTCCTTATATGAATTGGCAATTAGTAATTAGAAATTATATATCATATTATAAATGAAAGCAGTTGTAAGTATTATCATGGGCAGCACTTCGGATCTGCCTGTCATGGAAAAGGCGGCGCGTATGCTCGACGAGATGGAAGTTCCTTTCGAAATGAATGCCTTGTCGGCCCACCGCACTCCGCAGGAAGTGGAGGAATTTGCCCGCGGGGCCGCACAGCGCGGACTGCGGGTCATCATTGCGGGAGCGGGCATGGCGGCCGCTTTGCCCGGAGTGATCGCGGCGGGAACCACGCTGCCGGTGATCGGTGTGCCCATCAAGGGGATGCTGGACGGTCTGGACGCCATGCTTTCCATCATACAGATGCCGCCGGGCATACCGGTGGCGACGGTAGGTGTGAACGCCGCGCAGAACGCCGCGCTTTTGGCTGTAGAGATGCTGGCCCTGTCCGACGGGACTTTGGCCGGAAAACTGGCGGCCTATAAGGAAGGACTGAAAGAAAAGATAGTAAAGGCCAATGCCGATCTGGCCGAAGTGAAATACCGTTTCAAAACCAACTGAAAACGCCATCCGGCGGAAAAAACGTTTCATCCCCGAGAACACTTGAACGATGGATATATTCAATTATAACCCGCGGGCCTCGCGCGAGGTGCGTGTGGGCAACCGTCCGCTCGGAGGCGGACATCCGTTGCGCATCCAGAGCATGACCACGACGGCCACTACCGATACGGAAGGCTGTGTGGAGCAGTGTGTCCGTATCATCGAAGCCGGAGCCGACTATGTGCGGCTGACGGCACAGGGCACGATAGAGGCCAACAACTTGCGGAACATACGTGAGGAACTGCACCGGCGCGGATATGACCGTCCGTTTGTGGCGGATATTCATTTCAATCCGAACGTAGCGGATGTGGCGGCCGGTATCGTGGAGAAGGTGCGCATCAATCCCGGCAATTACGTGGACCCCGCGCGCACGTTCAGACAACTGGAATATACGGACGGGGAATATGCTGCCGAACTGCAACGGCTGGAAGAGCGTTTCCGGAGGTTTCTGGCTATTTGCCGCGAACACGGTACGGCGATACGCATCGGCGTGAATCACGGTTCGCTTTCCGACCGCATCATGTGCCGGTACGGCGATACGCCCGAGGGAATTGTGGAGAGTTGCATGGAGTTTCTGCGGGTCTGCGTGAAGGAAGACTTCACCGATGTGGTCATTTCCATCAAGGCTTCCAATACGGTGGTCATGGTGCGCAGCGTACGGTTGCTCTGCGAGGTGATGCGCAGGGAAAACATGGCTTTTCCGCTGCATCTCGGAGTGACCGAGGCCGGAGAAGGCGAGGACGGACGCATCAAGAGCGCCGTCGGGATAGGAGCCTTACTGAACGATGGCATCGGCGACACCATCCGCGTCTCGCTCAGCGAGGATCCGGAAAAGGAGATTCCCGTGGCCTACAAGCTGGCTTCCTATGTGGTGGAGAGCCGTAGCCGTCATCCTTTCATACCGGGCCGCCGTGCTCCGGAGTTCGATTATCTGCGCCCCGTGAGGCGTCCCACGTGTCCCGTGGCCAATATCGGCGGAGACAATGCTCCGGTGGTGGTTTCCGTGCGTCTCGACGGATCGGCCGACCCGGGAACCGTTACTCCGGACTATGTTTATTGCGGCACGAACCTTCCCGATCCCGAAAAGCGGATATCCGGGGCGGGATATATTGTCGATGCTTTTGCATGGACCGGCGAGGAAGGGACCTGGCCCGCCTATACTCCCCAGACGCTGATGATGGTGGGAGCCTGCCGGGCGGCACTGAAATTTCTTTTTCTCAGCTATCCCGCCCTCAACGACGAAGTCAAGGCCTGTCTTCGCCGGCATCCCGAAATGGTGGTCATCGCGCAGAGCAACCATCCCAACCGGACGGGCGAACTGCGGGCGCTTGTTCACGAACTCTGGGTGGAAAGGATTCCCGCTCCCGTCGTGTTCTACCAGCAATACCGCTGCGGGGCCGGTGCGAAAGAAGATTTCCAGTTGATGGCTTCCGCCGATATGGGAGCTTTGCTGTTTGACGGTCTCACAGACGGCATCTGCCTGTTCAACGCTTCCGCTCCGGACGGCAAGGCGGGCATTTCCGCCCGCGAGGCGGACGAAACGGCCTTCGGCATTTTGCAGGCGGCACGGCTGCGTACCGTAAAGACGGAATATATCAGTTGTCCCGGTTGCGGCCGCACGCTTTACGACTTGCAATCCACCATAGCCCGCATCAAAGCCGCTACGGCCCATCTGGCAGGCCTGAAGATAGGCATCATGGGTTGCATTGTGAACGGTCCGGGCGAGATGGCCGATGCCGACTACGGCTATGTAGGCGCGGCGCGCGGAAAAGTGAGCCTGTATCGCGGCAAGATCTGTGTGGAAAAGAACATTCCGGCCGAGGAAGCCGTAGAGAAACTGCTGGCGCTCATTGAGAACGACCGCCGTTGCTGACCGTCTCACATGAATATAAAAATATAAGATAGAATTCACAGAAATTTTTCCCTCTCGAATATGGACATGCACGGAAGCATCAGTATCAAGGGCGCCCGCGTCAACAATCTGAAGAATATAAGTTTGGAAATACCCCGTGACCGTCTGGTCGTGATCACGGGACTTTCGGGTTCGGGCAAGTCCTCGCTGGCTTTCGACACGCTGTATGCCGAAGGACAACGGCGTTATGTGGAAAGTCTTTCGGCGTATGCCCGGCAGTTTCTGGGAAGAATGCACAAGCCCGAATGCGACTACATCAAGGGGCTTCCGCCCGCCATTGCCATCGAACAGAAGGTAAACAGCCGCAATCCGCGGTCTACGGTGGGCACATCTACGGAAATCTATGACTATTTGCGGCTGCTTTTCGCCCGTGTGGGGCATACCTTCTCTCCTGTCAGCGGGCAGGAAGTAAAGCGCCATTCGGTGGGGGATGTCGTGGAGAGCGTTTTGTCCTATTCGCCCGGAACACGCTTTACCCTGCTGGCGCCTTTCAAAATTCCCGAAGGGAGAACCCTTGCCCAGCAGCTTGAAATCTATCTGAAGCAAGGAATTTCCCGTCTTGACACAGACGGCGAGATTGTCCGCATTGAGGATTTTGACGCTTCGGTTGCCACAGCGGACAACCTTTATCTGCTCATCGACCGCATGACGGTGCCCGCCGCCGGCGAGAAAGACGCGCTTTCGCGTCTGGCCGATTCGATAGAGACCGCTTTCTTCGAGGGCGACGGCTCCTGTTTGCTGCGTTTTTATCCTTCCCGTGCCCTGCACTGTTTCTCCACACGTTTCGAGGCCGATGGACTTACGTTCGAGGTTCCTGACGACAACATGTTCTCCTTCAATTCTCCGCTGGGTGCCTGTCCGCGGTGCGAGGGTTTCGGGCGTGTCATCGGTATTGACGAATCGCTGGTGGTGCCCGATACTTCGCAGAGTGTTTACGACGGAGCCGTGGTATGCTGGCGCGGTGAGAAAATGGGACTGTGGCGCGAGGAATTCTGTCGTCGTGCAGCCCGGAAGAATTTTCCGGTGTTCGAGCCTTATTACAATCTGACGCGCGAACAGAAGGATCTGCTTTGGCACGGCGATGACGAAGAGCGTTCCCTGCCGCCGGAGGAGCAGGTCAGCATTGATGCCTTTTTCCGTATGCTCGAAGCCGGACAGTACAAGATACAATACCGTGTCATGCTGGCCCGTTACCGGGGCAAGACCCAGTGTCCCGTCTGCCACGGGGCCCGTCTGAAACCTGCGGCCGGATATGTCCGTGTGGGCGGCCGCACCATCATGGAGCTGGTGCGGATGCCCGTCAGCGAACTGGCGGAATTCTTTGCCCGCCTGGAACTTTCGGAGGCCGACCGCAGAATTGCGGCCCGTCTGCTCACGGAAATCGGGAACCGCCTGCATTTTCTGGTCAATGTGGGACTGGGCTATCTCACGCTGGACCGTCTTTCCAATTCCCTTTCGGGCGGTGAGAGCCAGCGCATCAATCTGGCCACGTCGTTAGGCTCTTCACTGGTGGGGTCGCTCTACATACTCGACGAGCCGAGCATCGGTCTTCATTCCCGCGACACAGAGCGTCTCATCCGTGTGCTCCGGCAGTTGCGCGATTTGGGAAACACCGTCGTTGTGGTGGAACATGACGAGGAGATAATCCGCGCGGCCGATTACGTGATAGACATCGGTCCCGAAGCCGGCCGTCTGGGCGGCGAAGTGGTCTGGGCGGGAGCCGTTTCGGACAATGTCCTTCCCGAGTGCGCCGGAGACGGTCCGGTTTCCCATACGCTCGATTATCTGCTTGGCCGCGAGCAGATTTCCGTTCCCGCCGTGCGCCGTGCGTGGAACCGTTTCATAGAGATACGCGGCGCACGCGCCAACAATCTGAAGGGAATTGACGTGCGCTTCCCGCTCAACGTGATGACGGTAGTCACCGGAGTCAGCGGGTCGGGCAAGAGCAGCCTTGTGCGCGACATCCTGTACCGGGTCCTCAAACGGAATCTTGACGAGGTGTGCGACCGCCCCGGCGAGTACATCAGTCTGGGCGGCGATACAGCTTGCCTGCGTGCCGTGGAGTTCGTGGACCAGAACCCCATCGGGAAATCGTCCCGTTCCAATCCCGTCACGTATGTCAAGGCCTATGACGAGATACGCAAACTCATGGCCGACCAGCCTCTGGCCCGTCAGATGGAGTTCACTTCCGCCTTTTTCAGTTTCAACACCGACGGCGGCCGTTGCGAGGAATGCAAGGGCGAGGGAACCGTCAAGGTGGAGATGCAGTTCATGGCCGACCTTGTGCTGGAGTGCGAGAGTTGTGGCGGAAAGCGTTTCAAGAGCGAGATTCTGGATGTGCGGTTCGAGGGGAAAAACATTTTCGACCTGCTGGAGATGACCGTCAACCAGGCCATAGAGTTTTTCCGCGAGCACCGGCGCGAGAAGATTGTGCGCCGGCTGTTGCCCTTGCAGGACGTGGGACTGGGCTACATAAAGTTGGGCCAGGCCAGTTCCACCCTTTCGGGCGGTGAGAACCAGCGCGTCAAGCTGGCCTATTATCTCGGTCAGGAACGTGCCGAACCTACCCTTTTCATTTTTGACGAACCCACCACGGGACTTCATTTTCACGACATCCGGAAACTTTTAGACAGTTTTGCGGCCCTGATAGACCGCGGACATACCGTCGTCATCATTGAACACAACATGGACGTAGTGAAATGTGCGGACCATGTCATAGACCTTGGTCCAGAAGGCGGACGCGAGGGCGGACGCATTGTGACCGAGGGTACACCTGAACAGATTGTTGCCGCAGGGCGCGGATATACGGCCCGCTATCTTGCCGGCAAACTGTCCTGAAGCCCTTTATGGAATTTTTTGGGGAGAGTGATAATTATAAAATATATGGTGTCCCTTTAAAAAAGCTTTATTTCTTCGCATCTTTTAAGTTTTGACGGGAAAAGCACGGTATAACGGAGAATAATCCGTATCTTTGCTGCACAGTAAACTGATACACAAAAGATCCATTTTACCATTATGCAAAACAAATTAGTGATGTCGGCAGCGATCTTAACGTCGCTCGCTCTTACCTCTTGTAACAAGATGGGTGAACTCTCGGCTGATAACTTCACCGTAACCCCCTCTCCTCTCGAAGCCGTAGCAGGACAGGTTCCTGTAACTGTCAACGGCCGTTTCCCCGAAAAATATATGAAGAAAAAGGCTGTCGTTACCGTTACTCCCGAGTTGCGCTATGCCGGCGGGGCGGCCAAAGGACAGTCCGCTACGTTCCAGGGTGAGAAGGTACAGGGCAACGATCAGGAAATCTCCTATAAGGTGGGTGGCAACTATACGATGAAGAATACCTTCAAGTATGTGCCTGAGATGGCTCAGAGCGAACTCTATCTCACGTTCGATGCGCGTGTGGGAAAGAAATCGGTGAATGTGCCTGCCGTGAAGGTGGCCGACGGAGTGCTGGCTACATCCTCTCTGGTGAATCTCACTGCCATGACATCCTCTCCCGCCGGTTCGGAGGATGCTTATCAGTATGCCATCGCGCAGACCAAGAGCGCACAGATAAAATACCTCATCAACCAGGCCAATATCCGTACCAGTGAACTGAAAACGGTTTCCGTGCAGGACTTCGTGCGTACCTTGCGTGAAATCAAAGCCGACCAGAACGGCTTCCAGTTGGACAACATCGAAGTGTCGGCCTACGCTTCGCCCGACGGCCGTTTGAATTTCAACACCCGTCTGGCCGAGAACCGCGAGAAGTCGTCCTCTTCCTTTGTGAAGAAACAGCTTAAAGGTTTAGATCTGGCTGCCGATGTGGATTCCAAATACACGGCCGAGGACTGGGAAGGATTCCAGGAACTGGTGTCGCAGTCCAACATTCAGGACAAGGAAGTCATTCTACGTGTGCTTTCCATGTATGAGGATCCCGAAGAACGTGAGCAGCAGATCAAGAACATGTCCGCCGCCTTCAGGGAACTGGCCGACGAGATCTTGCCCGAGTTGCGCCGCGCCCGCATGACGGTGAACTATAACATCATCGGCCGCAGCGACGATGAAATCCAGGCACAGTATAAGGAAGACGCTTCCAAACTCTCGGTAGAAGAGTTGCTTTATGCCGCCACGCTGACGGAAAATGCCGGCGAGCAGGAGGGCATTTACACCACAACGGTGAAGAACTACCCGAACGATTATCGCGCCTATAACAACCTGGCCCGTCTGGCCTATCTGAAAGGCGATGTGAATACGGCCAAGAATCTGTTGGCCACCGCGGCTTCGAAGAAGAGCGACGCTCCCGAAGTGAATGCCAACATCGCTCTGGTGGAACTCTCGCAGGGACGTTCTGCCGAAGCCTACGAGGCTCTGACCCGTGCTACGGCAGCCAAGAACTACAAGGAAGTGCTCGGCAATCTGCAGATTGCCGGCGGTAACTATTCCCAGGCCGCCCAGAACCTTTCCGGCGTGAAGTCGAACAGCGCCGCACTGGCCCAGATTCTTAACAAGGACTACAGCGCCGCATCGCAGACGCTTGCCGGCGTGGCCCGTCCCGATGGAGTTACGAGTTATCTCAAGGCCATTGTCGATGCCCGCAGCGGACGTTCTTCCTCCGCTCTTTCCAACCTGAAGGATGCCGTTGCCAAGGACGCTTCGCTCAAGGCACGTGCCGCCAAAGACCTGGAGTTCATCAAGCTCTTCAATGATTCGGGTTTCCGGAATCTCGTGAAGTGAATAAGGTATTGACCGATCAAAGATAGTTCTGTGGGAGGAAGTGAAGGGGATGGATATTCCCGGACTTCCTCCCGTTTTCATTCTTAAGAAAAAGACCCACGTTTCATGTCCTTACGTATTTTGTTCCCGAGTTTTATCCTGCTTTCTTTCCTGCTCGCGGGCTGTGGAGTTTCCGATGACCGTTGGCGCATAGAAGGCCGTCTGGACGGTATTCGTCAGGCGGAGTTTTACGTATATGGCGAGGAGGACGCTTTCGATGGAGTGGATACCATCCGTATCGAAGACGGGAAGTTCAGCTATGAGCGTTCCCTCTCGCAACCGGCGGTCCTGACGCTGCTCTACCCCAATTTTTCCAGTACCAGCATCATTGCCGAACCGGGCAAAGTGATCAAGATGCGCGGCGATGCCGCCAAACTCTCCGAGGCCGACATCTCCGGCTCGAAGGAGAATGAGCTACTGACGGATTTCCGGTTTGCTTGCGTAGGAAAGCCCGAAAACGACAGCCGGCTGGCAGCCGCACAGTTTGTGCGCGACCATCCCGCATCGTTGGCCGCACTGGCCGTTTTCAGAAAATACTTCGCCACGGCGCGCACCCCGGATCCCGCCGTAGTGTTGCCTTTGCTCGATGTCATGAAAAAGGCACAGCCCTCCAATATTGCATTGCTGAATATGGAAGCCCGCTTGCGGCCGGTGCTGGAGACAGGTAAAGGCCGGTCCTGTCCGGATTTCTCGGCCGTCAGTCTGACGGGAGAGAAACTGTCGCGTTCCGATTTTTCCGGCCGGCCGTTTCTCGTCCTTTTCTGGGCGACGTGGAATACAGACTGCACCATGCAGTTGCAGACCGTACGCCGTCTGCAACGGGCTTATCCCGACCGCCTGCAGCTGATGGTTGTATCGCTCGATGCCTCGCCCGAAGTATGCCGGCGCGGGGTGGAGAATGACAGTCTGCGCAGCGTCATGGTCTGCGAGGGCGGAGCTTTCGCCTCGCCGCTGGCCTGCCGGCTGGGAGTGCGTCGCGTTCCCGGAAATCTGCTGGTCGGTGCCGATGGTAAGATAGTGGACCGCGACGTGCCGGTTAAGGAACTGGAGGAACGTGTGGCCCGTCTGTTGGAATGAAAAAAACGTGTAAGAGAAATGCTCGTAAAGATAAATACCGCGGCGGTCAACGGACTGACTGTCATGCCTGTTTTTCTGGAAGTGAATACCGCTAAGGGCAGTGGCGATTTCTTCATGGTGGGTTTGCCCGACAGCGCCGTGCGCGAAAGCCGCACCCGTGTGGAGGGCGCGCTGATGAATTCCGGTTTTCACCTCCCGCAGATGAAGACCACCGTCAACTTCGCTCCCGCCGATGTGCGGAAAGAAGGTACGGGCTACGATCTTCCGCTGGCGGTGGGACTGCTGGCGGCGGCAGGTTTGGCCGGCACCGGCCGGGACATGAGGCGGATGATGTTTGTGGGCGAACTCGGCCTTGACGGCAGTCTGCGTCCTGTGAAAGGCGCGTTGCCCATAGCCGTCAAGGCCCGTGAACTGGGTTTCGAGGCCTTGGTGGTGCCTGAGGCGAACGTACGCGAGGCCGCGGTTGTCAATAAACTTAAAGTATATGGAGCGGGTACTCTGCGGCAGGTGGTGGACTTTCTGAACGGCGGCGAAGACTTGCGCCCCACCGAGGTGGATGCGCGTGCCGAGTTCCGCGGGGCGCAGGACAGTTGCCTGCCCGATTTTGCCGATGTCAAAGGACAGGAAAACGTGAAACGCGCCTGTGAGGTGGCTGCCGCGGGCGGTCATAACCTTTTGCTTATCGGCAGTCCGGGTTGCGGCAAGAGCATGATGGCCAAGCGCATCCCTTCCATTCTGCCCCGTCTCACTTTGTCCGAGAGCCTGGAGACGACGCAGATTCATTCCGTGGCGGGAAAGCTGGATCGCGATGTGTCGCTCATTTCCTCCCGTCCGTTCCGTTCGCCGCATCATACCATCTCCGATGTGGCACTCATCGGGGGAGGAACCAGTTTCCGTCCCGGCGAGATCAGTCTGGCACACAACGGAGTGCTTTTTCTCGATGAGTTGCCCGAGTTCAGCCGTTCGGCACTGGAAACCTTGCGCCAGCCGCTCGAAGACCGTGTCATCACGATTTCGAGAACCAAATATACGGCTACCCTGCCCTGTTCCTTCATGCTGGTGGCTTCGATGAACCCCTGTCCCTGCGGCTATTACAACCATCCTTCAAGGCGTTGCGGCTGTATGCCCGGCCAGATACAGCGGTATATGGGGCGGGTGTCGGGTCCTCTCATGGACCGCATCGACATTCAGGTGGAGGTGACCCCTGTACCGTTAGAGAAACTGGCGCAGGCTCCGGCAGGCGAAAGCAGTGCGGCCATCCGTGAGCGGGTGGCCAGGGCGCGGGTTGTGCAGTCGGAGCGTTTCAGAGACGAGGAGGGAGTGTATTGCAATGCCCAGATGTCTGCCCGTCTGATTGAGAAATATGCCCGTCCCGATGCCGGAGGGGCCGAGTTGCTGGGACGCGCCATGAAGCGGCTGGACCTGTCGGCACGGGCCTACGAACGTATTCTGAAGGTGGCGCGCACACTGGCCGATCTGGACGGATCCGCACAGACAGGTGCCGCCCATGTGGCCGAAGCCGTGGGCTACCGCAGCCTCGACCGGGGATCGTGGGGAGAATAAAGGATAGGATAAGACCTGTTGGTCCAATCAATAAAGTAAAAAACCTTAATACTGATTTAAATCATGAAGAGACAAATTCTTTTTTTGTTTTTTGTGTTGTGCGGCGCGGGTATGCTTTCCGCGCAGACACTTCTGTTCCATACGGGCGACACATCGGGGCATCCTTACCGCATTCCCGCCATTGCCAAGGCACCTTGCGGCGACATCATCGCCCTGAGCGACCGCAGGCCCTGTGGCGGAGACATCGGCTACGGGCGTGTGGATATTCTGGGCCGTATCAGTACGGACAACGGCAAGACGTGGGGCGAACCCTTCAACGTGCTTGTGGGTACGGGAAAGGGAGCCGATACGGGCTATGGCGATGCCTGCCTGGTGGCCGACCGCGAGCGTGACGAGCTTCTGCTGGTATGTGTGTCGGGAGATATTCCCTATTGGAAGTCGACAATAGCCCACAGCCAGCGGCTTGTGAGCGTTCATGCCCGGCGCGACCGCCGCACGGGCGAATGGAAGTGGCAGACAGATACCGTGGCCGACCATACGCGCCACATTTATCACAACCTTTTCGGCGGACGCATCAACGGGCTTTTCATGGGGTCGGGCCGAATTTGTCAGAGCAGTCGTATAAAAACAGGCAAATATTATCGTCTTTACGGAGCGCTTTGTACGCATCGGGGCAACTTCGTAATCTATTCCGATGATTTCGGACGCACGTGGGACGTGCTGGGATCGGCCGTTGAATCTTGTGCCCCTAAAGGTGACGAACCCAAGTGCGAGGAGTTGCCCGATGGTTCCGTTCTTCTCAGTTCGCGCAAGCACGGCGGACGTTTTTTCAACGTGTTCCGTTATACGGATGCGAAGCGTGCGAAAGGCATCTGGGGCTATCCCGTCGATTCGCGCACGGCTCCCGGCGGCATCAGCAACGAGGGTACTCCCTGTAACGGAGAGATCCTTATCATTCCGGCTCGCCGTGCGGACGGAGCGCGCACCCATCTGGCCCTGCAAAGCATCCCCGCAGGTCCGGGCCGCAGCAATGTGACAATTTACTGGAAGGAACTGGCCGCACCTTCGGACTATAATACGCCGCTCCGTTTCGCTTCCGGATGGCAGGGCAGTTTTTTGGTCACGGACAAAGGATCGGCCTATTCCACCATGACACTTCAGAAGGACGGCCGCATCGGATTCTTCTACGAGGAGGAGCCTCAGTATTACCAGATGCTTTACCGTTCTCTCGGGCTGGACGAAATCACGGGCGGGCGTTTTCTTTAACGGAAGCGGCCGTATGGAAACATAAGAACCGGGGCTTGCAGGATGTAAAACTGCAAGCCCCGGTTTTTGTCAAGATAAGGTGTGTGATGCCTTTCAGAACTCAAAGCGTTCAAGTTTGAGGGTTCCCAGTGTTTCGAGCAGGCCTACGTATTTCTTGAAGTGTTCCGAAGCCGAATGGGCGGCCAGTGCCTCGTCATCGGTCCAGGTCTCGCAAATCATGAGAATGTCTGCGCGGGTAGAACTCTCGAACGTGTCGTAAGCGATGCAGCCCTCTTCCTGCTGCGAGCAGGCTGTCAGGGCGATGGCGGCTTCCAGGGCCTCGTCATATTTGCCTTCGGCCGCCTGAAAAAAACAGTTGAGTCGTATCATTTTTTCCGGATCAGGGTTAGAACAGGTAGGCCACCTGCACCTGGAACGTATTGGCCTTGAAGTTGTAGCCCTCGCCTTCTCCCTGCCAGGATTCGGGGACAATGGCTTTGGCCCATTTCGTCATGGCGAAGTTGTAGCCTATGCCCAGTTCGAGGTGGTTCATGAGTTTGGCACCGGCACCGATATTCCAGGAGGTGTTCATTTTTTCGCTCTTGAACATGCCGTCCCACATTTTGCTGTTACCCACGGCAAAGCCGAATTGCGGACCTGTGGAGACATAGACCGAGGCGATGGAGCCGAGACCGAAGTTGTAGCGGAGGTTCACCGGAATCTCTATGCTGCGGAAGGTCTCTCCGTCTTCGTATTTCACGCCATCTTCGCTCTCGTTGATGTTCAGGCGGCGCTGGTTGTACTCTACGGCGGCATCCAGACCAATGCCCAAGGGCAGGCTGATGTTCATTTTCGGACCGAAGTACCAGCCGCAACGGTTGTCCGAATTCAGGTTGTCGGACCCGCTGCTGAAGTTCATTTTTGTCAGGTTCAGACCGCCGACTACACCAAACTTGATACCTTGTGCCGCGGACGGAACCGCCCAGGCAAAGGAGAGGACAAGCGCCAGTGCTGTAATGATCTTTTTCATATCTGTGCTGTTTAAAAAGATAAGTGAATAAAAAAATTTTTTTTGATACCTTGCAAAGGTACGATTTTTTTGCAAAGTCGTGGCTTTTCTTCCGGCAGTATGGCCGGAAAGTGTCAGATTATATCGAAAATCAGTTCGGCCTCGAATCCTCTTCCCGCGGCATACCGTGCCAGACGGGCTCGCCGTTCGTGTTCAGGCAGGTCTTCGGGCAGCGATTTTTCCTTTGTCTGCAACAGCCGGCGCAGGCCTTCAGCGTAGTCTTTCCCGTCGATGCCGGCCAGTGCCTCGTCCGCCACCGTCGTGGGAATACCCTTCATTCTCAGGGCCTGTCTTGTCTTCAGGCGGCCCCAGCGGTCGTAGCAGGTCTTGTCGTGTACGAAGGCCCGGGCATAGCGTTTCTCGTCAATGAATCCTTCGTCCTCCAGCCGGTCTATCTGTTTTTCCGCTTCTTCGGCCGTCAGTCCGGCACGCATCATCCGTTCGAGCCATTCGCTGCGGCAGTATTCGCGTGCGGCGCAGCGTGCGGCGGCACGGCTGTAGATTTCTTCGGGCGAGAGAGGATGTTGTTTTTTCATGTCGGCGGATTTATTTTTTCAGTACGCCGCGTATTACGAACCATCCGTGCATGACGAGGGTTACCACCCAGCCGTAGTGGCGCGTCATGATGCGGAACCGTTCGTTCAGCGAGGCTTTGTGGTGTCGGGTGGTCATGCCCTCGTTCAGGTAGTCCGTCACAACGGTATGTGCGTTTCTCAGGACCGCCTTTTGCCGGCGCGCCTCGCGCATGATGCGGATGCACCAGTCGAAGTCGGCCGAGAAGCGGTAGCGCAGGTCATAGCGGCAACTGCGGGCCAGGTCGGTGCGTGCGAAGAAAGCCTGGTGGCATACCAGCATGCCGTGGCGGAAAGACCGCCAGCTGAGGCGTTCGGGAGGGGTGAGGCGCCGCCGCCGTACAAAGCGGCCCGTGCCGTCCACCAGGTGGGTGTCGCCGTAGACCACGGCAGGCCGAGCCGTTGCCGCGGCGCTGGCTATGAGGGAAAGCGTGTCGGGACTGTGGAATCTGTCGCCGGCATTGAGAAATACGATATAGTGTCCCGTAGCCATGTCGATGGCCTTGTTCATAGCGTCGTACAGTCCGTTGTCCGGTTCGCTCAGGCAGGCTATCTCGTGACGGATATCGGCAACGCTGTTGCGTTCCTGATAGTGGTGTATGAGTTCGAGCGTGGAGTCTTCGGAATTTCCGTCGACGATGATGTGCTCCACGTGGCGATAGTTCTGTTCTTCCACGCTGGCGATGGTACGTTCCATGAGCGCGGCGGCATTATAGGTGACCGTGGCTACGGTGATTTTTAGCGGAGGTTCCGACATGCAGAAAAAATGGGTTTTATGTGTTTTACAGGTTATGTTCGTTGAGAGGAAGTGTCCGTTGCGGCCAGACATTCGTGGTAGCAGGCCAGATATTTCGCGGCTACGGTCTTTTCCGAATAGCTGTTCGCCGCCTTCTCGCGGGCCCGGCGGCTTATTTCGTCGTAGTTTGCCGCTTGCAGCAGGAAGAGCAGTCCTCTTGCCAGGTCCGCGGCATCCTTGAAGCGGGCCAGATAGCCGTTCTTTCCGTGGTCTATCATTTGGGGCAGTCCCCCTACGTCGAATCCGGCGCAGGGCAGTCCGCAGGCCATACCCTCCACGATGGTGTTGGGCAGGTTGTCCATCAGTGTCGGCATGGCCAGCACGTCGGCGGCGGAGTAGAGTTGCCGCATGGTCCCGCGGTCCGACACGTAGTCGAAGGGCAGTACCTCGCATTCCGCTGTTCCGGCGAGCTGGCCGGCTTCGCGCCCTACGGGCACCAGACAGAGGTTTCCGATGTTGTTCTCTCGGACAATCCGGCGCAGGGCTTCCGATAGATAGCCGATGCCTTTGTTGGGATCCGTCACCTTGAAGGCCACGAACAGGATGATGCGCTTGTCTGCCGGCAGTCCCAGAGCGCGGCGGGCCGCTTTCTTGTCCGCCGGAGCGTAGAAGTCCGTGTCGATGGCGTTGGGTATGCTTCTGACGTTGCGTCCGAGGCGCAGTGGCGCTTCCATTGCGATGTCGCGCAACCAGTCGCTGCACGTCACGAGGCGGAGGTTTCCGTGCCGGTAGGCTGTTTCTTTCCGCCGGAAGGTGGTGGCGGAAATATCGTTCGGGCTCGGGTGGTTCAGCAGCGGGCAGTTGCCGCATCCTGTCCGCCATTTCGGGCAGTCGCCGGCCTGGTGGCAGATGCCGGTCAGGGGCCACATGTCGTGCAGGGTCCATACGACGGGTTTTCCCGTTTGCAGCAGGCGGCGCAGGTCTGCGAGCGACAGCATTCCCTGGTTCACCCAGTGCAGATGGATGATGTCGGCCTCCCGGAAGGCCGGCAGACGGGTGATGTCCGTGCCGTGCGTGGCAGTGTCGATGGCGAAAAGGTTTTTCCGGCTGAATCCGTTGGCGGCGAAGATGTACAGCCGTTCCGCCAGAAAGCGGAGACGGTTTGTCAGGCGTGGCCCATACGTGATGACGTTTTTGCCCGGTGCGGGCTTGCGGGTGTCGCGCACCAGCATACGCGCCTCCACGCCGTCCTGTCTGTTCAGGGCATTCAGCAACCGCAGGGCGGCAATCGCCGCTCCGCCGGTGTTCTCGGAAGTATTGACCAGAAGCACACGCATATATCCTCTGCAAAGATAAGGAATATTTGCCAAACAAGAGAGCGGACAGGCTAAAAGTCTGTCCGCTCTCTTGCAGGGGGTTCCGCTTGTGTGGGAGTTATTCCTTAAGATCGGCCGGAAGCATCGTCACGGTGACGCGGTTGTGCTGTTTCAGCAGTACGTCGTTGACGAATTTCCGGATGTCTTCGCTTGTCAGGTTCCTGATGGTGTCCTCATAGCCCGTCTGTTCGTCCTGTTTCCAGTTGTTCAGGGCCATGATGAGCGACTGCCAGTAGCCGTTCTTGTGCTGGCCGTCGGCATATTCCTTCAGTTCGAATTCCTTCACCTTGTCCAGCTCCTCCTTGGTCACTCCGTCTTTGGCTATTTCGAGAATACCCTGTTCCATGAGCAGCAGGGCACTGTCGGCCTTGGCCGGTTTCACGGGGCAGTAGATCTGGATGGTATAGCTGTCGTTGATGCCGTATTCGGCATTGCCGGAGGCTCCCACGCTGTAGGCCATCGAGCCTTCCTCGCGGATGCTCTTCAGGTAGCGTTGTGTGAGGATCTGTCCCAAAGCGTTTACGGCGGCGGCGTTCTTCATCGAATATTTGAGGTCGCCGTTCCAGAGCTGTACGATGTTGCCCTGCGGGGTCTCCATGGCGCGTACGAAGCGGTTGTCCACGGTGCCCTTTACGGGACGGATCTTGCGGTCGGTGTAGCTTTCGCGTTTCTTTACGGCCTTGAGCGGGGCGATGTACTGCTCCGTGAAGGCGCGGAGGCTGTCGGTGTCGAAGGCTCCGGTAAAGTAGAAGTCGAAGTCGCCGGCGGCGGAGAAACGTTCGGAGTAGACACGGCGGATGTCCTCGTAAGTAATCTTGTCCAGATCCTTGCTCTTAAGCAGGGCGCGGTGCGGGTTGTGTCCGAAGATGGTGCTGCGCACGGAATCGGAGAAGGCCATGTCGGGGATCTTCTCCAGATTTTCGAGTTGTGTGCGGAGCATGGTCATGCAGTTGTTGAATCCTTCGGTATCGTTGGCCGGCTGCTGGAAGCGCAGGTAGATGAGTTCGAAGAGCGTGCGCAGGTCTTTGGGCGTGGAGGTTCCGCTCAGCGTCTCCGTGGCCTCGCCCAGTGCGGGAGAGCAGGAAGCCTGTTTGCCGGCGAGTTTCTTTTCCAGTTCCACGGAGGTGAAGTTGCCCAGTCCGGTAGCGTTCATCACCACGCCGAACACGTCCGACATGCCGCCGCCGGTGATGATGCCTTTGAAGAGTTCGAGGTCTTTGTCCCGGGTGAGGCTCTTTCCGCCGAAACTGCTGGCGCGGAACTGCACTTCCGAGTCGTTGAAGTCCGTCTTGCGGAAGAAGACGCGGGCACCGTTGGCCAGTGTCCAGCAGGTATAGCCGAAGGGGGCCTTCTCCTCTTTCAGGATCTTGCCCTTCTTGGGCAGTACGGGAATGAGGGGTTCGTTCTTGACGTTGTCCACGTAGGCTTCCAGCTGGGCGGCTTTGGCGGCGGCCACGGCCTGTTTCATGCTTTCGGCGGTGGGGATGGCCACGCCTTCCTTTTCGGGATACATGGCCAGGAACACGAAGTTGGAATCGGTCGAGGCCGTCAGTTCCTTGAAGAGGCCCGAGACAGCCTGTGACAGTTGTGCCGAAGTCACCTGCTGCGTGATGCCCTTATAGATGTTGAATTCCGTCTCGAGGTCGGGGATGGGATCTTTTTCAAGGAAGTGGCGTACGTACTGCCTCACGTAGAAGTCGTGGCGCTGCTTCTCGCGGTTGTCATAGATCTTTTCGATGCGGCTCATGAACTCCTCGCGGGCGCGGATCAGTTCCGTCTCGGTAAAGCCGAAGCGGGAGGCGCGTTCCACTTCTTCCATCACCTTCTGCACGGCGGCGGCGTCCTGTCCCGGTTTGGGAAGGATATAGACAGTGAGGGCGTTCATCGTCTTGCTCATCAGATATTTGTCGTCGCCGGCTTCGGCAGCGATGAAGGGGCAGTCCGGTTTCTGCGACAGTTCGTTCAGGCGGGCGCTGAAGCACGTCGAGGCCAGTCCCGTAAAGAGCTGGTAACTGATGCTGACGGGCGTGTTCTTATAGGCTTCGGGAAGGGGGTCGTGCTTGAACATCAGTTCTATGATGGATTGCTGCTGCTCCTTGTCCTTGTCGATGACGTAGATGGCCTCGGCGTTTGCAGGTACGGGATAGGTCTCGTAGGGTGCGGCGTTCTCGGGCATCTGTATGGGCGAGAAGATGGCTTTGATGCGGGCCTCCACCTTGTCTACGTCGATGTCGCCCACGACAATTACGCCCTGAAGGTCCGGACGGTACCATTTCTCATAGTATGCGCGCAGGAACTCGGGTTTGAAGTTGTCGATGATTTCCATCAGTCCGATGGGCATGCGGTGGCCGTATTTCGATCCGGGATAAAGGGTGGGCAGGTTGCGCTCGAAGATGCGCTGTCCGGCGCTGGAGCGCATGCGCCATTCCTCGTGGATCACGCCGCGCTCCTTGTCTATCTCGGCAGGATCGAGGATGAGGCCGTCGGCCCAGTCGTGCAGGATCGTGAGGCAGGAGTCTATGTTGGCATCGTTTACGGGCACGTTGTCTATGTTGTAGACCGTCTCGTCAGTGCTGGTATAGGCATTGAGGTTCTCGCCGAATTTCACACCGATGCTTTCGCAGAAGCGTATCACGCCGTTGCCCGGAAAGTTTTTCGTGCCGTTGAAGCACATGTGCTCCAGGAAGTGGGCCAGTCCGCGCTGGTTGTCGTCTTCCTGTACCGACCCCACTTTCTGCGCGATGTAGAAATGGGCCCGGTTTTCGGGCAGTTTGTTGTGGCGGATGTAGTAGGTAAGTCCGTTGGGCAGTTTGCCGTAACGGATGGCGGGGTCCATGGGCAGCTCGGGGAGCTGTTGTGCCACGGTTCTCATGGCAGGCATGCTTGCCAGCAGGACAAGCAGCAGCATGAGGAGGTTTCTTTTTTTCATAATGAAAGTTTTTTATGATAGTTGTTCTATTCTCGGGACATGGAACGTTGCATTTGTCTACAAAAAATCCCTTTTTTCGCTGCAAAAGTAGTTATTTTTAAGCTAATAAGAGATAAAAGACGGAACAAAAAGCAATCCGGGCCCGTTAAAACCGTACGGAGCCTTTCCGGTGCTTCTCTGTGGGTGTGGAATCTGCCCGGCCCGTAGCAAAAACCGTGCCAAACTGAAAAGGGCGTAAAACCGTGCGGCCGCTATTTCGGTTTTTTTAATGGTACTGTACAAAGTTTAACCTGTAGGTTTTTAGGGAAACCTCCGGGAAGGGACCTATTTTTCACAACATAGTATCTTTTTTGAACAAGATGGGACCTTTTTTAAAAAAGATAGTATGTTTTTTTCACGTTAAGCGACGAAAAAAACCGCCCGATAGGCGGCTTTTCAGGGTTGTTCTGCTTTGCTGGTGCAAATATACTGCATTCGCGGGCGAAAAGCAAATGTTAATTAACTTACTTTTAGATTCGAAAAATTGCCCTTCCCGGTTATTTGGTCTTTTTCTGCGGACATTGCTTGGTACAAGTCTTACAGTTTTTTTTGCAGGCCTGTTTAAATTTCTTGCCGGTCTTGCAGCATTCCTTTCCTTTTTTCTCGCATTTCTTTTTCTGGTCGCACTGTTCCGTCTTTTTCTCGCAGTTGCCGCATTTTTTCTGCGGGCATTGTGCGCTGAGGCCTATGCAGAACAGGGCTGCCGCGGCCAGTGTCATCAATTTTTTCATGTTCGTCTTTTTTTATTGTTTATACAATCGGTGCCGAGGTGTCCGGCACGTTTCTTCGCAGGCAAATGTACGAAGAAAACAGATAATACGGGTTGTTCTGAAGCATAATAATGCGGTTTAGCCTTGTCCCTTCGATGGGAAGTGAGGAACTGTTTACGACCATCGAAGTAACAAGAATGATGGAAACAATCGAGGTAACCGTTAAGGACATACTTACACAGTAATACGTTTTGCGGGGGATATTCGAAGTTGCAACCCGGTTGCAGGGATAAGTTCCTACCTTTGTGCCGTTCCGTAAAGAAAAAAACGGGTTTACTGATATGTCACACCATCATCACCATTCCCACGGAGGCTCTGTGCGGCCTTTTGTTCTGGTTTCCGTTCTGTTGTTCGCGGCCGGCCTGCTGCTTGATGCCGCCGGTACGCATTTTTTCAGTGATACGCGCTTGCGTCTGCTGTGGTATGTAGCGGCATGGCTTCCTGTGGCAGCTCCTGTGGCGCGTCAGGGCTGGCGCGAACTGCGCAGCGGGACGCCGTTCAGCGAGTTCACCCTGATGTCCGTCGCTTCGGCCGGAGCCTTTGCCATCGGCGAGTTTCCCGAAGCGGTGGCGGTGATGCTTTTCTATACCGTGGGCGAGGCCTTTCAGGACCGCGCCGCCGGGCGGGCCCGGCGCGACATCAGTGCCCTGACCGACCTGCGCCCCGACAAGGCAGCCGTGGAACGCGACGGAACGGTGGTATTCCTGCCGACGGAAACGGTGGCCGTGGGCAGCGTGGTGCGTGTGCCCGTGGGCGGACGGGTGGCGCTGGACGGCATCGTGCTGGAGGCGCCGGCCGTGATTGATACCGCCGCACTCACGGGCGAGAGCCTGCCGCGTCGCGTGGAGCCGGGCGATGAGGTGCCTGCCGGATCCGTGGTCTGCGAGGCCGAGCTGCGCCTGCGTGTGACGAGGCCCGGTAGCGACAGTGCCTTGTCGCGCATACTGCGGCTCGTGGCCGATGCCGCGGAGCGCAAGGCTCCTGCCGAAGTCTTCATCCGGCGTTTCGCACGTGTCTATACCCCTACGGTCATTGTGCTGGCTGTTCTCATCGCCCTGTGGCCGCTCATGACGGCAGACGGCTGGAGCCCTGCCGCCCTGAAGGCTGCGCTGGTGTTTCTGGCCGTGTCCTGTCCCTGCGCCCTTGTGGTGAGTGTTCCGCTGGCCTATTTCAGCGGCATCGGCGTGGCGGCGCGCCACGGCATTCTTTTCAAGGGTGGCAGCTATCTGGATGCGGTGACGCGGCTGGACACCGTGGCTTTCGACAAGACGGGAACGCTCACCGACGGGACGTTCCGGATAGACAGGATATGTCCGGCTTCCGGACGTTCGGAGGAAGAGCTGTTGCAGGCACTTCTTTCCTTAGAGGTCCGCAGCACCCATCCGCTGGCACGTGCCCTGACGGCATACGCCTGGGCAAGGGGCCTGCGGCCTGCGGCGGTGACGCAGTTGCAAGAGACGGCGGGACTGGGGCTTGGCGGCATGTTGCCGGCCGGACACAGGGTGCTGGCCGGCAACATGCGGCTGCTGCGGACGGAGGGAGTGCAACTGCCCGCGGACGTGGAGGCGGAGGCCACCGTCATCTGCTGTGCTGTAGACGGTGAATATGCCGGCTGTGTCCTTTTTGCGGACCAGCCCCGCACCGATGCGGCCCGTGCCGTGACGGAACTGAAAGCCCTCGGTACGGAGCGCGTGGCGGTGCTCTCGGGCGACAGAGCGGCCTGTGTGGAACGGCTGGCGCGGCAGGTGGGCGCGGACGAGTGGTATGGCGACCTCTTGCCCGAAGGAAAACTGGAACACGTCTCGCGTTATGTGGCGGAGCCCGGCCGGCGCACGGCGTTTGTGGGCGACGGCATCAACGATGCTCCGGTGCTGGCCCTGAGCCATGTGGGTTTCGCGATGGGCGGTGTCGGGGCCGATGCGGCGGTGGAGACGGCGGACGTGGTGATACAGGGCGACAGTCCGTCAAAAGTGGCGCAGGCGGTGCGTATAGGGCGGGCCGTGAGGCGCACGGTGCGCCTGAACATCCTGCTGGCGTTGGGCTCCAAGCTGGCCGTTCTCGTGCTCGGAGCCGCAGGTATGGCCCCGCTCTGGCTGGCCGTGCTGGCCGATACGGGAGTGGCATTGCTCTGCGTGGCCAATGTGTTCCTGCTGACCAGACGCATAAAATGAAAAAAGTCGTATCTTTGTCCCGCAGCACATCAATGAAAAATGGATTTATCTGAAAAAATACTCGAATCGCGTGGGGTGCGGCCTACGGCATTGCGCCTGCTCATCCTGCGCACCATGCAGAAACTGAACTGTGCCGTTTCGCTGACGGATGTAGAGGCGAAATTAGGAACGGTGGACAAATCCACGATCTTCAGGACGCTCACCCTTTTTCTGGACCATCACCTCGTGCATGCGGTGGAGGACGGAACGGGACAGACCAAGTATGCCCTCTGTGCGGAGGACTGCCATTGTGGCGAGGATTATCATGTGGGACTGACGGACCTGCACACGCATTTCTATTGCGAGCGTTGCCGGCGTACGCTGTGTCTGCGCGGACTGCCGGTGCCGAGCGTAGACCTGCCCGAAGATTTTGACCTGCACACGGCTAACTATGTGCTGAAGGGCATCTGTCCGGAGTGTAAGGGCAAGGGCCGTCGCTGAGCGGTATAATTAAATTAGGAATTAGCAATTAGTAATTCTCAATTGCTAATTCCTAATTCCTAATTCAATCCGGCGCACCACCTCCAAGTGTCCGCCGAATGTCAGTTGCGGGCCCTCCGGTTCAGGACCGTTCATGGGGGCTTCTTTTGGGGCGGAGCCGGCGGGACGCTCTGCCCCACCCTCCTTGTAAGAAGTGAGAAGATGAATTTTTAGAGAAAATCTTGTAAAAAACGGCGGAATATTTCTATTTGCCGGTCTCCCCCCCCACAACGGACGAAAAAATGTATGCAGGAACAGTGGACAACGGCTGTTTGGCCTTATACAAAAATCCCGTATGCTTTTCCTCTTACGGAACCGGCATACGGGATTTCCTGTTTCTTCTTCACTTGGTGGTCAGGCCCCACGAGGCTAAGTCGCACCGTTGTTCCACGGCTTTCTCGACGGCGTCGGGCAGGTTGTGGAAGAAGTCGAGGCCCGTCAGCGCTTCCAGACGGTCCACCGAAACGGCGTGAGCGGCCAGGCGTTCCGTTGTAGGACTGGTGTTTCCGTAGTCCTTGTGCTCCACCCAGAAGGCTATGGCGTTGTAGGCTTCGCCCTTTACCTTCAGCAGGGCTATGAAGTAGTATTTGGGTACGGGCATGCGGCCTCCGGCCACGTAGCGTCGTAGCGTCTGCCCGTCGGCAATGGTGCCGCCCTTGACCACATAGAGCGTGTCGCAGAAGGTGGCGCTGCGGCCTTTGCCTTGCACGAAGGCCTCGAAGCCCGTCCAGTACTTCGAGTTGAAGTTACCGGTTTGCGGCGACATATTGGTCAGATAGAACGTGTTGTCGTTGGCCGTGCGGGAATACAGGCGGTCGGCCGAGGCGCAGAGATGTCCGTGCTGATACCCGTTGAAGGAAATGTCGTCGGGCAGGGCATACTGTGCGGGCAATTGCGGGTCGGCGGGATATTGCGGCCGTTGTTCGTAGGGTTTGCGGCTGACGGTTTTGGGGCGTGTGGAGTTGTCGAAACGGAAGGCCACCCAGCGCGAATGGAATTTCTTCCGGTCGTAGGCGAGGCAGTAGGTCATCACGTTCTTGCCCTTTTCCGTGGACCAGTGGGAGATGAAGAGGTCTCCGTCGGCCATGCGGGGCACTTCCAGACGTTCCGTGCCCTGTCCGATGACAATGGGCCCCTGCCCGCCCC
>VSQE01000028.1 GCA_009775705.1 Prevotellamassilia sp.
GAGTGGACCGTCTGGTTCTCTCCTGCCCAAAGATGGATTCCTTCGGGCTTAATATCGCGGGCTTGGATGTATTTGATGTTGACGATGGGGCCAAGGTAGGCGTTTGGGGCAATGCGGGCCATGAAGCGGGCCATGATGTCGAAACGCATCCTGCGATAGTCGGTTTCGTTGTTGTCATTATCTCCGTTTTCGTAACCGATACCCCAGAACTCGGTGGGAAATGTATATACGTACAGGCGGTAGTCGAGTCTGTATTTGTCTTTGGGGAATATGTTGTTTCCCTTCAGGCCGATGAGCAGGAAACCTTTTGTTGTCATGTCGCCGTAAAGGGATATGTTGGACCGCGGCAACAGTGAGTCGCTCCTGTCGGTGGAATAGGTGCCGGTGGCAACCATTCCCAAGCCCAGTCCGGCTGTCGAGGAGTAATGGGGACCGGGCAGGAATCCGAAATCGAATTTTTTGTCGGGAGAGATCTTGTCGGAGTTTCTGAAATAGTTGACTACTTTGCGCAGCAATCCTTTTTGTTCGGTAGCGGGTGAGAGAGAGTCGGTCTGCGAAGCGATTTTTTGAGACACCTCTTCTGTTGGGATTGTAGCCGATGCTTTTGTGCCGGCAAGTTGAAGCCATGCCAACAGAAACAGGGTGATGCGCAGAATGTTTAAAGTACTTTTTTCCATGATGCGGATGCAAAGTTAGACAAACATTATGGTTTAGATATATTTTATTTGTACTTTTGCACGTTCTATAACAGCTATTTTTAGAAGATGAAACGAAAAATCTTTATTTTAACTTTTCTTGCCCATTCGGTAATGGCATTTGGTGCGGCGGAATATCCGTATGATGCAGTTATGGATGCGGATTCTGTGCAGGGGGCCATATCGGATGCTCAGGACAAAAGAATGAAGTCTTTGTTGAAAAAGGCGGATCCGAGTATCAAGTTCGGAGGCTATGTTGTTGGAAAATATTCAGTCTCGGACCGTTCTGTTCCAAACAAGGCGGGAGAGGAATCCAACGGAGGCTTTGATCTGCGTTTTGTCCGGTTGTATCTGAACGGATATTGTTTTCAGGATTTTTATTACCGTTTGCAGATGGAGGTGAATGATGCTCCGGGAACAGACAAAGGTCCCCGCGTTGTGGACGCGTTTGTAGAATGGCAGAAGTTTGATTTCGCGCAGATCAAGCTGGGACAGTTCAAACGTTCTTTCGGCTTTGAAAATCCTTATAGCCCTCTGGCAGTGGGTATGGGCACTTATTCCCAGGCAACAATGAAACTGGAGTCCATAGCTGACAGAAATGGTGAGCATAAAAGCTCGGGAAGGGATCTCGGTGTGCAGATTCAGGGAGACTTGTTTCCTTCGCGCGGCGATGGGCATAAATGGCTGCACTACCAGTTGGGCTTTTTTAATGGCCAAGGTATTAACCATACGGATAAAGACAATTTTAAGGATCTGATTGGGGGGCTGTGGATTTCTCCCGTAAAGAATCTGGCGATTGGAGGATTCGGGTGGAATGGTAAATATACAAACGAGAATTATGATCCTGCAAATCCTAAACTTTTGCGGACGGTGTCCCGCAAGCGTTGGGGAGCTGGTATGAAGTATGAGAGCGATTGGGCGATCCGGGGAGAGTATGTGTCTTCTGTTGGAGGAGTCATTACGAATGCCGCGGCTCCGGACCGCAGCAATGCGTGGTATGCTACTCTTGGTGTGCCGGTGATGAAGGATCTGAAAGTCTATACCCGTTGGGATTGTTATCGCGATGCCAAAACATGGAGTTCCCTGAAGACGGTCTATGGTCTGTCTGCCAATTATTTTTTGGGAAAGAATCTTATTTTCCAGGCCAACTACTCTTATACGGACGACCGCAATGTTTCGGTAGGTCGTCATTATAATACTTTCGACATTCAGGTTTACGCCCGTTTCTGATATTTGGAAGCAGTTCGCTCGGATTCTTTTTAGGGCATGATCACACGATCGCCCAGAATCTGGGCGAATTGTTTTTCTATTTCACAAAGTTCCTTGTATCGGGACATGATGGCAAGGCATTTTTCAGAGTCGTTCATTATTTCAGGAGAACGAAGTTGCATCAGAAGTTTTTTCATTTCTTCCTTTATTTCCGTATTCTTGAAATCATGGAGTAAACGGGGTACCAGTTCCTGTAACCGGTCTTTGTCCTCTGTAAATCCGATTTGTTGCCTCTGGCTTAGTTGGAAACGGTCTTCGCATAGCTGTGCGGCGGTCTTGCTGATTTCAGCATCGGGGTGAGCCAGAAAATAATTCAGGGCATGGAAGTCTTCGTTCCGGCAGTGACTGGCAGCCTCATTTAGCATTCTCTGAAAAAGGGGAGAGTGCATTTCCAGACCATCCGCTTCCAGATCAGATGCAATGAAAGCGGCGACTTTGATGTCCGAATCGTCTTCGGCCTTGAACAAAACCTGTTCGCCGAAGCGTACAATGATCCGGACCAGTAATTCTTCTTCTTTCCGCGTGGTTGCCGGTTGGGAGCCGATGCTACTTGGTGACGGGTCAGGCGTCGTGACACCCGCCTCCTCATTTTCTCCTGTTCCTTCAGATTTTTGTGCGGAGGCAGTGCGCTCGGATTTCGCTTTCTCTTTTTTTATTTTTGCAATTTCGCTGACGACAAGTTGTTCGCTGATTCCCAGCATAGAGGCACATTCCTTGGCATACATCTGCCTTATGATACGGTCCGGAATGACCGAGATGCTGTTTACGACATCTTGGATCAGGCCTGCCCGTTTGATGGGGTCGTTTCCGGAATCTTCAAGCAATAGTCCGGTCTTGAAGCGGATGAAGTCAACCTGATGTTGTTCCAGATATTCCTGAAATCCGGCGGCGTTGTGTTTACGCGCAAAACTGTCAGGGTCATCTCCGTCGGGAAGTAAAAGCACCTTGATATTCATCCCTTCGGCAAGAAGCATGTCGATGCCCCGAAGACTTGCCTTGATTCCGGCGCTGTCGCCATCGTATAGAACCGTAATGTTATTGGTGAACCGATGAATCAGTCTGATTTGCCCTTCGGTCAATGAGGTTCCCGAAGAGGCAACAACGTTTTCGATGCCGCTTTGGTGCATGGAAATCACATCAGTATAACCTTCTACCAGAAAACAGCGATTTTGCTTTACGATAGCGTGTTTGGCCTGATATAGTCCGTAGAGTTCCTTGCTTTTGCTGTAGATTATCGACTCCGGGGAGTTTACGTATTTGGCCAGCTTCTTGTCGGAAGAAAGGATACGTCCGCCAAAGGCGACAACTTTGCCGGATATGGTATGTACGGGAAAGATTACCCGGCCGTGATAGCGGTCAAGCAGTCTTCCGTCATCCGTTCGGAAACACAGCCCGGTCTTTAATAATAATTCCGGGTTGAAACCTTTTTGTTGTGCTTCGCGGGCTAAAGCGTCGCGCGATGGCAGCGCAAAGCCTAATTGGAATTTTTGAATGATATCATCCCTGAATCCGCGGTTGCGGAAATAAGCCATACCGATAGCAACACCGTCCACGTGATTGTGCAGCAGATTTATGAAATAGTCACGTGCCCATTCATTTATGACGAATAGGCTCTCGCGGGCGGAAGCGGCAACTTTTTCTTCATCGGTCAGTTCTTTGTCCTGAACCTCTATACCGTATTTGTTTCCCAGCCATTTAATGGCTTCGGGGTAGGTCATCTGTTCGTGCTCCATGATGAAATGGACGGCGTTCCCTCCCTTGCCGCAGGAAAAGCATTTACATAATTGCTTGGACGGGGAAACTACGAAGCTCGGAGTTTTCTCATTGTGGAACGGACAGAGCCCTTTGTAGTTCACGCCGGCTTTGCGTAAGGTGACAAAGTCCTTTACCACGTCCACAATGTCCGCGGCTTCCATAACTCTACTGATGGTTGCACTATCTATCATGACAAAGTACAAAGATACTCAAATATATTAGCATTGTGAGGCTGTAAAATAAAAAAACTACAATCATCGATTGTAGTTTTTTTGTGAGGTACCCAGCAGATTCGAACTGCTGTACACGGTTTTGCAGACCGCTACCTAGCCACTCGGTCAGGGTACCATTTTCTTGATTTCGAGTGCAAAGTTAATGCTATTTTTTGAAATCACAAACTTTTCTGCTATTTTTTTTCAATTTACATGGAATGGAGCAGTTTTTGCAGGGCGTGTTTCTTCGTATATTCAAAATGCTGGAATACGTGCGCGCGACTATATATATCAGTGCGCAGGCCGTAAGTATATATATGACGATAGCCTGCATAGGATAATTTGATTTAGAGTTCGTAAAGCCGGCTCGGTACGGTTCTTTTCAAAACCTCCAGTTCCAGTCCGTTTCCCAAAGGAGCACCGGCGTCGATCAGAGCGCTTTCTATTGTTTTGCGGGCTAACTCCGGATGATTGTTTTCTTCACTCAGATGGCACAGCCAGATATGGTGTATGTCAGGGGTAAGGTGGAGGGCCAGATTCCGGGCAGTCTCGTTGTTGCTCAGGTGGCCTTTGGTGCTGGTTATCCGTGTTTTCAGGTAGCGGGGGTAGGGGCCGTTTTCGAGCATGTCCGCATCGTGGTTGGCTTCGATGACAAGGTAATTGCTTTTCGATATGTACCGGGTCATTTCGTCCGTAAAAGTACCTGCGTCCGTAATGATACAGAAAGTGACATTTTGATATTGTATGAAATATCCGTTGTTGTCGCTACTGTCATGGGGTACATGAAAGGGGGTAATCTGGAACGGACCTATATATACCGGTTCTCCTTGCTGCAGAATCCGTACTTCGCTTTTGTTTATTTTCTTTTTCATGAAGTAGTTACGGTCCATACCTTTGTGTACGGCTTCCGAAGTATAGACCGGAATATGAAATTCCTGACTTAACACCCCGGCAGATTTGATGTGGTCCGTATGATCATGTGTGATAAGCTGTGCCCGAATTTCGTTTATTGATAATCCGTAATCGCGGAAATGCTTTTTGAAAGTCCGGAAACTGATGCCTAAATCAATCACTATACCGAAACCTTCCGCATTCAGATAGTAGCAGTTTCCGCTGCTGCCGCTGCCCAGACAGATAAATTTTATCATAATGACGCTAACTTCCGTTTTTGTGAAAGGCAAAGATAGCAATAAAAAATGATTTTCCGAAAAGTTGTCGGGATTTGTGCATTCTGAAGGGTGACCTTTTTTGTTGACTTTTTGGGTTGACGAACAATATGGAGATTGGCAATATAAAAAGCCGGGCTTTTTTTATTTTAATTCAAATAATAACTTATCTTTGCAAGCAAATTTTAATTTTGAAGTCCCATGGATATATTTTATCTTGGAGTTTTATGTTTTCTTTTCATCTTGGCAATCTTTGATTTGTCTGTAGGAGTAGCCAATGATGCCGTAAATTTTTTAAGTCCTGCGGTTGGAGCAAAGTCCGCTAAGTTCAAAACGATTCTGCTTGTGGCTGCCATTGGCATTTTTGTCGGTGCTTCCACAAGTAGTGGTATGATGGACATTGCACGTCATGGAATATTGAATCCTACCCAATATGCTTTTGATGATGTGATGTGCATATTTTTGAGTGTGGCTGCCACCGATGTGATTTTGTTGGATATATTCAACACATTGGGAATGCCTACTTCAACTACAGTCTCAATGGTGTTCGGACTTTTAGGGGGTAGTTCTGCTCTTGCCATGTCCAAGATTCTTCAAGGCGGAGTGACCTATGCGGAGCTGATTAATACGGACAAGGCCCTTTCGGTGATTATCGGTATATTCCTTTCAGTTGCTGTCGCTTTTGTCTTCGGTTTTATAGTGATGTGGTTGTCGCGTCTGATCTTTACATTTAATTATAAAAAGCATTTGCGTTGGAGCATTGCATTGTTTGGCGGAATTTCGATTACTTCCATTTTCTATTTTTTGCTGGTAAGCGGTCTCAAAGGTTCGCGTTTGTTGGTTTCAATAGGATGGACCCCCCAATGGATCGAAGCAAATAATCTGCTGATACTCGGCTCATGTCTTGCAGTGTTCACTTTGTTGATGGAGATTCTCCATCTGTTCAGGGTCAACATATTTCGTATTATTGTTCTGTTTGGAACATTTTCATTGGCGATGGCTTTTGCCGGAAACGACTTGGTAAACTTTATTGGAACACCGTTGGCAGGATTGGAGTCTTATCTTGATTTTACTGCCAATGGAAATGGGATGTCTGCCGATTACTATAAAATGGATGTATTGGCGGGAGAATCTCATTTGCCGGGTAAACAATGGTTCCTTATAGCGGCTGGCGTGATCATGACAGTGGCTATCTGTACTTCCAAGAAAGCTCAGAAGGTGGTCGAGACAACAGTCAATCTGTCGAGACAAGATGATGGAGAAGAAGTCTTCAGCTCCTCAAAGATTGCCAGAAAAACCGTGCGAAGTGTTTTGAATACAACATCGGTCATTAGTAAATATGTGCCGGTCTCTATCAAGAATTGGGTGGATATGCGCTTTAACTCAGAGGATGCGGTGTTGGATGAAGGTGTTGCTTTTGATCAGGTCCGGGCATCTGTGAATTTAGTGCTGGCAGGATTGCTCATTGTGGTGGGAACAGCGTTGCAATTGCCGTTGTCTACTACGTACGTTGCTTTTATGGTGGCCATGGGTTCGTCTCTTGCAGATCGTGCGTGGGGACGTGAGACGGCGGTTTACCGGATAACAGGTGTTATAACCGTGATTGGAGGATGGTTTATTACGGCTGGAGCTGCATTTATTATGAGCTTTATCATTGCAACTTTGAATCACCTGGGTGGAATTGTTTCCATGCTGTTCGTAATAGGGGTGCTGGCTTTTGTGCTTATCAATAACAACCGTAAGTTTAAGAAAAAACAAGAGACGGAAACTGTTGATACTCTGTTTCGTAAGTTGGTGCGTAGTCACGACAAACAGGAAGTATGGGCTATGCTGGTACAACATGTCAGGGAGACACAGGGTAGTATGATCGCCTTTTCCCGGGCCGCATACCGGGATATTACGGGTGGTTTGATGTATGAGAATATCAAGTCGCTGCGTCAGGCAAGCAATAGTATCGAGAGCCAGAAAAGTATGTGGAAACGATACCGAAGAAAAGAAATACTGGGTATGCGGAAAATAGATTATTTACAGGCTGTAGAAAAAAACACGTGGTTTCACTTGGGGTGCAATAACTGTTCACAGATTATTTACTGTCTGAAACGTATGTTGGAGCCTTGTGTAGAGCATGTGGATAATAACTTCAGTCCGTTGCCTCAGAATTATGTGGAAGAGTTTATACCGATATGTAATGAGGTGGATCGGTTGTTCGACAATGTAGAGCGAATGATTGTTTCCGGAGATTTTACGGGGGCCGATGAGGTTTTGGTTGAGGGTAATGCTCTTAAAAGCCGCATTTCTCAGGTTCGTCACCAGCAGCAGGACCGCATACAGCGGGAGGACAGCAATATAAAAATATCCCTTTTGTATCTCAATACCTTGCAGGAAACACAGGAGCTGATCAGTATGGTGCGTCATCTCTTACGGGCCAGCAAACGTTTCCAGAGTTAAGGGATTGCGGTTATGGCTTGCCTGAAGAAAGTCTGCAACGATTTCTTTTCGCAGAAAAGTCAGGACAGTTGTAAGAATTATTCTCAACGGGCAGATACCCGGCAATTTTTTTACAAGGCGTGTAAAACTTTTTACATGCCTTGTAAAAGTTTTTACACGCCTTGTGAAAATTTCTCAGAAATAGCGAATGTCTATTCGGCGGAAACAAGTCCCAGCGACTTCCATTCTTTTATCATTGAATGGATGTCCTTTGCAGCTACGTCCTGACTCACTTCATATTCTTCGCAGAGCAGATGAACCAAATCCTCTTCTGTAAAAGATTCCATTTCAGAGGAAGCCTTCCAAAGGAAAGCCGCACTTTCGTTGAGATTGATCATCTTGCTGAAATCCAAATTTTCCAGTCCCTGCGCAATGATAACCTTTTCGCCGCAAACATCGCGTAGCTCAAATCCGTTTTTTATTTTCATAATGCTTATTCTTTATATGTTACAGGAAATAGTTTTAGCCATATCCGGTTGTGGAAAGCCAGCAGATAACGCCTGAACGGAGTAAAGGCCAGCCATACTTTAGAGTATAGTCTCCATTTTATTCCTGTAACCATGTCCGGTGCGTTTCTTCCTTTTCTATAGAAACCAAGGGCTATCCCAACGATGTTTTCCGTTGTACAACTCTCGGTTCCCCGCACATTCCCGTCACCTTTCAGTGTGAGTAGTTTTCCCTGTTTCCTGATAATACGGTGCAGAACATAATGGTCTTTGTCTGTTTCCGCAAGTACGACATCTCCGACATTTACCGAAGTATAAGGTCCCAGAATAACTTTGTCTCTGCGGTCTTCAAGAAATAGGCGCATACTGAAGCCCCTTACCCGGAAAGTTGTTGTATGCCCTTCGTTTATGAGTTTTCTTATTTCCGGAATAAATATTTCGTTGGGAAGCAGAACTGATCTCATCTTGTTATTGCTTGATGGCTTAGCCGTGCAGCTGCCTCATCGGGACGGCAACGCAGATAGTAGGCGGGTATTCTTTCAACTATGCTTGCAACCGTATCGCAAATTCGGGCGTAGGAGCATTTGTCCCATATCATGGTGGAGCAGGAGGATAGGATAGAAGCGAATGCTTTGATTCCCGGCTCTTTGTTAATCAAATTCTCTGGATACTGCTCCAGACGGAGGAATGCACCAGTCTCTACGCTGAGATTGCGGTAGCAAGGGGTTTTTCCGCTCCATGGTGTCCCGTACACACGGACCTTTCCTTCTTTTGGGAAAAATCTGAGAGCGGGATTGTCATCGTTGAGGAGTTCGGAGCCGCTGATGTATTTGTGCCACAATTGTGAGTGTGTGCTTTTTCCAGTTCCGCTTTTACCGAGAAAGAGGTAGCCTTTATTATCATATATGGTGACGGAGGCATGCATCAGTATGATGTCGTGGTATGCTCCGGAAAAAGCAAAAGCTATCATCATGGCATTGTTCAACCCAAAAGACTGGTTGTTGTAATCTCCGAATAATGAGACACGACAAGTCGAGAATTCCTCATTTGTTTCCATTGAGCAGGAGAGTTCTTTCTCAGGGCTGCTTATCAGAATCTTATACCCTTCCTCGGTCTTATACATTCCGTGGTTGATGCCGCCGCAGTCAAATTGTCCGATTTCTTTGCCGACAGGTTCCTGTGAAACTAAATCGTGTCCTACTGTCATTTCAAACATCGGAACCTCTTTCACCGGTGGAATATTAAATGGTGCGCACGACGGGATGAGGGGACGTATGTCGGTGCTCTCCGAAAATTGCAGGAGGAACAAGGCGTCTGCAACACGAAAATATAAATGCTTCATGGTGATGGGGGGATAAGAAGGTGAATTGTCTTAGTGGTTTTCTGCTTTTGGAAGAGCGGAGAACCTGAATTCTTCAGACGAAAGTTCCTTCACCGTTTGCTGTTTGTTGCGTTGTGCATGGCGCCGCACCTTTATATATTTCTTTTCCAGTTTTTCTTTTCTCGTCGAGAAAAACAGGACGCAGGTTTCATGACCTACATAATTGTTTTCCAAGTACCTTTTCATTTGTGAGGTATAGGATGCCCGATGTTTCAGAAAGCCTGTTTTCTTTTGTACCTGTGCATCCGGAAGAACCTGTATGGCTGAAAGGTACACTGTGGAGTCATTGAAACTTGTGCCGAATCCGAATGCGTATACGGTCTTTTGGGCATAGTTGTTCAGAGGCCACATCAGGATTGCGCAAAATAGAATGAGTCTTGCCAAATTATGTTTGATCATCTGTTTTCCTTGAATGGTTTCGAAGAGCAAAGATACATAAACTCATTTATATATGGAGTTTTTTTGTGGAAATAATGTGAATAGTTTCACCCGATGACAAAATAAAAACGGATCGTTTCCCAACGGTCCGTTTTTTGTTTTCAATAGGTATTAGTTTTTAAGGTAAAAAGATTGTTTATAAGGATAACGGTACAAAAGTCACACTTTTTTTTGTTCTGAGCAAAAAAATATTTATGTCAAATAACATATTTTGCTTAAAAATGTATGATTTGTTCTATTTTTATGGATCCTTCAAGAATCAGATGCGTTCAAGTACGGTTTTTATCAGGGTATCTATTGAATTCTTATAATTGGGATTGGCTTTTCCTGCCACTCTGTTGGCGATAACCATACATACAGTAAGAGCTTTGTGCCCCATGAGTTTTGAGAGGCCTGCCACCGCACTGCTTTCCATTTCGAAATTCGTGATGCAGTAAGGACCGTATCTGAAGGACATGATCTTGTTGTTCTGAAGAGGATCGGCCAGTGGAATTCTTAATTCGCGGCCCTGCGGACCGAAAAAGCCGCCGCAGGCTATGGTGACACCTTTCACCATATCTTTTCCGGCAATTTTTTCAATGAGAGACGGATCCGCATCAACAACGTAGGGATGAGAAATGCACTGAGAGCCTTTCCATTGCATGGAAGAGAGAAATGCCTTTTCAAATTCAAGGTCGCAGACTTTATCGCGGCCGTCATAGAAGTTAAGCAATCCGTCGAATCCGATGCTTTTCACACTGGCAACGAATGTTCCTTCCGGAGTATGGGGCTGCAATCCGCCGCATGTTCCGATACGGACAATTTCCAGAGAGCGTAGTTGGTTCTTTTCTTCGCGGGAATTGAAATCAATATTGGCAAGAGCGTCCAGTTCATTGAGTACAATGTCAATGTTGTCACATCCGATGCCGGTAGAGACGACAGTGATGCGTTTTCCTTTGTAATGTCCGGTGACAGAGCGGAATTCCCTGCTCTCAATTTCGCATTCCTTGTCTTCAAAGTGGGAGGCTACGGTCGGTACACGTCCCGGATCGCCTACCAGAATGACTTTGTCTGCCAGTTGCTCGGGCTTCAGGTGCAGATGGAAGATACTTCCATCCGAGTTGATGATTAATTCTGATTCCTCAAATTTCTTTTTCATTACTTTCTGTTATTGGAGTTCTGTTTTTCTCATACTTTTAGCCAATTTGTTCACAGTCTGCAAAAGTTGGTCCGTTTCTTTTTCCAGTGCAAGGATGTCTCTGTCCGGTACGGTGTGACTTTTTGAATACTGTAGGCGAAGTTGCCGGAGTTTCTCCTCCTTGGCTTGTAGCATTTGTGTTGCCTTCCACCATTCCTCCGCTATTCTACGGGCTTGCGGGTTGCGGAATTGTGTCAGATCCGAATAGACTATTTTATCGTTAATGATGAATTGTATATTCTTTCCTTCGTTGTCAATGCTATGAGTTCTTGTTTTCAGTTTCGAAAGTCGCAGGCGTGCTTCCTCTACTTTTTTTCTGTCAGCAGGCTGGCTTTCGGCAATGGATGATATGCGGGCCATTCGTCTCAGACGATCCTCCCCGGTCTTTTCCGGATCATAAATCTCGCGGATTTCGTTGGGAATGAAAAGATAAATACAGACTTTGTCGGCCGGTTGGGAACGGTCGCTGACAAACCAGCCGATGCCAGTTGTCTCATCTATGGCCAGAAGGTAATCGTTGGCCGGAGAATTGAAAGGCATGCCTATGTTCTCAGCCTTTACATACGATTTTGTTTCGGAATTATACCGGGTCACGAAGATGTCATATCCACCCAGGCTTTCTGAACCTTGTGCCGCATAGTAAAGTGTTACTCCGTCTGACAGGACGAAAGGGTAGTTCTGCACTTCATTTTCGTCATCGGACATACCTTGCAGTTGCTGGGGAGAGTTCCAGCTGTCGGACAAGCGGGAAGACGAGAAAATTTTCAGCACTCCGTTGTTTCCCGCCGGTGCCGGAAATAATATCTTGTCCTCCAGTTCGTTGATGTAGGCAATTTCCTGAGCCTTGAAAGTAGAGATAAATTCTTTCGGTAATATTTCCTTGGGATTCTTGATGTGCCCGCTTTCGTTGCTGAGCCTGTAATAGTTCAGGAATTTGTCTTTGTCAACAACTATACTGTCAATGAATGTGACTTTTTCCGTGCCCGCCAGCATATTCGCTCCTTTCTGGGCAATCTGCATGTCGGCTTCGATCTGGGTTGTAGGCTTTTTCTGGCGCTTGGCTGTGTCCATTTCTTTTTCAAGAAGGGATATGGCTTCTTCGAAACGGTATTCCTCAATCATTTTTTGAGCGGGCCTCGGTTCGTCAATCGTCGAAGCGGGTGGATCGGCCGGAGCCTGTTTCTTTTTTTGTGCAGATGCTATATTGGGAGCCAGCCAGATGCCGATGCTTAACAACAGGGTATATGCGCTTGTCTTTCTCATATAGTTAAAATGTGCCGGTTAATCTAAAACGACTTCAAATATACAGATTTATATCGAAGGGAGGATGTGGATGTCAGCTTTATTTTTTGTAATAGTTGTTGTTCTTTATGATGTCAACTACTTCCGGAGGCATCATGCCGGTTGTATCTTCTCCGTTCGCAAGTCTCTCGCGGATCTGGCTTGAATTCCATGTAAACAGAGGAGCCTCAATGAGATGAACGTTATCCGGAAGCTCGTCTTTTTCTATGGCATAACCGGGGCGTGGATACACAATGATTTCGTATTCCATTAAAATGTCCTTGCTGTTCTTCCATTTTGGAAACAGTTTCCAGTTGTCTGCTCCGATAATCAGGATAAACGATCGCTCCGGAAACGTGTTTTTTAATTCCCTCAGTGTTTGCCAGGAATATGAAGGGCAGGGCAGGCTGAATTCAAAGTCTGAGGCTTCTACTCCCGGAATGGAATGTACGGCGTGTCGGGCCATTCTCAAACGAACGTGCTCGTCTAAAAGTTCTTTTATGGGTTTTAGCGGATTATGTGGTGTGACCATTAGCCATATTTCGTCCGCCAATCCCTGATTCAGAATATTTTGCGCAAGGTTGATGTGTCCGTTATGAATGGGATTGAAACTTCCGCCAAAGATCCCGGTCCGTTTCATTTCTGAAGGAATGCTTTGACCACGGAGAGCACTTCCTGTCGGGCTTTCTCCAAATTGTCGTTGATGATCGTTACGTCAAATTCCGGGGCAAACGAAATCTCAAATTCAGCGCGTTCCAAACGCTGGTCTATTGCCTCGGGAGATTCTGTCCCACGGTTTTCCAGCCGTTGCCGCAAGGCTTCGATGGATGGAGGTTGTATAAATATGGAGAGGGATTGGTCCTGATAGTATTTCTTGATGTTCCGTGCGCCAAGAACATCTATGTCACATATAATGTTCCTGCCGAGATCCAGATTGCGGTCAACCTCACTCTTTAGCGTGCCGTAGTATTTATCCTTATAGACTTCCTCGTATTCCAGAAACTCGCCGGCAGCGATGCGTTTTCTGAACTCCTCGGGGGAAATGAAGTAATACTCTACTCCGTCTTGCTCCGAACCGCGGGGCTGGCGCGAAGTAGCGGAGATGGAGAAATGCAGTTGAAGCCCTGATGCAATCAGTTGATTGATTAAAGTGCTTTTTCCCGATCCCGAAGGTGCCGAGAAAATAAGAACCTTGCCTTTTCTGGTTATAGCTGACGGTATCGGATTCTTGATCGTTTTATTCTGCTCCATTCCTCAGATACCTTTTACAAAACATTCAAGACCTGTTCTTTGATCTGTTCAAGCTCGTCTTTCATCTTGACGACAATCGTCTGCATCTCGGCCTGATTGCTTTTTGAGCCGGTTGTATTGATTTCCCGTCCCATTTCCTGTGCTATGAAGCCGAGTTTTTTGCCTTGGCCGTGTCCGTCAAGCATTGTTTCGCGGAAATAGCGTAAGTGGTTGGTCAAGCGTTGTTTTTCTTCACTTATATCCAGTTTTTCTATATAGTAGATAAGTTCCTGCTCTAAACGGTTCTTGTCGTAGTCCACTCCGGACAGTTCCGCCAGTCTTTCTTCCAGCCGCTGGCGTATTTTTTCAATCCGTCCTTTTTCGTAAGGCTCGATCTGGTGCATGAGTTCCTCAATGTTCGTGAGTTTGTCTTCAAATTTATGAAAGAGAGCTTTCCCTTCCTGTTTCCTGAACTCTACCAGTTGCCGGACGGCCGAGTCAATGGCCTGCCGTACTGTTTCCCAGTCTTCGTTTGCAAGTTCTTCTGTGGAATTGGCGAGTGTGATGTCTGGCAGGCGTACCAATGCGCTCCATACGTCTCCTCCGTTCAGTTCCAATCCGTTAATGCGGCTGATCTCCTTGATTTGGCGGATATATGCGCCTGCGGTTTCGGCATTGATGGGAAGAGTGTGCTGGGTTGCGTCTTTTTCTACCCAAAGGCAAAAATCTACCTTTCCCCGTTCCAGTTCTTTTGAAATCATGCGTCGGATTTCCATTTCCTTTTCACGAAATGGGGAAGCTATGCGTGTTGACAAATCCATACTCTTGGAGTTCAGGGATTTTAGTTCAACATAAATCTTTTTGCCTTCAAGATGAGCTTCGGCTTTTCCGTAGCCTGTCATTGATTGTATCATGATTTTCTGTTTTTTTTGCAAAAGTAGTATTTTATTTCGAGATAGCCCTCTTGCCTCTCCTTCTCTTTTTGCAAACTGGACAAATTGTACGGATTTTGAAAAAACTGGGTTTGTTCATTCTCTGTTCCTTAAATGTAAACGATCCGGATTGAGGATTGCTGATTCATGTAGAGGGCACGTCTCAATTTTTTTCAAAAAGATCTGTATACTTAATTTAATATATGTCTTTGATTTTTAACTTTTAGGTTTTTCGGAAAAATTCCGGGAGCGGACCTATTTTTCACAAGATAGTATGTTTTTCAAAAAAGATAGGACCTTTTTTCAACAAGATCCGATGTTTTTTTTACGTTAAGAGACGAAAAAAGCCGCCCAATAGGCGGCTTTTCAGGGTTCTTCTGTTTTGGCAGTGCAAATATACAACATTTGCGGTCGGAATCCAAACGCTGTTTAATATTCGTTTACATTCGGGCTAAGACGCTTGTTTTGCCTATCGTCGTTAAACGTGAAACGGTTAGGTGATCCCTTTTTGCATACGGAAGGAGTTTTTCCGGTTTTCCGTTTAATATTGTCATTATATATTGGAAGGAAGCGTGTCCGGTCTCCGGAGCAGGTTGGACATGTAGGGCCATGCCTGCTCCGTGAAGAGGCTGGCCGAGAACAAAAAAGTCAGCTACGAAAAAACGTAGCTGACTTTGCTTTGGATCTCGTTCCGGCAATATCGCGTTAGCGATTCGCCGGAGAGAGAATTATTCTCCTTTTTCCATTTTTGCTTTCAGGGCAGCGAGAGCGTCAATGTCACCGAGGGTGGTGCTGGCTGCCTGGTTCTGGATGGTCGGAGTATCCTCTTTTTTGGCTGCTTTCTTGGCAGCGGAGGCAGCTTTCTTCTCGGCACGTGCTTCTGCGCGCTGGGCATCTTCGAAAGTGCGGCTGTGAGAGAGGATGATGCGTTTGCTGTCTTTGTTGAACTCGATTACCTTGAAGGGCAGTTTCTCGTTGAGCTGTGCGTGGCTTCCGTCTTCCTTGACGAGGTGCTTGGGAGTGGCAAAGCCTTCAACTCCGTATTCCAACTGAACCACAGCGCCCTTGTCAAGCATTTCGATAATGGTTCCTTCGTGGATGCTGCCATCGGTGAAGACGGTTTCAAATACGTCCCAAGGGTTCTCTTCGAGCTGCTTGTGACCCAAGCTGAGGCGACGGTTGTCTTTGTCGATCTCAAGAACAACTACCTCGATGTTGGCACCGATCTGCGTAAATTCACTGGGGTGCTTGATTTTCTTGGTCCAGGAGAGGTCGGAGATGTGGATGAGTCCGTCTACGCCTTCTTCCAGTTCAACGAATACACCGAAGTTGGTGAAGTTGCGTACGCGGGCCGTATGCTTGGAACCTGCGGGATATTTGTTTTCGATATCCTTCCAGGGGTCTTCCTTGAGCTGCTTGATGCCGAGAGACATCTTGCGTTCCGTACGGTCGAGGGTGAGGATTACGGCTTCAACCTCATCGCCCACTTTGAGGAAGTCCTGTGCGCTGCGCAGGTGCTGGCTCCAGCTCATTTCGCTGACGTGGATCAGTCCTTCTACGCCCGGAGCGATTTCAACGAATGCTCCGTAGTCGGCCATTACAACAACTTTTCCTGTAACTTTGTCGCCTACTTTCAGTTCGCTGTCAAGAGCATCCCAAGGGTGCGGAGTGAGTTGCTTCAGACCGAGAGCGATACGTTTTTTCTCTTCATCGAAATCGAGGATTACAACGTTGAGTTTCTGGTCCAGTTCCACGATTTCTTTCGGATCGCCTACGCGGCCCCAAGAGAGGTCGGTGATGTGGATAAGTCCGTCTACGCCGCCCAGGTCAATGAACACGCCATAGGAAGTGATGTTCTTGACAGTTCCTTCGAGCACCTGGCCTTTCTCCAGTTTGGAGATGATTTCCTGTTTCTGGGCTTCGAGTTCGGCTTCGATGAGGGCTTTATGAGAAACTACAACGTTCTTGTATTCCTGATTGATTTTCACAACCTGGAATTCCATGGTCTTTCCAACGAATACATCGTAGTCGCGGATGGGCTTGACGTCAATTTGCGAGCCGGGCAGGAAGGCCTCGATGCCGAACACATCAACGATCATGCCACCTTTGGTGCGGCATTTGATATATCCCTTGATAACTTCTTTGGCTTCGAGAGCCTGGTTGACGCGTTCCCAGGACTTGCTGGCACGGGCTTTTTTGTGAGAAAGAACTAACTGTCCTTTTTTGTCTTCCTGATTTTCGATGTAGACTTCAACTTTGTCGCCAATCTGAAGTTCAGGGTTGTAGCGGAATTCATTCAAGGGGATGATACCGTCGCTCTTGTAGCCGATGTTTACGACTACTTCGCGTTTGTTGATAGAGATAACGGTTCCTTCAACCACTTCGTTCTCGTTTACGCGGCCGAGGGTCTCATCATACGCTTTCTCTAAGTCTTTCTGGTTTTGAGCACTTTCGGCAGAGCCATTCTCGAATGCATTCCAGTCAAAATCTGACAGAGGTGCAATGTTCTTTAAGTTCTCCATTAATGTTGTTAATAAATGAGTTAATTAAAAAGTTGGACTTTATGTTGTCTAAACGTGTGCAAAGATACGTTTTTTTTTCAAGAGGAAGATGATTCTTGTTTTTTTTCTTTACTATAAGTAGAAATAAATGTGTAACTTAGCGGCCAAATTATAAAAATGAGTGAAATATGAGAGGTTTCAGATGGAGTGCCGGTCTTGTTGGGATTCTGTTCTTCGCTTCGTGCGGGCACAAGGCTCCCGATGAAAAAAAAGACACTACGGAGGGCGATTCGCTGGCTGTAGTAAGTGATGTAATGGAAAAAGATACAACGATTTACGGAGTCTCCGATGAGTTCGGTATGAGTACGTTTACGCTTATTACGGACAGTGGCGATACGCTCAGTGTTACCCGCGAGAGTGAGTCGGGTGAGTCCGGCCGTGTGTATGGCGATTTGGTCTATGGCAACCGTTATGCCATGACTACGCGTGATGCGGGCGAAGCCATAGACGTACTGATCAACCTGACGCAGTTGGAGCGGTTTACAAAGGATTATGAGATCCGGAACGGACATTTGGTTCTGGCACAAGGTTCCGACACCGTGGAAATCAAGGAGATCAGCCGGGAACAGTTTCGTGCGAAAGGGCACAGCGGCAAGGCCTATCATCTGAAGTCTGCCCGTTGAAAGAATTGTATAATCAGATAAAATTCAAGAGGAGTATATGTTTTCCGGAATTGTAGAGGACATGGTCCGTCTGGCGGCTGTGGAGCGTGAGAGGGAGAATTTGCATTTTACTTTCGAGTGTTCTTTCGCGCATGAGTTGAAGATAGATCAGAGTGTGGCCCATAACGGAGTGTGCCTGACGGTAGTGAAATGTCAGGATAACTGTTATACCGTGACGGCAATGGGCGAGACGCTGAGACGTTCCAATCTGGGACTTTTGCAGGTCGGTGACGAGGTGAATGTGGAGCGCTCCATGCAGATGAACGGCCGGCTGGACGGCCACATCGTGCAGGGGCATGTAGACGGAATGGCTGAATGTGTCTCTGTTGAGGATGCCGAAGGCAGTTTTGTCTATACGTTCAAGTATGAGAATGATCCCGAGATGGCCAGACGTGGCTATTTCACGGTGGACAAAGGCAGTGTCACGGTGAATGGTGTGAGCCTGACCGTGTGCAATCCCACGGACGATACGTTCCAGGTGTGCATTATTCCTTATACATACGAGCATACCAATTTTCATTCCGTCAGGGTGGGAACGTGTGTGAATATAGAATTTGACATTCTTGGCAAGTATCTCTCGCGGCTGAAACATTTTGAGTAAGATGGTTATTGCCCCTTCCTAATGAAAAAGAAAGATCTATATGCCTGTGTTCTCGATTATTTCCATCGGACGATGGAAACTACCAAGACGGAGTTGCACTATACCACCCCTTTCGAACTGTTGGTTGCCGTGGTGCTTTCCGCACAGTGTACGGACCAACGCATCAACAAAGTGACTCCCCGCCTTTTTCAGGATTATCCTACGCCCGAGGCTATGACGCAGGCATCGCCGGAGGTCATTTATGAATATATAAAGAGCGTAAGCTATCCCAACAATAAGGCTCGTCATCTGGCGGGACTGGCCAGGATGCTTGTAGAAGAGTTCGGCGGAGAAGTACCTTCGGAGTTCGACGATCTGGTCCGGTTGCCCGGGGTGGGACGGAAAACAGCCAATGTAATTCAGGCCGTGGCTTTCGGCAAGGCCGCACTGGCAGTGGATACCCATGTGTTTAGGGTGAGCCACCGGCTGGGATTGGTGCCGGCCCGGTGTACCACTCCTTATAGTGTGGAGATGGAGCTGAGACGGTATATTCCAGAACATCTGGTGGCCGCTTCCCATTATTGGCTGCTCTTGCACGGACGGTACACCTGTATCGCGCGCCGTCCGCATTGCGGAAAATGCGGTCTGGCGGAAGTCTGTCGTTCGGAAGACAAGATTGGATGCGGAGCATAAACGGTGATGTGGCGGGAAAACGGTTTCAGCCGTGGGAGGCAGCCGATGTGTGGCCGTGCTTTTTAAAGATCGGAAAATCTGTGTCGAAAGCCGCAGATTCCGTAAAAACCGGATGGTATTTTCTTTCCTGTCACAGAAAAAGTTCGTATATTTGCGCTGCATAATATTCACTTACAAAATATAAGACAATTATGACAATTGACACTTGCAACTTCAAAGATCTGAAGGCTATTGTCCGCGTAGACTTCAATGTGCCTCTTGACGAGAACGGCAAGATTACGGATGATACCCGTATCCGTGGTGCCCTGCCCACACTGAAAAAGATCCTTTCCGATGGTGGTTCTCTCATTATCATGAGCCACATGGGTAAACCCAAAGGAAAGGTGAACGCAAAGTTCTCCCTTGGTCAGATTGTGGATGCCGTCAGCGAGAAACTGGGTGTCCCCGTACAGTTCGCTCCTGATTGCGCCAAAGCCGGTGAAGCCGCTGCCGCCTTGAAGCCCGGCGAGGTGCTTCTGCTTGAGAACCTCCGTTTCTATCCCGAGGAAGAAGGCAAGCCCGTGGGTATCGATAAGGAAGATCCCGCTTACAAAGAGGCAAAGGAAGCCATGAAGCAGAGCCAGAAGGAATTTGCCAAGACGTTGGCTTCCTACGCCGATGTCTATGTGAACGATGCTTTCGGTACGGCCCATCGCAAACATGCTTCTACGGCAGTCATTGCAGATAGTTTCGACAAGGATCATAAAATGCTTGGCTATCTGATGGAGAAGGAGGTGAAGGCTGTCAATAATGTGCTGAACAATATCCAGCGTCCCTTCACTGCCATTATGGGCGGATCGAAAGTTTCCACGAAGATCGGCATCATCGAAAATCTGATGGACAAGGTGGACAATCTGATTCTTTGCGGTGGAATGACCTATACTTTTGCCAAGGCTTTGGGTGGTGAAGTAGGACAGTCCATCTGCGAAGAGGATAAGTTGGATCTGGCACTTTCCATCATTGAAAAGGCAAAGGAGAAAGGTGTGAACCTCGTGTTGGGTACCGACTGTGTGGCTGGTGATGCTTTTTCCAATGATTGCAATACGCAGGTGCTTTCCGTGAAAGCCATTCCCGCAGGTTGGGAAGGTCTGGATGCAGGTCCCGAGACCCGCAAGACTTTTGCCGCTGCAATCGAAGGTGCCAAGACCATTCTTTGGAACGGTCCCGCAGGCGTATTCGAATTCGACAATTTCGCAGCCGGCTCCAAAGCCATAGCCGATGCTATTGCCAAAGCTACGGCCGAAGGTGCCTTCTCGCTGATTGGTGGCGGAGACTCCGTGGCATGTATCAACAAGTTCGGTATGGCCGATCAGGTTTCCTATATCTCGACTGGCGGCGGCGCTTTGCTCGAAGCCATCGAAGGAAAAGTTCTTCCCGGAATCGCTGCCATTGAGGGCTGATACTGAAACGTGGTATGCAGTGGACGGATTTGCAGATTTCTATACTGTGTAGCACATAACCGAAATAGAAGAAGGGTAAGTGTAGCTTTGTACACTTGCCTTTCTTTTTGAACCGATTTTCTTGAAAGCAGATGAGACAGCTTCATTCTCTGATTTTCCCGTTTCTGGCAGCACTTTTGTTTTTGGCTGCCTGTGGCGGACATTCTTCATCCCTTCCCGATGCCGGCGAAAGGCCGGGACGTGATTCGGCAGAAACGGACACGTCGGTTTTGAAGGTTGCTTTGCTTCCCACGGTTGATTGCCTGCCTTTCTATTATGCCGATTCCTCCGGAATATTCGATTCGTTGGGACTGCGCGTGAAGTTTCTTACCTATACCTCTCGGCCCGATTGTGACACTGCATGGCTGGGCAAATCTGCCGACGGCGGATTTACGGACCTTGTGAGAGTGGCTTTGTACCGGGGAAAACTTAGTAGGAAACTGACCGTAGTGATGGGAACAGATGGCGGATGGGCCTTGGTGGCGAGCGGGACGCTGCGCATGAAGAAACTTACGGCCCTGAAGGAACGCATGGTGGCCGTGACAAGGCAGTCGGCTTCCGATTATTACAGTTCTGTGGCCTTGTCTTCAGTCCGGCTGGACTATCCGTCCGTGTTCCGTCCGCAGATCAACGATTTGTTTCTGCGTGCGGCCATGTTGACCAACAATCAGGTAGATGCCGCTTTGCTTCCCGAGCCTCAGGCTTATATGGCGGTGAAGCAGGGTGGACACAAGGTGCTCTGGAGAAGTGATGGAAATACGGCCCGTTTGGGTTGTCTGGCCTTTCGGGACGAAGTCTTGCGTGATGGGGAAAAGAGAAAAGCCGTTGCACTGCTGTTGCAGGGCTATGCCCGTGCGGCTGCCATTCTGAACAGAAACGGGGCAGGGGTCTGCCGACAGATTTTGGCCGATGTCTGCGGGTTGAAAGAGGTGAGTCCGGATTCTTTGCAGTTGCCCCGTTACGGAGCGCCGTCCTTGCCGGAGCCGGGTAGCGTGAGGGCTGCTCTCACATTTCTCCGTCTGCAGGCCCCGGTCGGATGGAAGGCCGGAGTTGCTGGTGACGATTTTACGGACGGAACTTATTTACCAAAAAAATAAAAAAGTAGAGATGGATAAACAGACTTTTCGAATTTTGTATAAGGACACCGTTGATGCGCTTGATGACAGACGTCTGTCGGATGCACTGAATGCGTTGGGAGGCATGTTGTCTTGTCTGGGAAACTGGGAATATGAGGCAGAACTGACTGATATCAGGAAAATCTACGGCTTGTTGTTGGACTGTATGTCGCAGGGAGCGGCCGATCCGGACAGGGATAACCTTTTCCGCCAGTTTTGTTGCCGCACTTACGAATTGACGGAGAAAGTCTGTCGGGAGTTTGAATTGCGTGAAGGCGATAGCCAGTATGCAGCCGTGTGGCGCACCTTGCAGAAGCTGTCGGGCGTGCGGTGCATGGAAGAGTTGAACAAAGGCGATGCCGGCGGCCGCCGGTTGTTTGAATTGGTATGGACCTCTCCGCTGTGGAGCCGGGCCGATTGGGCTGCGGCGCAGACCTTCTTGTCGGGAAATGACCGGCGTGAGGTGGATAAATGTCTGTTGTTAAGTGCCGTCACCTTGGCTACATTGAGCTATCCCGATATCAATAAATTGAAGTTTCTGTTGGAGAATGTATCCAACGAAGTGCCTGTACTTCGTGTGCGGGCCATGGTGGGCGGAATACTGAGTGTTGTACGCTATTCCCGCCGTTTGCGGCTTTATCCCGAAGTGATGGCGCAGTTGCAGTTGTTGGCGGATGTTCCCGGATTCATGGCTGATTTGTCGGGACTACAGATGCAGCTGATACTCAGTCTTGAGACAAAAGAAATTGAAAAGAGCCTGCGTGAGGACATTATTCCCGAGGTGATGAAAAAGGCGCGCAACCTGAAGTTGGACAAGTCGCTGGGCCCGGAGGAGTTGAAGGAGAAGATGGTGGAAATGGATCTGAATCCCGAATGGGAGCAGGACGGCACACCGTCTGAGTTGGGACGCAAGATGCGGCAGCTGGCGGAAATGCACCGGAAAGGGGCCGATGTTTTTCTCGGTTCGTTTAAGTTGTTGAAACAGAGATTTCCTTTTTTCTCCTCCGCTGTCAATTGGTTCTATCCTTTTACTCCGGAGCATCCCGAACTGTCTTCTTCGTTGAAAGAGAGCCTTCCCATGCTGGGATTTGTTCTGGAGAACGGAAACCTGTGCGATTCGGACAAGTATTCCTTTTGTCTCATGCTTGAAACGCTGCCTCTTTCACAGCGCGAGATGATGGCCGGCGGAATGGCCGGTCAGATGGGAGAGGGCATGTCCCTGTCCGGCATGGAGGAGGAAAAGGACGTGCAGACACTTACGCTTCGCCTGATCCGCAGTTATGTGCAGGATCTTTATCGTTATTTCAAACTGTATAGGCATCGTGAGGAACAGAACGATCCCTTCGGCTGTAATCTTTTGCTGACAGACTATCCTCCCTTCGATGAAATTTTTTCTGCTGACAGACGTGTTCTTGCTCAGTTGGCGGACTTTGTCTTTAATGAGAAGAATTATTTGCAGGCGCTTCGCCTTTACGAACAGTTGCTCAGTCGTGCAGAGCGCGAGAAGGCGGACAACAATGATATGGCCGCCCTCGCTCAGAAACTCGGTTTCTGCTACCGTCAGGCGGGCGATTATGACCGTGCTCTGGCAGTTTACGAAAAAGCCAGTCTGCTGAGGCCCGACTCTTTCTGGACATTGGAACAGCTGGCTTCCTGTTATAAGGCGAAGGGCGATTATGTTTCCGCGGCCCGTATGTATGAGGAGATGGAGCGGTACCGGAGCGAAGATGCGATGGTGCTGCTCCGGTTGGGGGAATGTTATATGCGTATGGAACGTTACGGAGCAGCCTTGGAGAAACTTCACAAGGCAGACTACCTGGACGGTGATTCCCGCAGGGTGCAGCGCGCGCTGGCGTGGTGCTCGCTACTGGCCGGAAAGGTGGATGGAGCAACCCGCCATTATGCCCGTCTGCTGTCGGGAGACCCTACGGCCACGGATTATCTGAATGCCGGTCATGCCGCGTGGATCGAAGGAGATGTCCCTTGTGCCGTTTCTCGTTACCGTGCTTCGTTGCAGACGGAAGGACAGAAATTCGCGCCTGCCGGTTTCTTTGCGGAAGATGCGGACCTGCTGCTGCGCCACGGGAAGAGCCCGGTCGATTTAAAGCTCATGGTAGATATTCTCAATAGGCCTCCGGCAGAATCATGATCCGGTGGAGGAATTTCCAGAATTTTTGCAAGGTATGAAAAATGCTGTTTTGTATTTTTGCTGATTGACAGTACGCCCATGGGTCCTGGGAAGCAGAAATGTTTCGCCTTGTAAAAGTTTTACGGGTATTTTGTGAAAGCGGAATTGCATTTCCTCTTCGTTTGTCCGTGCTTTTTATTGAAAAATACACTTTTGTGTTAATGATAGCTGAAAAAGAACTGATATTTTTGTATGAAAATAAGAAAGCATGGGAAGATACGACAGAAATCATTTGTATATTACGGACGAAGAGCAACAAAAGATAAAGGAGACCAGGCTCCTTTTTGGTGGAGTCGGTATCGGAAGTGTCATTGCGGAATGTGCATTGCGGTTTGGTTTTGAACGAATGACCATTGTAGATGGGGAAAAGGTGAAAGAAAGTAATCTGAACTGCCAGAATTATGCCGTTTCCGACATTGGAAAATACAAAGCGGAGGTGCTGTGCAAGCGTTTGTTGAAAATAAATCCCCAAGCGGAAATATCCTGTCGTAAGGACTTTATAGGCAGGGATAATGTGTGTGACATAATAGATGGGCACGACATCGCTGTCAACACCTTGGACTTTCAGTCGGATATTCCTTTTATATTTGATCGGATTTGTTCAGAAAAGACTATTCCCGTTCTGCATCCATATAATTGGGGATGGGCGAGCTTTCTTACCATAGTGAGGCCGGGAGGTTATCAGATAAAAGAAATATCAGAAGAATTCCAAGGCTTTGAATTGAAAGTGGCAGAGTTTGTCATACGTTACAATTCTTTCTGGAACAGGGGACAAGAATGGCTGGAGGATGTAATTGACAGATACAAAAAAGAGAAAGAAACCTCATCGTTACCTCAGCTTTCGGTTGCTTCATGGTTGGTTGCAGGGCAATGTGTAAATGCTATGTTCAATATAGTTAATGGGAGGAAAATTCTATACTTCCCCAAATTCTATATGACATCCATATATGATGCTTGATGCGATGGAATATGTGGAAATCTTCACAGCAATCTGTAATTTACTGCATGATGGAGGGCTTCTGCTATATTGTTTACTCCCAATCTTGTAAACAAGGAGCGTTTGCAAGATTTAATCGTATCTACGGACTTGCATAATTTATCTGCTATATCGTTCATTGTATACCCCTGTGTGGACAGCCACAATATATCACGTTCCGTATCACTTAGGGCTTTTTCTTCTTTTGAAATCCATTGGTGTCGTGTCAGGTCGTATTCATGGTACTTCTTGCTGTTCTCTTTTTTCATTACGATGTGTCCGGGTGTTTTTCTCGACGACATGGAAACGGTGCATAAAGCCATCCACATCTTTCCATTTTTCGTCAGAGCCAAAGGTGTCAGCGTATGATGAATAAGATAGGGCTTTTTTTCATTTGTAAGGTGAAAATCGTATTGGATGGAGTAATCCATCCGTTCGTGGGGAGGAATAGTAGAAAACAAGTCAAACCCTTTTTTGTTGATTTCCAACAGCATTTCCACTTCTTTTTCCGGAACATGTTTCAAATAGAGATTGTATCCGAAGTCTCTGATTTTGTCTGCGGGTTGTCCACACAAAAGGGCTAAATTCTCAGACACATATACGAACTCTCGTTTGAAATAGTCTATGATATAGACGCATTGATAGGTACTTCTTGCAAATGCCTTGACGGCATTTACGAGAAGTTCTACCTTTTTGTATTCTTCATCAGAAATACCTTCTACGTTATTGGTTGTCAAGAAAAAATTTCCGATATTGTAATTCATCGTACAAATAAGTAATTAAGGGAAGAGTAGTGCAAATTTACATTATTCAGGTGATAATTCCATGGAATTGTTATCAAAATTACACACAAAAGTGTGGATTTTCATGCTGATGTTCTTTTATACACATTTGTGTCATCAGTAATAGTTGCCTATTCCTTAAATTTGTATATTATATTATAATTAAAAAAATAGATAAAAGTTATTTATGAAACAAGCATTTTTTTGTATCTTGCATTTTTGTGTTCTTTGAGTGTCAAGGCGCAAAAATGTTTAGTGATCTTCGGTGTAGAGGAGGACGTAACAAGCAATGTAATTGAGAATCCGAAGTTTACCATTATGTATAATGACTCCATAGAAGTACCATTCCAGCAGTTGGAACGGGAGAAAAATGCCTGCTATTTGGAGTTTGATTATAGGGCAGGCAAATATACCATTTGCGTGGAGGCGGACGGGCATGAAGATGCATTTAAAGAGTTCATCGTCAGCACACGGCGCAATACGGTATTCAGTATGGGTACCATTTTCATGAAGAAAGAGCGCAGCGTGAAACTCAGCGAAGCCACTGTACGGGCCACGCATATCAAGATGGTGACACGCGGCGACACCCTTGTGTATGACGCGGCAGCCTTTGAACTGGCCAACGGCTCCATGCTTGATGCACTGGTGGCTCAGCTTCCCGGCGCAGAACTGAAGGACGGGCAGATCAAGGTGAATGGGAAGTTCATCGAAAGCCTCATGGTGAACGGGGAGGATTTCTTTGCGGGCAATCCCAGGATCGCGCTCGAAAACCTGCCGGCCTATACGGTGAAGAATATCAAGGTATACGACCGTGCCGCCAACGATGACTACCTGCGTGGCAAGCCTGCCGGACTGAAAAAAGCGCAAGGTGAGGACGAGCACATGGTGATGGATGTCATCCTGAAAAAGGCTTATTCCACCGGTTGGTTAGGTAACGCGGAGGGTGGCTACGGTTTGCCCGGCAACCGCTATCTGGGCAAGGCTTTCGGCATGGGTTATACAAGCAAGATGCGGGTGGCAGCCTTTGCCAATCTCAATAACATAAAAGACACACAGAGCGGCGGATCTTCCGGACAGTGGGGAGGAGGATGGGCTCAGGATGGTGAACTCGACGTGAAAATGGGCGGTCTGGATTACCTCTATTCGCGCAACCGCATAAAAGTGCTGGGAAACGTGACGCTCACGCATGAGGAGCCTGAGGTGGAGCGTAAGGTCAGCACGGTATCGTTCTTTGATTCCGGTGACGTGTATGGCCGTTCGCTTTCCCGGTCCGGCGAGAAGAAGTTTCACCTGCTGTCCTCCCATCAGTTGCAGTATTCCGGTGAGCGGATGTATTTGGAAGTAGTACCCTCGGTGGACTACCTGCGCAATGACTACAACCGCTTGGGCCGCAGTGCACAGTTCACAGCCAACCCGCAAGAGGAATACCGTCTGGAATCGCTCGACTCCCTCTTTGCGCAGGGCGGCCTTAGCGGTGCTTACGCCACAACCCTGCTCAACCGCACCTGTAATGAGACAGCGGGCAAGACCGATTGGCTCAGAACGGGTGTGGCATCCAAGACAACCGTGAGAATACCTGGTGGCAACGATGTCTTTAATGCATACGCCAACGGAAGCTATTGGCGCGACACGGACCGGCCGCTCACCTCGTACAACCGTGTCTATGGGATGCAGTCGTCCGTTGCCGGAACAGGCGAGAACATCCTGCAAGCCAAGGACTATGTGTCGAAGGCTTATACGTTGAATGCCGGAGCCAGCTACAGTCTGTTCATCTGGCCGTATCAGCGCAGGCGGGGGCATTACGTAATGTTTATCCCGAAATTTGACTTCGTGCGTAACCATTACGATCAGGCACAGGCACTTTGGCAGCAGCATACGGAGATCGCCGATGTGCTTGACGGCGGCATTGTCCCGCCCTCGACCATCCGGCGCGAATGGCTGATGCCCGACCCCAACAACACTTATCATTCGGTGCTGGCGCAGGATACTTACAGGCCTGGAGTCGAGATGGACTACATCTTCCTGCCGGACATCAAGGCCAATGCGCAATACAGCATCGTGCTGGGCATGTATGGGAACATGCGTCACGAACATCTGCAATACGACAAGCAGTCCCTCGATACCACCATTACGCGCTGGGCCAATACGTACACGCCGTCAATCGGGGCGGAGTACCAGAACCGGACTGAAACAGTGAATACAGAGGTAAAGTTCAACTATGACTTTTCTCAGTCTGTCCCCGGCATCTTCTACCAGCTCGGCACCGTCAACGATGCAGACCCGCTTAACATCTATATCAACAATCCGGATCTGCGCCGCGCCGTTACACATAATGTCCGTGCACGGTTCTCCCGCTTTTGGACCGGGACGCACCGCAACCTGGCCGTGAATGCCGCGTATGGACATACCGACCGCGCCGTGGCACAGGCACGCTTCTACGACCGCAACACGGGCGTGAGCACCTGGCTGCCGCAGAACATCAACGGCAACTGGAATGCCAACGGTTCCGTGCAATATACCCTGCCTTTCGGCAAGAATGAGGTCTTCCAATTGCAGACGGTCACAGGAGCCTCGCTGGTACACTCCGTGGATTACGCCACCGATACCGAGATATTGGAGCGCAGCGTGGTGGACAACCTGAGACTCAGTGAACAGCTCTCTCTGACTTACCGTATGGGCAAGCATTCGTTTGGTATTCGGGGCGGCCTTGCCTGGCTTGACAGCCGCTCGGAGCGCGTATCGTTCGAAAACATCTCGGCATTCGATGTGACAGCTGGGGCGAACTTCCTGCTTAATCTGCCGAAGGACTGGCAGATTGGTTCCGATGCCACGCTTTACCTGCGCCGGGGCTACAGCGACGGGACGCTCAACACAACCCATCTGGTGTGGAACGGCTCGCTTTCCAAAAGCATCCTGAGGGGACGGCTCACCTTCAAACTTGATGGAGTGGACATTCTCGGACAAATCAGCAACGTGCAGCATGTGGTCAATGCGCAGGGACGCACCGAGACCTGGGTGAATGCCCAGCCGCGCTATGCCATGTTCCACGCAATCTGGCGTTTTAACGTCATTCCTAAGAAAAAAGATTAATCAATGAAATAGAACTCATAGAAAGTAGAACAATGAAAGGATGCCTAAGCATCCTTTCATTGTTCTGTGGTGTGTGTTGGAATCCATTGGAAGTACCTTGTATTTTGTTTTAGCAATAAATCATGTATCTAATTATTACTGTCTGCTGAAAAATGGAAACAGTCGAAATTTAGGGCTGATTCCATTTGCTGTAGTCTGTCCTAAATGGTTATTTGGGTGTCGTCAAACTATCCATGAATAACCATGAGTAAAAGTAGTAATAGATAAAGCCCGTCTCGTTGCTCACCTCAAGAAGTTAGACTCACATCTTTACGGTTTAGCGGACAGTAATAATTCAAAAAAATCCTTATTCTACCGATGTGAAAATCTCGTGTTTTCTTCATAAATTTGTACACCTCTAAAAAGAACTATAACGATTTGAAATATTGTGTGAGATGAAAGAAAGGAACGTTGTTCTGACAAGACTTTACCAATCGCCTTGCGGAGTGCTGATGCTTGGCTCGTTTGGTGACCAACTCTGCCTGTGTGACTGGCAGGTGGAGAAACGGCATGTCTGCGTGAACCGCAGGTTGCAGAAGATGCTGCGGGCCGGATTTACGGAAGGAACATCGGAAGTGATGGAGAAAGCCGTGTTGCAGCTTGATGAGTTCTTTGTCGGAAAACGGCGTGAGTTCGACGTGCCGCTGTTGTTTGCCGGTACCGGTTTTCAGCAAAGAGTGTGGGACGAGCTGCTGAAAATCCCTTTCGGCGAGACGGTTTCCTATGGAGAAATGGCACGACGTATCGGGATGCCCGCAGCTGTCCGTGCGGTGGCCAATGCCAACGGGGCAAACGCTTTGTCTGTTTTTGTTCCCTGTCACCGTGTTATCGGTGGCGACTCTCTGTTGAGAGGCTATGGCGGCGGGGTTGATACGAAAAGGAAACTTCTGGAACTGGAAGGTGTTGCTTTCTCTGAACTGAAGAGGGGCTGGTGCTTGGATAAAACAGAGGGAGGAGTATGGACCAAACGGATAGAGGGAAAATGAAGGCAGTTGCCGGAGCAGGCTTTCGCGGTTTCGGCCGGCACTTTGGAAAGGCAATGGGGTATTGGGAATGTGGTGACCGATTAATTTTGCATACAAAAAAAGACAGAAGATGATGACGGAAGTAGACCCTCGTACAACAACCCGTGCATATGCCTACGAAATGTGGATGGATGCACCCATGCCTATGGTTACGTTTTTCAAGACGCTGGATGTAAGCTCTCTTGTGCGTTTCAGCCGTATCCGGAAACTGAAATTCAATATGCTGATGTGCTGGAGTATAGGACAGGCGGCCAGTCAGGTGAAGGAGTTTTACCTCCTCCCTGTCGGGCGGAAGCTGATCCGGTACGACAGGATAGCCGTCAATACGATAGTTGCCAACCGGAATGGGGAAGTCAGTTCCTGCGACGTTCCCTTTTCGACGGACGTGCGGGCATTCAACGAAGACTATCTGCGTCTGACCCGTCTGGTCGCGGAATCCTGCGAGAACTACGACCTGACGGAACGTATGGTTATCGGCACCTCAGCCCTGGTACGGTTCGACATTGATGGTGTGGTGGGGATGTATAGTGGAGTCTTCAACAATCCGTTCATGATATGGGGCCGGTATCGCAGGAAATGGTTCAGGACAACGCTGGCCGTGTCTTTTCAGTTCCATCATACGCAAATGGACGGTGCTCATGCGGCGCGGTTCCTTGACCTTTTGCAGAGGGAGATAAATACGATAGGTACCCGATAAATAGTAAAACTTACGGGCAACCTTAGCGAAAGTTTTACATGCCTTGTAAATCTTTTTACATGCCTTGTAAAAAGATTTACAAGGCATGTAAAAATCTGAAGAACTTTAACCGGGGGGTCATTCCACGATCCTGAAGCGTGCGAATTTGAGCAGTAAGGTTTTTGTTCCCGCGTTCTCGAAAGCTACGGTGGCTTTGGCATTTTCTCCGCTCCCCTCGGTGCCGAGTATGGTGCCTTTACCGAAACGTTCGTGCTCGATGGTCTGTCCGGTTTGCGGGAGATCCGCACCGGAGGGAGCGGGCCGGTTTGCCTTCGTGCAGGCGGAACTGTCGGGCTGAAGGCGGACATAATGCCTGTTTGGTGATGCAGGGTGTGGGGCTTAGTTTAACCGGACGGCTCTGGTTGAGGGCAGGTTTGGTGTCCGG
>VSQE01000029.1 GCA_009775705.1 Prevotellamassilia sp.
ACTCCGATATTGGCCCAGGCGCCGACGCTCGCAGGGGCGTCCACAGAAGGGGTATAGGGCATGTGGGGACCGGCCAGAAAACCGGCAACGATATAGCCCAGCACAAGCGGCTGACGCAGACGTTTGAAAAGAAGCGTGACAACGCCCGCGGCAATCAGTATCAGGGCGAGATCGGAAATCAGGTCGGGAAGATGTTCCATGGTTTATGAAAAATTTTTTGAAAAAAAGAACCGGCCGCTCTGCTTGCGGCCGGTATGAGAAGAACAAGAAAGAATCAGGCTCTGAGAGCAACCAGTTCACAGATTTTCACCACTACCTCCGATGCTTTCTGCAAAGACGGAACGGGCAGGAATTCGTGCGGACCGTGGAAATTGAGACCGCCGGCAAAGACATTGGGACACGGAAGCCCCTTGAAAGAGAGCTGGGCACCATCCGTACCGCCACGGATAGCCCTCACCACTGGCGTAATGCCACAATCGGTCATAGCCTGTTTGGCAATGTCTATGACGTGCATGACGGGTTCAATCTTCTCGCGCATGTTATAGTACTGGTCGTTGAGACTGACCTGCACGACCGAAGAGCCGTAGCGGCCGTTCAGTTCGTCGGCCAGATCGCTTACATACTGCTTGCGGGCCTCAAATCTGGCCCGGTCGTGGTCGCGGATGATATAGGTGGCGGAAGCCTTCTCCACCCCACCTTCGAGGGCCACGAGATGATAGAAGCCTTCGTAACCGCTGGTTGTCTCGGGTGTTTCGCCGGCAGGCATCCGGCCCACAAATTCGGCAGCCACACGGGCGGCATTGATCATCTTGTCCTTGGCATAGCCGGGATGCACGCTGACACCGGTGAACTCCACTTTCGCAGCGGCAGCATTGAAATTCTCAAACTCCAGCTCGCCCAGTTCGCCGCCGTCCATCGTGTAGGCCCATTCGCAACCGAACTTCCCTACATCGAACTTATGGGCGCCCAGTCCTATCTCCTCATCGGGATTGAAACCCACACGAATCTTGCCGTGCTTGATTTCCGGATGTTCCAGCAGGTAGACCATAGCCTGCACGATCTCGGCAATGCCGGCCTTATCGTCCGCTCCGAGCAGCGTGTGTCCGTCGGTGACAATGATGTCCTCGCCTTTATGGGCAAGAAGTTCGGGAAATTTCGACGGCGAAGTGACGATACCGGCCCCGGCGTCAAGCACGATGTCGCCGCCGTCATAGCCGCGCACTATACGGGGCTTCACATCGCGGCCGGAACAGTCGGGACTGGTATCCATGTGTGCGATGAAACCGATCACAGGCACCGGCTTGTCGGTGTTGGCGGGAAGCGTAGCATAGAGGTAGCCGTCGGAATCGAGTTCCACCTCAGTGAGTCCGATTGTCTGCAATTCTTCTTTCAGATAGCGGGCCAGATCGAGTTGCTTGTCCGTGCTGGGAGTTTTCCCCGTCTCGTCGGCCGACTGTGTGTCAAAGCTGACATACTTTAAAAATCTTTCTACGATGGTCATGGTTCTATGGAAATAGGTTATTCTGTAACTGCGTGGATGGTCCGGAAAGGACTTTCACCCACAAAATTACGATTTTTCGCTGACACACAGGTTCTGCGAATCGGAAAAAATACAGTCAAGGAAAGCCTCCGTCTGCCGTTTCAAAGCATCCTCCTGCTCGCGGGACAGCACCAGCCGGTCCGTTGTCCATGCCTCCCCGCCCAGCGAAATGCCCGTCTGGGGCCGGACCATGACATCGGCACGGATAAAAGGCAACGTCAGCAGTTCCACCAGTTTCTCGCGGCATTTCACGGTGGCCCCTCCGCCACCGGCTCCGCTCAAAGCCACTTTCTTGCCGTTGACGGCCAGCGGTGTCTTCAAGTCGCCGGGCGCAACCGGCCGCGAGAGCCAGTCAATCAGATTCTTCAGACAGCCGGGATAGCTGTGGTTGTACTCCGGAGAGAAAATCCACAACCCATCGGCCGCCGCCACTTTGTCACGAACCGCCGCGACAGAAGCGGGAACGGGAAACTCGGCGTCCTGATCTATCATCGGCACATCCTGAAAGTCCAGATACTCAACAATGGCCCGGCCGTCTATCAACCGCTCAGCCATCTGCGCTAGCTGTCTGTTGAAAGAATTCTTTCGCAGAGAGCCTACAATAAACAGTATTTTCTTCATAAGTTCCAGTTATTATTTCATTTCAAAAACGGATCCATCACCGTCAGCAGTTCGGTCTTCGACAACGCCCCGCTTTGCCGCCAAAGGGCCTCTCCGTCCCTGAACAGCATCAAGGTGGGAACCGACCGGACCCCATACCGGCCGGCCACCGCAGTATGCCTGTCCACATCCATCTTCAGTATGCGGACGCGGTCGCCCAACACCTCCTTTACCTGCTCCAGAACAGGGTGCATCATCCGGCAAGGCTGGCACCATGTCGCATAGAAATCCACCAGCACCAGCCGGCTGCCCGAAATCACATCGTTGAAAGTCTCCATTGTGTTATCTTTACAGTTATATACTCATTTCCAGCCCGTCCCACCCGGACGGATCCGGACTACGAAAATACAAAAAAACGCAGACAAGCCGGCACGTATTCAGAATATTTACGTAAAACTTCTATCGGGCTATATTTTATTAGCAGGCAAAAACGTATATTTGCAGCATGAACGAGGAAAACAAGCCTTCCATCCTGATTATCTACACCGGCGGCACCATCGGAATGATCGAGAATCCCGAGACCGGCGCACTCGAGACTTTCGACTTCGAGCAATTCCGCCACCACGTGCCCGAATTGAAACGCTTCAACTACCACATCGACGCCCTAGCTTTCGACCGGGCCATCGACTCAAGCGATATGGAGCCGAAATACTGGATTGAGCTGACACGCACCATCAGCGACAACTACGAACGCTATGACGGCTTTGTCATCCTGCACGGCACCGACACGATGGCCTATACCGCCTCGGCGCTGAGTTTCATGCTCGAAAATCTGGGCAAGCCCGTCATCATCACCGGTTCTCAGCTCCCCATCGGACAGCTGAGAACCGACGGAAAGGAAAACCTGCTGACCTCCATCGAGATCGCCGCTGCCCGGAACGCACAGGACGAGCCCATCGTACCGGAAGTCTGCATTTTCTTCGAAAACCGACTCATGCGCGGCAACCGTACCACCAAAATCAATTCCGAGGGATTCAACGCCTTCCGCTCTCACAATCACCCCTCGCTGGCCCACGCCGGCATCCACATCAAATACGAGACCCATCTCATCCGCCGGCCCGACCCCGACCGCCCCTTCACGCCCCACTATCTGCTGGACAACAGTGTCATCATCCTGACCCTCTTTCCCGGCATACGCGCAGAGTTTGTCGACACCGTCCTGAACATGCCGGGCCTCAAAGCCGTTGTCCTGAAAACCTACGGAGCGGGCAACGCGCCGCAGAAGTCCTGGTTATTAGACAAGCTACGCGAACTGAACCGGCACGGCATCATCCTTGTCAACATCACCCAGTGCTCGAAAGGCACGGTCCGCATGAGACTTTACGAAACGGGGCTTCAACTGCTTCAAGCCGGTGTCATCAACGGCCACGACTCCACCTTGGAGGGCACCGTGACGAAGCTGATGTTCCTCCTCGGCCACCAATACGACAAGGAAACAATCGTCCGCCTGATGAATACCGACATCGCGGGCGAAATTACCCTGAGCGACGAGGAATGAAACAGCTGTTTCTCCTGCTTCTGCTGCTGGCCGCCGGTCTCTGCGCCTGTCGTTCCCGACACGGTGGCGACACGCAACCCTCCCTCACAGCCGATACCCTTTCCCTGTCCCGGGCCTCCCTGCTCCGGATTGTACACACCGCCTCATACGCTACCGTCGACATCGGAGATGCCTGGCATCCCGGCAAGACACTGCGACGCTACATACTGGTGCCGCGCGACAGCGCCATCCCCCCCCGGCTGCCTGAAGGCACACTCGTGCGCACTCCGTTGCGCCGGGCCGTTGTCCTTTCCGCCGTCCATGCGGCCCTGCTCTGCGAACTGGGCCGCACAGACTGCATCGGCGGTCTGTGCGATGTGGGCTACATCCTGAACCGCGATCTCCGGAAGGACGTCTCCGACGGACGCATAGAAGACATGGGCAGCAGCATGAACCCCGATGCCGAACGCATCATCGCCTCCGGTGCCGACGCCTTGCTGGTGTCTCCTTTCGAGAATGCCGGCCACGGCCCGGTAGAACGGCTCGGCATTCCGCTCATAGAATGTGCAGACTACATGGAGACCTCTCCGCTGGGACGAGCCGAATGGATGCGCTTCTTCGGACTGCTGTTCGGCTGTGAGCGGCAGGCCGACTCGCTGTTCCGGAAAGTGGAACAGGAATACGAGACGTTGCGCGCAGCCGCACGACGCGCCGGCAACCGCCCCACACTGCTCTGCGACATGAAAGAGGGGGCGGCATGGTACGTCCCGGCGGGCGGGAGCACCCTGGGCAGCCTCTACAACGACGCCGGAGCCGACTATCTCTTTGCCGGCAACAAAGGGACCGGATCGGCCGCCCTCTCCTTCGAGACGGTGATGCGGAAAGCGCACGACGCGGATTTCTGGATCGTGAAATACGGCCGTCCCACCGGCCTTACATACGCCGGCATGGAGGCCGACATGCCTCTTTGCCGCAAATTCCGCCCCTGGCAAGAACAACGTGTTTACGGCTGCAACACCTTCCGCATCCCCTACTACGAAGAGGTGCCGTTCCATCCGGAACGCCTGCTGCGCGACCTCGTGCATATCTTCCACCCCGAGCTGCTGCCGGACCATCGGCTCCGCTATTACCATCCCCTAAACAAACAGCCATGATGACGCTGCGCCGCCTGCTGCCCCTGTTGCTGCTCATTCTGCTGGCCGCCGCCAACCTGATATGGGGAAGCACGGCCCTCTCCGCCGGAGAGATGCTGGACGTGCTGACGGGAGACGCTCCTTCCGACAGCACGGCGGCGTTCATCCTGACGGAGGTGCGCCTGCCCCGGCTGCTGACCGCCCTGCTGGCCGGCGCAGCCCTGTCGGCGGCGGGACTGGTGATGCAGACAGTATTCGCCAATCCGCTGGCCGACCCTTCGATTCTCGGCGTAAACAGCGGAGCCGCACTGGGAGCCGCACTGGCCCTGTTGCTGCTGGGAGGCGGCATAACAGCCGGCGGCATCGCCCTGTCGGGATTTCTGCTCACGGTATGCGCCGCCTTCCTCGGAGCCGCGGCCGTCATCGGGCTGCTGGTGCTTTGCTCCTCGTTGCTGCGGGGCAGTCTGCCGCTGCTCATAGCCGGGATCATGATCAGTTTCGCAGCCTCGGCCGTCATCTCCCTGCTCAGTTTCTACGCCACGGCACAGGGAGTGCGCAGTTACGTGATGTGGGGAATGGGAGATTTCTCCGGAGTTTCGTCCGGACGGATTCCGCTCTTCGCAGGTTTGGTCTGCGCGGGGCTGGTGTTGCTGTGCCTGATGGCCAAACCGCTCAACGCCCTGCTATTAGGCAACGACTATGCGGCCAATCTGGGCTTCCGCATCCGAAGGGTGCGCACGACATTGCTGATGCTGACAGGACTGCTCACCGCCCTCGTCACGGCATTGTGCGGGCCCATAGCCTTTCTCGGTCTGGCCATGCCGCACGTGACACGCCTGCTGCTCGGCACCGCCGACCACCGCCGCCTGCTGCCGGCCGCCATGCTGTGGGGGGCCGACGCGGCCTTGCTGTGCAACCTCATCTCCCTGCTCCCGGGCGAACGCGGACAGTTGCCCGTCAACGCCTTGACCTCTCTGTTGGGCATCCCCTTTGTATTCTTCATACTGCTGCGGAAAAGAAGCTGAATCCGCCACACCGGATTTCGGAAAAACACATCCGGCAAAAGCCATGCCAGAATTTTTTTCGGAAAATTTCGTATACACTGTTTAACGCACATCCTCAAAGTTTAACTTTAAGATTTTCCGGAAACTGAACAGCAAAGAACCTTTTTTTCACAACATAGGACCTTTTTTGAAAAAGATAGGACCTTTTTTGAAAAACATCCTATGTTTTTTTCACGTTAAGCAACGAAAAAAGCCGCCCGTTAGGCGGCTTTTCAAGGGTGTTCTACTTTGGTAGTGCAAATATACAGCATCCGAGGGCGAAAAGCAAATGTTAATTAACCTATGTTTACATTGGGTCCGAAATGCCCTTTCTGCTTATCGACGCTTAAAGTGAAACGATACCAGAAGATCTTTCACACCTGCCGCAAAGCCTGCTCCAAGTCATCAATGAGGTCGTCGATGTGCTCCGTCCCCACAGAGAGCCTTACCGTGGCGGGAGTGATGTGCTGCTGCGCCAGTTCCCGGGGTGAGAGCTGCGAATGGGTGGTGGTATAAGGATGGATGACCAGGCTCTTGACATCGGCCACGTTGGCCAGGAGCGAGAAGATGCGCAACGCGTCAATGAAGCGCCAGGCCTCTTCCCGCCCTCCTTTCACCTCGAAAGTGAAGATGCTGCCGCCGCCGTGCGGGAAATAGCGCCGGTAGAGCGCATGGTCGGGATGGGAGGAAAGCTCGGGATGACTGACATGCGCGATCTTGGGATGGCCGGAAAGATAATCGACAATGCGCAGGGAGTTTTCCACATGGCGCTCCACACGCAGCGAGAGCGTTTCGAGTCCCTGAAGCAGGATAAAGGCGTTAAAGGGCGACAAGGTGGCGCCGGTGTCGCGCAGCAGGACGGCCCGGATACGGGTGACGAAGGCGGCGGCTCCGGCGACATCGGCAAAGACAATGCCGTGATACGACGGGTCGGGCTGTGCCAGCGTAGGGAAACGGTTGGCGTTGGCCTTCCAGTCGAAAGTGCCGCCATCCACGATGATGCCGCCGAGGCTCGTTCCGTGGCCTCCGATGAATTTCGTGGCCGAATGCACCACAATGTCGGCCCCGTGCTCGATGGGACGGATCAGATAGGGCGTGCCGAAGGTGTTGTCAATGATGAGCGGCACCCCGTGCCGGTGTGCCGCGGCGGCCACGGTCTCGATGTCCGTCACGTCGGTGTTGGGATTGCCCAGTGTCTCGGCAAACACCGCCTTCGTCTCGGGCCGGAAAGCCGCCTCAAGCGCCTGTGCGTCGTTCACCCTGACAATGGTGTGGGAGATGCCCTGCTCCGCCAGCGTGTGCGCGATGAGGTTATAGGAACCGCCGTATAGGTTGTCGGCAGCCACGACATGATCGCCCGCGCCGAGGATATTCCGAAGAGCGTAGGTAACGGCCGCCGCGCCGCTGGCTACGGCCAGTGTCGCCACGCCTCCCTCCAATGCGGCCATGCGCTCTTCCAGTACGCCCTGCGTGGGATTCGTCAGCCGGCCGTAGATGTTGCCCGCATCGCGCAGGCCGAAACGGTCGGCCGCATGCTGCGAATCGCGAAATACGTAAGAAGCCGTCTGATAGACGGGAACGGCCCGCGCTCCGGTGGCGGGATCGGGTTGCTCTTGTCCGGCGTGGAGCTGGAGTGTCTCGAAATGTAATGATTTATTTGCCATGATACAGTTGTTTTTGGTGTTTGTTTTCACTGTGCAAAGGTAGAGACTATATTTATTTCATCCAAGAACCTTTAAATATTCGGAATAAAAAGCTAAATTTGCAATATCCTAAAGAATATAAACCCAAAACCATTGTAAAATCTCCCTGCCGGAAGAAAAATATTCTGTGATGGATAAACTCGACAAGACCGATCTGGACATTCTGCGCATACTGCAAGACAACGCGCGCCTCACCGTCAAGGAACTCGCGGCCCGTGTGCACCTTTCGACCACACCCGTATTCGAACGAATGAAACGCTTGGAAAACAACGGATACATTAAAAGATATGTAGCCGTATTAGACGCCGAAAAGCTGAACCGGGGGTTCGTGGTGTTCTGTAGCGTGAAAATGCGCCGGCTGAGCCGCGAAATCGCCACGGACTTCGCCGCCGTGGTCCGGGACATCCCGGAGGTGACGGAATGCTACAACATCTCGGGCCACTTCGACTACCTGCTGAAGATCCATGCCCCGGACATGAAATGCTACCAGCAGTTCGTGCTGAACGTGCTGGGCACCATCGAGAACCTGGATTCGTTAGAAAGCACGTTCGTCATGGACGAACTGAAACTGAATTACGGCATATCTCTCTGAGCGATCCTGCAAATTCCCGACCGTTTTTGCCGGAACTCTCTGATAAAAAACGTATTTTTGCAGTCGGCACCAACAGAACATCAGCATGCACTTCAACGAAATTTCCTTCAGCCCCCTGTTGCGCGGCAGGATTACCCTGCCCGCCTCGAAAAGCCTTTCGGCACGTGCGCTCATCATCAATGCCCTGTGCGGCAACGATGCCTGCCCCGCGAACCTGTCGGACTGCGATGACACCCAGGTTCTCCTGCGCGCCCTCACGGAGCGGAAAACAGTGACAGACATCCACGCGGCCGGTACGGCCATGCGCTTTTCCACCGCTTACTTCGCCGCGGCTGCCGGCGAGGAGCATGTCATCACCGGCACGCCCCGTATGTGCCAGCGGCCCATCGCCATTCTGGTCGAAGCCTTGCGCAGCCTGGGAGCCGACATCGAATATGCCGGAAATGAAGGATTCCCGCCGCTGCGCGTCAGAGGACGGCAACTGGAGGGCGGCACCGTGGAACTGCCGGCAAACGTCAGTTCACAGTACATATCGGCCCTGCTGATGCTCGGCCCGGTGCTGCGCCACGGACTTGAAATCCGGCTCACGGGAAAAATCGTCTCCCGCCCCTACATCGACATGACGCTCGGCCTGATGAAACATTTCGGCGCCTGCGCCGGATGGGCCGACGAACAAACCCTGAGCGTAGCTCCGGTGCCCTACCGGAAAGGTACGGACTACGAAGTGGAAGCCGACTGGAGCGCGGCATCCTACTGGTACGAGATGGTAGCTCTCTCGCCCGATGCCGGTGCCCGCATTGAACTGCCGGGACTGCTGGAAAACAGTTTGCAGGGAGATGCCGAAGTGAGACATTTCTTCGAACCATTGGGCGTAAGCACGGAATTTACCGGCAATGGGGCCGTACTGACCAAAAGAGAGAAACACGGGAAAGAGCCGCAAGACTATCATCTGGACCTCACGCGCCAGCCCGATCTGGCGCAGACGCTGACCGTGGCCTGCGCCATGGCCGGACGGCCGTTCCGCCTCACTGGCCTGCAAAGCCTGAGAATAAAGGAGACGGACCGCATCGCTGCCCTGCGCCGCGAACTGGCAAAACTTAGCTGCCACATCGCCGAGGCCAACGGGTCGGAACTGTCCTCGGCAGCGACCGCCCCGCCGCCACCGCCTGCCGAAACGGTGCGGATAGACACCTACGACGACCACCGCATGGCCATGTCGTTCGCGCCATGCGCCCTGCTCACAGGCCGTCTGCGCATCAACTGTCCCGAAGTGGTGAGCAAATCCTATCCCGGCTTCTGGAACGACTTGCGCGGCATCGGCGCCAACGTCAGCGAAACCCGCGAACCGTCCGCCACACGCTAACCGAACAAAAATCCGAACCTGCACGTGTATATACTCCTTTTCATCCTGCTGGGCGCGGCCGCCGTTGCCGCGCTGATCGGACTGATACGCATCCGATGGTACGACCGCCGCATCGCCCGCGGCGAAGTGGAAGCCATGCCCGCCGTAAGAAAAGCACGGCCCGACGGCTGTTGCGGACAGCACGAGACCTGCGAGAAAGACAGCCTGCTGGCAGCCGTAAGCCGGGAAGTGGAATACTACGAAGACGAATACCTCGACACATACCGGGGCCGCCCCTCGGACCATTATGACGAAGCCGAGATAGAGAAGTTCCAGGAAGTGCTCTACACCATGCGCAACGACGAGGTTGCGGGCTGGGTGCGTTCGTTACAATTGAGAGGCATCGAACTGCCGGACGAACTGAAAGACGAAGTGTTCATGATCGTAGGCGAACGACGCAACAGTGCCGCCCATTGAATCCTGATCCTGCATTCCCGCTAAAAAAAGAAGAAAACCATGTTTGAAATCCTGTCCTATACATTTTTCCAACATGCCTTGGCAGGCGGCCTGCTGGCCAGCCTGCTGTGCGCGATGGTAGGGACTTATGTCGTGACGCGCCGCCTTGTCATTGCCGGCGGCGGCGTGGCCCACGCATCACTGGGCGGCGTGGGCATGGGAGCCTATTTCGGCTTCCCGCCCATACTGGGAGCAGCAGCCTTCGCGCTGTTCTCGGGATTCAACATCGAATGGCTGGGACGCAACCGGGAAGTCCGCGAAGACTCGGCCACGGCCATGCTGTGGACCTTCGGCATGAGCCTCGGCATCCTGTTCTCCTATCTGGCACCGGGATTCATGACCGACCTTCCGGCCTATCTCTTCGGCGACATCCTCTCCATCACCAGAACCGACCTCCTCATCACCGGCAGCCTGACACTGCTGACTGCCGTCTGCTTTGCCTGCTTTCTGCCCGCGATCGTCACCGTTGCCTATGACCGTGACTTTGCCCGCACACAGGGATTGCCGGTACGATGGATAGAAGGCGGCATGACGGTGCTCACGGCCCTGACCATCGTCAGTTGCCTGCACGTTGTGGGAATCGTGCTCGTCGTTTCCCTACTTTCCATCCCGCAAATGACGGCGGGCCTGTTCGTACGCACCTTCCGCGGCATGGTTTTCCTTTCCGCCCTGACGGGCTATGCCTGCTGTCTGGGAGGCCTGTGGATCTCCTACCGTTACAATGTCCCGAGCGGAGCTTCCATCATCCTTGTTTCCGTAGCCATTTATTTCCTCTGCAAAGCAATAAAAAAAATCCGACTCCGTTAAAAAAAGAAGTGAAACATCTCTCCTTATATATCATAGGTATCCTCGTGCTGTTCCTGTCCGCATGTTCCACGAAAAGGAATACTGCCGGCAGCCGCTTCTGGCATTCCTTCAACGCCCGCTACAACACTTACTTCAACGGCAACGAGGCCTACAAGGAAGGCCAGCGTCTGCAAGAAGAAGGCAACCGCGACAACTATACGGAACTGCTGCCCGTGTTTCCCGTAGGCAACGAAAAAACACGCCAGCTGGGCACCTCCAACTACGAGACCGCCATCACGAAATGCGAAAAAGCCATACAGTTGCATTCCATCAAGCGCCGGCCTGCGGTCAGCGCCAACAAAAAACGCACAGCCAAACTGAAAGCCTACCTGAGCCGCAAGGAGTTCAATCCGTTTCTGAAAAATGCCTGGCTGCTGATGGGCAAGGCACAATTCGGAAAAGGCGAGTTTCTGGAAGCGGCTTCCACGTTCTCCTACATCACCCGCCTCTATGCCGCCGAACCGACAGTCGCAGCCGAAGCCCGCAGCTGGCTGGCCCGATGCTATGCGGAACTGGACTGGTTCTACGATGCGGAAGACGCGCTGGCACGATTGAACCGTGACACCGTCCCACCGCGCCTGCGCAAGGAAAAAGACGCTACCATGGCCGACCTGCTGCTGAGACAGAACCGCTACGAAGAGGCGCTACCCTATCTCAAACGCACAGCAGGAAAAGCGGACGGAAAACTGCAAAAGGCCCGCCTCCACTTCCTGCTGGGACAGGTGGAACAACAACTGGGGCATCGCGAAGCCGCCTATAAGGCACTGGCAAAATGTATTCGCCTGAGCCCTCCCTACGAATTGGCTTTCAACGCCCGCATCCTACAAACCGAAGTGCTGTCGGACGGTGACAGGAGCAAAAAAATGATTGCCCGCCTGCGCCGCATGGCCCGCTCGGACAACAACAAACAGTATCTGGACCAGGTGTACTACGCCATGGGAAACATCTACATGGCCCAGAAAGACACCGCCCACGCCATAGGAGCCTACGAAAAAGGCCGCGAGAAGAGTACACGCAACGGCATAGAAAAAGGTGTGTTGCTGCTGCGCCTCGGCGAGATATACTGGGACAGCGGACGCTATGCCGAAGCACAGAAATGCTACGGAGAAGCCGTAGGTCTCATCGAGAAAGACCATGACCATTACGAAGAGATTACCCGCCGCTCGAAAGTGCTGGACGAACTGGTACCCTACACCTCGGCCATACATTTGCAGGACAGCCTTCAGGAATTGTCGCGCATGAGCGAAAAGGACCGCAACTCCGCCATCGACCGCGTTATCGAGATGCTCAAGAAAAAAGAGGAGGAAGAACGGCGTGCCCGGGCCGACTCGGCCGCAGAGGCCCGGGCCCGGGAAAACAACGGGAACATCAACGAACGACCGGGACAGTCCGCCAGCAACACGACACAGAACAAGAATAACGACACTTGGTATTTCTACAACCCCATGCTGGTGGCACAAGGCAAGCAGGATTTCCAGAAACAATGGGGCAAACGCAAGAACGAAGACAACTGGCGACGGTCCAACCGCAGCATTCTGAACATAGAAGACCACGAGGGCTATGATTACGAAGCGGAAGACTCCATCCGGGCCGCCGAAGCCGTTGCAGACAGTCTGGCCGAGGCCGAAGCTGACAAGGAACAGCCCGACTCCGTACAGAACGATCCGCACCGCCGGGAATATTATCTGAAACAGATTCCTTTCACGCCCGAAGCCCTGCAAGCCAGCGATGCCATTATCAAGGACGGCCTGTACAACGCCGGACTTATCGAGAAAGACAAGTTGGAGGATTTCCCGCTGGCCGCCCGCACCCTGCTGCGGCTGCACCGGCAATATCCGGACTTCGAGAAGATGGAAGATGTCTATTACCAACTCTTCCTGCTCTATTCCAGACAAGGGCGTACCGCCGAGGCCGAAGAATTCCGCCGGCTGTTGGCGGCACAATATCCCGAAAGCGCCGTCACAAGACTTATCACATCGCCGGACTATGAACTGAACGCCCGCTTCGGCAAACAACTGGAAGACTCGCTCTATGCCGCTACTTATCAGGCTTACCGTCTGCGCGACAACGCCGCCGTAGCCCGCAACTTCGCCGTCTCAACCGAGAAATTTCCCACCGGAGCCAACCGCCCCAAATTCATTTTCGTACATGCCCTGAGCCGTTTAGGAACAGCCGACAGCAAGGAACTGGCAGCCGAATTGCGCAATCTGGTTCAGGAATTTCCCGAGAGTGATGTCAGCGAAATGGCCGGCATGATTGTCAAAGGACTGGAAAGCGGACGCACCATCGGACAAGGCACCTTCGATATCGGCTCGCTCTGGTCACGCCGCTCCGCCGAAGCTGACACTGCGGCGGCTGTCGCCGGAAAGGAACGCCAGCTGTCGGCAGACCGCGATGTGCCGTTCCTCTTCCTTGTGGCCTATCCCACCGATTCGGTCAACGATGACAGCCTGCTCTACGAACTGGCCCGCTTCAACTTCACCGGCTTCATGGTGCGTAACTTCGACATTTCCATCCAGCGGGACCCCGGAATCACGCAGTTCCGCGTCAGAGGGTTCAATTCTTTCGACGAGGCCCACACCTATGCCCAAAAGATTTTCACCGACGAAACGCTGGCTTCGATGCTTCGCAGGACACGTGTGGTGCTGATTTCCGAACACAACGCGGACCTGCTGGGCTCACTCTACAGTTTCGATGACTACAAGGCTTTCTACGACAAGACCTTCGCCCCGCTGAAAATCAATCCGGACCTGCCGCTCGACATGGAAGACGAGCCAGTGGAACAACACTACGAAGACGAATATTCGCCCGAAGAGCTGGACCGCCTTCAGGACGGTAACAATACGGAAGACACCGACGAGGACGATGGCGAATGGTACAACGAATAAGACTCCGGAGCCAATACACACAAGGGCCGGTCTCTTCCATTCAGAGAGACCGGCCCTTTTCTTGCCTGGGCGGAGAGAAATGCGGACGCGCTATCCGTTTACAACCAGCTGCGGGAAATACTCTCCCAGAATACGTGCGGCGCGTGACAGCTGTTCCGGCGTATTCTCGCGCGTTCCTTCCAGTTCATATTTCAGGCCCATGGCCTCATACTTGTGGACGCCCAGCGTATGATAGGGCAACAGTTCCACGCGCTGAATCTGCCGACAGGCTCCGAAATGCTCTCCCAAAGCACGGAGATCCTCCTCCGCATCGCTCAATCCGGGCACGAGCACATAGCGCAGCCAGAAGGGACGGTTCTCCGCCTCCAACCACCGGGCCGTACGCAATGTCTGCTCATTAGAGCGCCCCGTAATGTGACGGTGGCGCTCATCGTTGAACTCCTTCACGTCCAACAACACCAGATCCGTCAGACGGAGAAGTTCCTCAACGTGGCGGTTCCATATTCCTCCGTTCGTGTCGACACAGATGTGTATGCCCGCATCCTTCAGGCGGCGGAACAGGGGGATCAGCGCTTCGGCCTGCACCGTAGGCTCCCCGCCCGAGAAGGTAATGCCGCCGCGCCGGCCGAAGAACGGCTTCATACTGACGGCCTGCTCCAGGATATAGTCGGGCGAGGTGGGGCGGCTTTCTCCCACCGCGTCGATCGTGTCGGGATTGGCACAATACTTACAGCGGAACGGACAGCCTTGCAGGAAGACCACATAACGCAGTCCGGGCCCGTCGAAAGTGCCCATCGACTCATAAGAATGTACTTTTATCAGTTGGCTCATATCTGTCTTTCCGTTTCATCGCCGACGGGCAGACAAGCACATTCCGCCGGAATGTCCGCTCGTCTGCCCGTCCGCAGTATCTTCAAGAGTTTGTCTTTCCTTACATTCTCTCGTGGAAGGAACGGCTGATCACTTCGAGCTGGTGCTCACGGCTCAGTTTGGTGAAATTCACGGCATAGCCGCTGACGCGGATGGTCAGCTGCGGATACTTCTCGGGATGTTCCATGGCATCCTCCAGCATCTCGCGGTTCAGCACGTTCACATTCAGGTGATGCGCACCCTTCGTGAAGTAGCCGTCCATCATCGTCACCAGGTTCTCCACACGTTCTTCGGAAGTAGGTCCGAGGCTCTTCGGCACAATAGAGAAGGTGTTGGAAATACCGTCCTGCGAGTCACGGTAGCGCAATTTGGCCACACTGCTCAACGAGGCGACAGCTCCGCTCTTGTCGCGGCCATGCATCGGGTTTGCGCCCGGGGCAAAAGCCACGCCTTTGGCACGTCCGTCGGGGGTGGCGCCGGTCTTCTTTCCATACATCACGTTCGAGGTGATGGTCAGCAGCGAAAGCGTGGGACGCGCGTTCTTGTAGACGGGCAGTTTCTTGAGTTCCTCGCTGAAGAAGTAAACCAGATCCACGCCGAGGTGGTCCACACGGTCATCGTTATTGCCGAAGCACGGGAACTCACCCTCGATGTCGAAGCCTTCCGTCAGGCCGATATCGTTGCGGCGGGCCGTTACCTTGGCATTCTTGATGGCCGAAAGGGAGTCGATGGCAATGGACAGACCGGCCACACCGTAGGCGATGTTGATGCGCGGATTCGTATCCACGAAAGCCATCTGAGCCTTCTCGTAATAATATTTGTCATGCATGTAGTGGATGATGTTCATCGCCTCGTTGTAGACGCGGGCGATTTCCCGAAGCACCATCTTGTAGTTCTTCATCACCTCCTCGAAGTTCAGGCGGTCGCTCTGCAACACGGGGATACCTTCCACCATGACCGTTCCGGTGTTCTCGCAACGTCCGCCGTTGATGGCCAGCAGCAGAGCCTTGGCCAGGTTACAGCGGGCACCGAAGAACTGAATCTGGCGGCCTATGTCCTGATAGCTCACGCAGCAGGCAATTCCGTAGTCATCGGAGTTACGCACCTCGCGCATGAGGGTATCGTTCTCGTACTGAATGGAGCTTGTGTCCACGGAAACTTTGGCACAGAAGTCCTTGAATCCTTCGGGCAGCTCGGGGCTCCACAGAACGGTGAGGTTGGGCTCGGGCGAGGGGCCGAGGTTGTAAAGTGTCTGGAGGAAACGGAACGAGGTCTTCGTCACCTTCGTACGGCCGTCGTTGAAACGTCCGCCGATGGACTCAGTCACCCACGTGGGGTCGCCGGCAAAGATGTCGTTGTAGCTGGCCATGCGCAGGTGGCGCACCATACGGAGCTTGATGACGAACTGGTCGATCAGTTCCTGAGCGAAAGTCTCGTCAATGAGTCCGTGTTTCAGATCGTGCTCGATGTAGATGTCGAGGAAGGAAGAGGTATTGCCCAGAGACATGGCGGCACCGTCCTGCTCCTTTACTGCGGCGAGATAGGCCATGTAGACCCACTGCACGGCCTCCTGTGCCGTATAGGCAGGACGACCCAGTTCCAGACCGTAGTATTCGCCCATCACCTTGATTTCCTTCAGCGCCTTGATCTGTTCGGCCACCTCCTCACGCAGACGGATGCGGGCATCGTCCATCGGACCTTTCAGATTGCGCAGGTCCTCCTGCTTGGCCTCGATGAGGCGGTCGCAGCCGTAAAGGGCCAGACGGCGATAATCGCCGATGATGCGGCCGCGGGCATAGTTGTCAGGCAGACCGGTCAGGAAGCCCAGCGAACGGAAGCGGCGGATCTCTTCGGTATAGACGTCAAAGACACCGTCATTGTGTGTCTTGCGATAACGGGTGAAGATGTCCTTCACCTTCGGGCTTACCTGCACGCCGTTTTCGGCACAGGCCTTCTCCACCACCTTGATGCCGCCGAAGGGCTTGATGGCACGCTTCAGGAGCATATCGGTCTGCAAGCCTACGATCAGCTCGTTCTCGCGGTCTATGTATCCGGCCTTATGGGAAGTGATGGTAGACACCGTGTCCGGGTCGAGCGCACGCACGCCGTTGTTGGCGCGTTCCTCCTCGATGGCAGCAAGACACTGGTTCCAAATGCCGAGTGTACGCTGCGTGGGACCTACAAGGAACGAAGCATCGCCCTCGTACGGAGTCAGGTTACGCCGTACGAAGTCCGTCACGTTGATTCCGTCATTCCACAAACCGGGAATAAAATGAGTTTTCAGATCCATAAACAAACTTTTTTATAGGTTTAAGATTTCAGGGCTGCAAAGATACAACTTTTTTGCCATACTGACAACACACCACAGTCAGAAACTATTTGGATGTCAATAGTTTTCAGAACTATTGAAACTCCGCAACCGACCGAATTTCAGGACACAGGACCCGTTCTCCCGATTTTTTACCGGCGAAACAGGAGACAGGAACAGGTTCGCATTTTTTCCACGCTCGTTCCAGACAGCTGCCGTCTGCATTACATCGGCACCCTGCATCTTTCGGGACCCCATCCGTCACAAAAATCCAGCACTTTGCGGACCGATATAATGATCCGGTCCGCAAACAGGAAAATAAGCAGAAATATCTTTGTCTTCAGGACACAATATAGAATTTTTAATATCTGCTTGATGTAATCGCTCAATCTCATCCATTACCCTTACCCACTTTTTCATATATTGGAACTTTCCTTTCATTGCCGAAATCTCTTCAAGCAAGATTTCTGGAGAACTTCTACAAATATCCAAAAAACGAGCTCTGTTATACGATGTTAGGCTATCGGGACGATCCTTCACAGGATGATCCAGATGAAAAGCTACACCATCTGCTCGCTCAATCCCTGCCCCGAGCATTTCCGCCCTTACAATTCTTTCTATATCTTCGAATCCCCAGCCTATAATATTTTCATTATCTCCCCCTATTTGCCAGTACTTTTTCTTATCTACAATAAGTGCTCCACCTACAGATGGACGCCTCATTATACGATAACCTGCAGCAGAATCCGGTAACCTCACATAATTACGATAAAACACATCACTTTCCCTCCGGTCCAGAAAGCGGACATTACCATTGTAAGGCAGTACAATGGTACTACCTTTTTTTACTGCTTCGATAGACCTGTCTATTTGTTCTTTCGGTATAATGATATCGGCATCCCAAATACCTATCGTGCTGCACTTCGCATTTAACAGAAGTGCATTGATATAATAGGTTCTATATAAAACGGGCCGATGATCTTTGACAAACTTATAGCGTATTCTCTCACTATGAAAATCAAAATGCCGTTTATCACCAGCCTCGATAATATCAATACAGACATCTTCATACTGCATTAAATAGCGCAGGTTTGCAATGAGGTTACGCATTCGAGCTCCCGATTCAATGCGAATAGCAAAAATTATGGAAATCTTATGATTCATAAAATAATTCTTTACTCTCTATGTCTGTTACAATATCTGTTATTTTAAATGTAATAAGATTCAATCTTTTCAACAATCCCAATACGTACAACAATTCTCTGGAATCTTTGGGTTCAAAATATGTACGCACCCTAACAAGAGCTTCAATCCAAATAATCAGATAGACAACATGCTCCAACAGATAATTCCTGCGTTCTTTCTGTTCCTCGGTCACCAATGTTGAAAGTCTATAAAATAAATAAATCCCAATGCCTGAAATGCCATCTCTTATATGCAAGTTGTCCGACACTTGCTGCACGATGGATGTGCAAAGCACATTATCTATATGTTGCAAAATACTTTCTATATTAAATGCTATGGATTTTCTTCTACTCAAAGTCATCAGCCCTATTCCAAAACCTGCAAGTCCCGTATCGTAATTCCAAGGATAATCCACTCGTTCTAAACACATACAGATACTCCCTATTTTCTTTACCGCATAAGTAGAGTTGAAAGGTTTAGAACGAAGAAAATCACCCATAACACCTCCCATTCCGATTGATGAGCGCCTATTATCTACACACAAATCACTCAACCAATCCCTGATCTTAGAAATGTCGGCATAATCCTTTATTCTTTTTCGGTCTATTTTCTTCCTTTCCTTCTCCAACAAATCTGGATGAGTTATAAGTATAGCTAATACTGAAGCTATTTCCTTGTAATCCGCCTGGACAAGTATTCCACATCCCATGCCAGCAAGTAATTCACTATTACCACCTGAATCTGTACTAACGATGGGCACTCCCAAATAACAGGCTTCTTTCAGTACAAGAGATTCGCCTTCAACCCTTGATGTTGAAATAAAAACATCTGCGTTTCTCATGCAATTATATGGTTCTTTCTGAAAACCGGGAAGAAAAATGGAATTCTCCAGTTTCTTTTCTTCTATCCGCTTCATCAGATTTTCACGTTCCGGTCCATCTCCCAATATACAAACAGAAAATAACCCATTCGGGATAATTTTCTTCAATTCCGCAATACTATCAACCAACAATTCAAATCTTTTTTCGGGAACAAAACGTCCCGCAGCACAAATAGTGAAAACACCGTGAGCAGACGACTTTGGAACATTGACATACCTGTCCAAATAAGTATAATCAATGCAATTATGGAAGACTCTGTAACTGACAGGATGGAAAAATGCGTGACAGAATTCACGAGCTGAATTTTCCGACACAAACACGATATGATTCATGCTCTCATAACAACGCCTTTGTTCGCCTTTATCAAAATAATCCGCGCACCAGTTGTTGGCATTCATATCCGTATGAACCCAACATACTTTGATTGTATTTCTTCTCCTTTTATAAATAAACCGTGCCGCCAGCCCTTCCAGAAATGCAACTTCAATGTCAAAATGTATAAAATTGAAATTCTCTCGTTCTTCACACGACATTTTGGGCCACACTCCATGCCTGACATAAGTGGGAATACTATCAAAATATACACCATAATCACACAGGACGAGCAAAAAGATATTCATATTGTGCCCCAACTGCGTCAGATATTCTATCAAGATTTTTTCAGCACCACCATTGTGAAGTGAATCTATACAGAACAATATATCGGGGCTCTTCATATCTACTACTTCTTTTGCTGTAAAATCTCTTTTGCGGAAGACATCTGCGTCTTCCGCAAAAGATAAAATGTATTTGTCTTCTGCAAATCAAGACTATGGCCTCCGTTAAGATCTTTGGGATGACTCAGATGAAACAGAGGTCCGGCTGCCCGTCCTATCTTCAAGCCTATCCTTTTCCACTTCTCCAGACGGTTCCAGTCTTCGGGCCCCCATCCGTAAAAACGTTCATCCTCTCCATCCGCATAATCAAATTTTTCACGCTTAATAAAAATGGCTCCGCCTCCCATATCCGAGCCATAAGGCAAAGGCATTTTCCCCACATTATTCTGCAATAAAGACAGTTTCTCCGACTCCAGATAAAGTTCCCTGATGATTCGAGTCGTATCATAAAACCGGCCGTCATAAGGAAATACGACATCACAGACATCATTCCGCAACATGGAGACAGCTTGCTGTAACTGACGAGGAGGGACAATCACATCCGCATCCCATATCACTATATGGCGGCATGAGCACTGACGTACCAATACATTAATATAGTGCGTCCTATGAAAAATTATATCGTGATCCTCTACATAAAAATAATCTACAGCCGGATCAAGCATATTTTCCAATATGTGGTTATTGTAACGACTTGCTTCCAACACCTTGACATAAGCATTAGTATATCGGATGATACTTCTGATACTTGCCTGCAAGTTTTCCAGCCGGGCAACAGAATCAATTCTGACCGGTATAAGAAAAGCCGTATCAGTCAGGTCAATTTTTCTTTTCATCACCAACCTTTATTTGCATGTACAGAATAAGGCTAAGGACACCATCTAATCCGTGAAAATCGTACAGATCTATCAAAGCATCAGTCGGTCGTAAAAAAAGATCTGACATCTCAATTCTCTTTGCTATGAGTTCTCTGTCCTCCGGGCTACCTATGTCTGTCGTAACTTTTGTCATAAAGAAATAAATTCCTGTCAGTCCTTTAGAAAAGAACAAATCATTATCCGGAATTTCATCATCCATTATCTGTCTGACATTGATACTGTCTCTCAATATATCCTTATATTGTTGCCACCGTGCATTAAGTTCAAAATTTTTTTCCAGATATTTCACAGATGCATACAGAAACAGACGGTTGTACCCCAAATAAGGCAACTGTGCCAATATCCTGTGCTCGCATTCTTCTAATACATGACAAACTCTTTTACGACAATACTCAATCTGACTTGCAAGGCTTATGGCTATCAGAAATTTGGGAATCTTATAGTGCAGAGATCCGGGGAACGGTTCTTTATAGAAATCACTATTATGATTCAAGTACAATCTGTCTATCATCAATAGCAAAAAGCGTTCCCTTATATTCCGCTCCACACTATCCATCTCCGTTTTTTTCAAGCGTATCGCCGTATATACGATTATATCCAGTAAAGAACTCTCATATTTATGAAAGTCCTTCACCTTAGGATTATCTATTTCACATACTACTGTCTTATAAATATGGTCATCTATATTTTTGAGAATATTAGAAATATTTCCGTCCACATACCCTTCAGTTACAAGATACATCAAACTCAATGATACACCTGTCAGTCCTTTGGGAATTTCCAAAACATCACTGGTCTTCAAATTTTGGCAGATAATATCCAGGATCCCATAAACTTCATTATGGTACCGACTGTTACCTGTTTTTTTATACAATAGAAACAGAAACAGACTGATACCGGCCAATCCTTGTTGAAGGAACATATCCTCACTGGAATTCGCCCGTTGTATCTCTTTACGGATAATAGAATCTATACATCCCTTGTCTGCAATCATTTCACATCATCGTTTTCTATACGTCCTTCAGTGCTCTTGACTTCGGCTTTCAGTTTGCCGAACGTGTACCTTATCGTTATGCCGAACGATGCCTGAACATAACGGGAAGTGGAAATGCGATAATAGCCGTCTGCCACGGCATAGCTCTTGCTGTTGAAACGGACCGGTATAAAATTGGAAGCGTTCAGCGAGATGGAAAGCCGGGATTTGAGAAGGCGCTGCGAAAGCGAAAAGTTGTACCAATAACTGCTGTTCTCCCCCCTTCCTTGCAAAAAGATGTAAGGAGAGCTATAGCCTCCGCCCAACTCCAAATCAAGGTTGTCCGTCAGTTCCTGACCTATTCGTCCGTTACACGAATAGTAAAAACCGTAATTGCTCCGGTTCAATACGGAGGAATGATATTTACTATAGTCCAGACTGTTGTTGAATGTGATGTATGTAGTATTGCTGAGCCGGGAAAAGACGTATGCTCCCACTCTTCCCGTGTATCGGTTCACAATATTTCCTTTGGTGGAATGAAGCAGGCCGTCTTTCAAGAAAAAATAGTCCTCTATCAGGTCCTTTGAAAGGAAGCCGGCGGCAGAAAACGTAAAAAAGAACTTGCGCACATTCAGTTTGACGGACATATCGAAAGCATGAGTTGTCTCCGGCTTGAGATGGATATTTCCGTAACTGATCTGTCCCGGAGTGTTCCTGTTGACATACGGATTGAGGGAACTTATGCCCGGATTCATCTGAGTCATGCTGTAGCTTATTTCACCGGACACCCTGTTGCTGAACACGTAGGTCAATCCGGCAGACGGCTGGAGGTTCAGGAACGACTTGTGAAACTTGTTGCCTATTTCCTTCCGGTTATAGTAGTTCACATAATAGGTGGGCGTAACGGAAGCACGCATCTTCAGTTTGGGAAGTTCATAAGCATAGAAACCTGTCAGCATACCATAGATTTGCCGGAAAGTCATATCTTCATGGATGAATGTCTCATCGGCCTCGGGACAGAGAAGATAATTGTTTTTCTGCTCCCTGCGTTCTCCCTCGTCACGGAAACGGACTTTGGCCAATACCTCCAGACGATGGCGGTTCCGTTTTCTGCGGTATTCCGCTTCGAGCGTATGCCAGAACTCCGTATCTTTCCTTTCCGAATCATAATTATAGATGTCTTCGGGAGCAAAAGGCAATTTTTCCGAAAGCCGGACCACATCGTAGTAGTTGGTATTGAAAGACCTGTATGGCCGGGTGTAGAACTTATAGCCGGCATAGAACTTCCCGTCTTGTCCTTCCTCGCCATACACCGTCTCATAGTCGACCGTGACAGTCGTTTCGTTATCCCTCATTTTCGTCCTGTTATCACACGACATGTCCAAAGTAACCAGCCCGTCCGGGTCATACGCCGTTTTCTGCCGTGAATAACCACGTCGGGGATTGGCCTTCAATTTTGTACCCACAAAAAAGGACAGTATCGAACGGTCGCTGATGTCATAAGAAGCCGCCAGCTCTATATTGTTCATATCCACCCTATAACCTCTGTTATGGGCACTGCTGACATACCGGTAAAGGTCGCGGGATCCGTAACGGAACTCCTCACTCCACGAATCACTCGACAGCTCACTCCTGTAAAGATTGGCATAACTTCCGGACATGGTGAACTTCCGGATTTTCGTCAGCCCCCAAAGCATTCCGCGCCACTGGCTCTCGGACGCGCTGGCCGTAGCCGAGGCCCTGTAACCTTCTATCCTGAATTTTGTGGAAAAATTCACCGTATAGGTATTCGTCAGATAGTCCGTAACTATCTCGGCCTTGTCAAAGATATCGGCAGGCAGCGCTTGCAGACCGTTCACCGCATTTCCGGACAACATGGTATTGCTCAGCCCGTTTATTTTATAGACAACTCCTTTCCCATCGCAAGTACGCACGTCTCCCGAGTTGGCCACAACAAGCATCGGGAGCCGTTGCAGTATCTCAAATGCCGTCTTACCCTGCAAAGTGGAATCCTTGGATACATCGTAGACGATCCGGTCCGGCTGCATTTTATACAATTGTCTTTCTCCCCTTACCGTAACCGTCGACAAAGAACCGTCCTCTTCCATCCACACCGTATCGGGAAGGGCTTCGGGAGCCATCTCCACGCTCTTATATCCCAAACGCCGGATGAAAACCTTCAGGCAGTCCTTCAGTTTCCTGCGGTCGCAGGCTATCCGGCCGGCGGCATCGCTTTCTTTGTACACATAGAGCTTCTTTCCGTCCGGAAGAAGCATCTGGGCATGTTCAATCGGTTTTCCGTCTTCCCTGTCGAATACGAACAGATTTTGTCCCTCACATGCCAACGGGAACAAAAAGAGGACGTTAATCATAAACTTCTTCATCCGGAGAAAAATTACAAGATTATTTAGTTATTTAGAATAAAAGGCCCTGAAAGGAACTGGAGCTTTCGGGCATCTCGGATCAGGATAATCCCAATTTTCTTCCCCATAAGCCATCAATACTGTTTTCCAGCATACACCAGCCCCATTACGACAGGCCACAGCCTCCTCACATCGACAACATACACTCGCGGAAAATTTGTTTTCGTGTAGTCTAAACAATGATATGGCTTTGGAAGATTCCCATATTTCCTGAAGAGAGTTCCGTCTGATATTGCCAATAATGAAACGGGGATTATCATAGAGTTCTTCACAAATAGTGACATCTCCATTGGGAAGCATGACGACATTACGTGTATTTCCGGTACATAGCGCTCTACGTGCAAAGGTTTCCCAACTTTTTCCATCACAATAGTCTTTCTTACTGTCATAACCGGAAAATTTCAAGGAAAGATTCGTATATTTATCCTGCATACGGCCGATAAACTCTTCCGCCCTCTTAATGGCATCAATAGAAAGAGCTATATCTTCGAAATTCTGTTTGTAAAGCGAATAGCCGCAAGGATTAAACCTTACATTCTTGACAGCACCATATTCTGCTAAAAACGCCATCAACCCCTCTATCTCCAGTTCCGACACATTGAGTTTTGTCAATACGACATTAATATCTACAGGGAATTTCAAATCCGATGCATCACGCAACGTCTGGGCCATACGATTGATATATCCATCGGGAGCTTTGATCAGTCGCTTTAATGTTTTTTGGGAAGCGGAATCAAGAGACACCTGAAATTTCTTCAATCCTATGGTTTTCAATTTTTTCAACAATTCCTTTCCCGCCGGAAATTTTGTAGATACTAACGGATCATACCCGTTCAAAATCAATTCTTCCAGAATAACATCTATATCCGGATGCAAAAGGACATCTCCGCCATTAATGTCAAAAAACAATACGCCCTCTTTTCTACATTGTCGTATGAACTTAATGACCTCCTCTGTTTCCAAACGTGCCTTGTCTTTCAGTTTTCGATTTGCATAACAATAACTGCAATCCACAAAACAATTCATCAACAATTCAAAATTCACATTGATAGGATAAGACAACCGAAGCGAACCATAATCCGGCTCCCCTTTATAAAGGAAGTCATCTGTCTGATAATAACAAGAACGTTCCAATGGAGCATCATCCGTAAAAGAAATAAGCAACCGCCTCGGAAAAGATACTTTGCCATGATTCTGAGATCGTATATTGAACCATTCTTTATTATTAATATATGGAGTAATGATTTCACCCATCTTCTCCAACGGAAGTCCGAAATAGTCCGCACATTCTCGCAATTCTTTCTCAAAAAGAAATTTACCTTTAAAGAAAGAGAGCATCTTGGCTTGATAAGGATGGATAAATGAAAACCACTCATCCACGCCCCATTTTTCTTCCTGCTGACTACATATAATTACTCTGTTACCGTCCTGTCTGAGAAGATAAGCAGGATTTAATATAACCTTTTCCATTACATCTTACAAAACTGAAAATAATGCAGTTCTAATCCTCATTTTTAGGAGGATCGGGAGAGACCGTAGGTCCCTTATTAGAAGACTTACATCCTGAAATACATCCTTTCTCACAACCTGCCGCACAACCAACCTTGCAAGACTCATGACAATCTCCTCCACTTTTATTAGTTTCCTTACATCCAGAGATACATCCCTCTTTACAAGCACCACCAACTCCAACACATGCGACATCGGGAAAATATGTATCATCAGAATCCACGACACCACCAAGAATATCCACATACTCATTCTGTTCTTCATTAAGAACAATCGGTTTTAATTCCTTCTTTTTCATAACTTCCACTTTTATGTAGATCAATATTTGGCACAAATATAATTATTTATTTAAAAACGCACAAACTAATATAATTATTTATTTAAGCCGTAAATTCAGTTTTCAGAACTATTGAAACTCCGCAACCAGCCGGATTTCAGGACACAGGACCCGTTCTCCCGATTTTTACCGGCGAAACAGAGGAGGCGGGGAAAGGACATTCCGTATTTTTACAAGGCGTGAAAAATACTCTCCCGCACTAAAATCCGGAATGCTCCTTCTCACGCACGGCCGCGGCCCCTACACGCCGTTTCTCGCCGGCATAGCGCCACGTCATCGTGTCGGTCAGTTCGTTTTCCTGCCGGTCCGTCACCACCGCGCGCAGCACGTTCTCACCGTCGGCAAGCGTCACACGGTCAAAAACATAATGCACGTCCGTCAGGCCCTTCCGGCAGCCCTCCAGTTCCCGGCCGTTGAGAAACACGCGCGGCCGCCCCACATTGCAGTATACGGTGAGCCGCGTGACACGGGTCTCGCGGTCCGCGTTCCGCCGCTCCGTCATGTGCAGCACGGGAGCCTCGCTCCAGTTGGCCTTGTACCAGTAATAGGCATCCTTCCGCGTCTTCCGGTCAAAGGTGACCAATCCCTTCATGTTACGGGCCGCCACGCCGCCGCGCTTCCACATGGGGCAGGCAAAGTCGAACATGTTCCACAGATAGGAGGCCACAATATAAGGATGGCGGGCAATGACGCTCCACTGGTATTCGTGCGTCTTCGTCTGGAACTGTTCGGGATAGAAGTCTCCGGTCCAGTCAAGGGCCTCGCCGGTGAACTCGGTCTGATGTTCCGGATTGGCATCCGCCCCGTATTCCGTCAGCATGAGCGGCAGGTCGGGCCATTCCTTCTCCAGTCCCTCTATCCAGGGCACAATATCGCCGATGCGCTTCTCGTACCAGCCGAAATAGCGGTTCATGCCCTGGATGTCGGCATTCAGGTTCACGGGATGTCCGGCCGTTCCGTAGCCGTTGACCGAGGCCGTATAGCGGTCGGGGTCCTCGCTCTTGGCCAGGTCGTGCAGCGACTGCGTGAGTTGCGCGGTATAGGCATGGGGCTGGTACACCTCGTTGTGCAGCCCCCACACATAGATGCTGGGATGGTTGAAGTTCTGGCGGATCAACTCGCGCAACTGGCTGTGGGCGTTCTCCCACTCCCGGCCCGTCACACGGTTCACGAACGGGATCTCCGCCCACACGATCAGTCCCAGACTGTCGCAGCGCGAATAGAAATAATCCGCCTGCTGATAATGGGCCAGCCGCACCGTCGTGGCCCCCACGTCCATGATGGCGGCCAGGTCCTCGTCGTGGTCGGCGCGGCTCAGTGCGCTGCCCTTGCCCCAGCGGTCCTGATGACGTGTCACGCCGTACATGGGATAGCGCTCCCCGTTCAGGTAGAATCCCTTGCCGGCCCTCACCTCGAAGCGGCGCAGTCCTAACGGCTGCACACACTCGTCTACGGTTCTCCCTCCCGTTACAAGGCGGGCCGTCACCCGGTAAAGGTATGGGTCGCGCCGCCCCTGCCACAGGCGGGGCCGCCTTATGCGGAACTCACTCTCCACACATTGCAGGCCCTGGGCGGAGAGAATGACCTCACGGCGTTCCGTAGCCACCGGCCGCCCCTCGGCATCGCTCACACACGTTTCGAGCAGGGCCGGAACAGGACGCATGGTCCCGTTCGAGAGTTTCACGCGCACCTTCACTTCGGCACCGCTCCGCGACACGTTGTGCTGCGTGATATACATGCCGGACGAGGCGCAGTCCGTCACCGCGATATGGCACGGCTCCGCCACAATGAGCCACACGGGGCGGTAGATGCCGCCATACACTCCGAACAGCTGGTGGTTCACGGGGATGACATCGGGCCGCGCACTGTTGTCGGCCTTCACCACCACCTCGTTCCGCGCGCCGGCCCTCAGTTCCTTCCCTATCTCACAGGCAAAAGCCGAATAGCCGCCGCGGTGGCTGCCCGTCAGACGGCCGTTCACGTAGACCTCGGCACAGGCTCCCACTCCCTCGAAACGCAGGAACACGCGCTTGTCCTTCCACGCGGCCGGCACCTCGAACGTCTTGCGGTAATAGGCCACTCCCTCATAGAAACTGTTGACGTTGCGCTGCATGTCGTGTGCATTCCACGTATGCGGCACCCTCACGCTGTCCCAGCGCCCGTTCCAGGCGGCAGCCGTCTGCATGGCATCGGCGGCGGCCGGCATCTTGCGGAATACCCATCCGTCGCAAAAGTCCAACACTTCGCGGGCCGCCATCGTGCTCCGGCCCGCCAACAGGAAAAGCAACAGAAATATCTTTGTCTTCATGGTTTATAATAATATTACTTCATATCATCGTTTTTTTAGACTTCCCTCGGTTCTCTCGACTTCTGCTTTCAGCTTGCCGAACGATACCTGAACATAACGGGAAGTGGAAATACGATAATAACCGTTTGCCACGGCATAGCTCTTGCAGTTGAAACGGACCGGTGCGAACTACCGCTTTTCCCATCGTAGGTACGCGCGTCTTCCGAGATTAGACGCAACCAAGCATCGAAAGCCGTTGCAGTATCTCGAATACCGCCTTACCCTGCAAGGTGGCGGCAAAGATAAAGAAAAGAAATGTAAACGGAACCACCATTCTGTCTTTACTTCTGTCTTTATTTTCACAAACACGAAACATTGCAGAAACTTTTACAAGGCATGTAAAAGTTTTTACACGCCTTGTAAAAAGAATTACATGCCTTGTAAAAATTCCACATGTATTTTCCTGATTTCGGTTGGCTGTCCGCGGAATGCCCCCGCAGAAAGTTGATCCGGTTCAGGTTATGCATTGCCTGAGACTACATCCCGACAGTCAGCCCCAGCAAGGGATAACCGGGAAGTGACCTGTGAATATCATCCGGATACCGGAAAATCGTCAGTAAATAAAACGGCGGAAAAACAAATGAAAGTCCTGAAAGAAAACGGACAATGAAAAAAGAAGGGCCGCCGTCCGCGGTTTCAAAAAAAGTTATTAAATTTGCGGCGGATTTTTCACACTGCTACAGACAACAATACAATAAAAATAATATCTGAAATGATCAAATCACAAGACATCAAGAAAGGCACTTGCATCCGCTTGGACGGCAAGCTCTATTTCTGCATCGACTTTCTGCACGTGAAACCGGGAAAAGGCAACACCATCATGCGTACCACCCTGAAGGACGTGGTGAACGGCCGTGTGCTCGAAAAACGCTTCAACATTGGCGAAGCCCTTGAAGACGTCCGCGTAGAACGCCGTCCCTACCAGTTCCTCTACATGGAGGGCACCGACTATATCTTCATGAATCAGGAGACCTTTGACCAGATTCCCATTGCCAAAGACCTGATCACCGGAGTAGACTTCATGAAAGAAGGCGACGTGGTGGAAGTGGTTAGCGATGCCTCGACCGAGACGATCCTCTACGCCGAGATGCCCATCAAGACCCGCCTGCGCATCCAGTACACCGAGCCGGGCCTGAAAGGCGACACCGCCACCAACACCCTGAAACCCGCCACGGTAGAGACCGGTGCCGAAGTTCGCGTTCCCCTCTTCATCAACGAGGGCGAACTGATCGAAGTGGACACCCGCGACGGTTCCTACGTCAACCGCGTGAAGGAATAAAAAAAGACCAGACACAGCCGGCAGGAACACACTCCGTGTTTCGGGCACAAGGCAAGAGAGGGAAAATTTCCGAGAAAGGAAGTTTTCTCTCTCTTTTTTCTCTCCCCACAAACAACGGGACAGCCTCAACGAAGCCTGTTGGCCCGATAGTGAGGCGTGACGAAACAGTTGAAATAAATCATGGAGACGATGCAGAGCATCCCTCCCGCCCAATAGACGGCGGCAAAGGAATACCGCTCGGCAATGAAGCCGCTCAGCAGAATGCCCAGTCCGATACCCGTGTCCCACGAGGTGAGATAGGTGCTGGTGGCCGTAGCGCGTAGATTGTGGGGAGCCAGATTGATATACAGGGAATTATAGGCCGGAAACATGATGCCGAACCCCACTCCCTGCATCACGGGCACAAGGAGAAAAAGCGCCCGCGCCGCCTCGGCATGAGGCACGGCGATGCGCGAACAGGCAGCCAGCAGCAGAAAAGCCGCCACCACCAGATAGAAGCCGTAATGAATGCACTCGGTGACATAGCCGCGGTCCACGTATCTACCGGAAAAGATGCGGGAAACTCCCATGCCGGCGGCCAGCAGCACAAAGAACAGTCCCGGCTGGATGTCGAGGGAAATCTCACGCACGTACATCGCAATGAAATTGGTGGTGGCGCCGTAGGGAATGGAAATCAGCAA
>VSQE01000003.1 GCA_009775705.1 Prevotellamassilia sp.
AACATGCCCTAATCGCAAACTAAAGTTGGAGAATATTCGCCTTTTTGCAGATGTTATTCAGCCCAAGAAATATCAAAAAGGTGACATAATTCTAAATGATGGTGATATCTGTAATTGCCTATTTTATATAGAAAAGGGATTTATTAGACAGCACTACCTAAAGCATGATAAGGATGTGATAGAACATTTAGCATGTGAAAAAGATGTTGTCTGGTGTATTGACAACTATTTTAACCGAGAGCCAACACATCTTATGATGGATGCTGTAGAAAACAGTGTTTTATGGGAAATTTCGCGTGATATAATGGAAGAACTTTGACTTATTAGTCATTTCGGGTGTTTTTTATGGGTTTTCTTAGGCATACGCCAAATTGCATAATATTGATTTATAATGAATTAATGGATGCCAAATTAGGCTATTGGGGCTATTCAAAACTTTTGAAGTGGCATAACTCACAGTTAATCAGTGCGCTTATAACGATTTCAGCACCCGAAATGACCTATACGCCAGAACTTTCTGATGCTAATGGTGATATAGCTTATCTATATCGGAGTTTTTTTGAAAATTCCTTAATGTTATCACAATTAAAGGCTGACATTTTACGTTTCGAATCAGCAAATGACAGATACGCTAGTACAGCAACATTTTCCTGAAATAACTAGAAGAGCACCTTTGACAATGATTGCTTCATATCTTCAGATGACATTGGAAACATTAAGCAGAGTACGTGCATCAATAGCTAATGCTGAGAGCAAATAAAGCAAACTAACTATTAGGACTTAACTAAATTAATGAGATTCCAACTCTTTCTCAATTTCCTCAATCGTAGGCAAACTGCCACGGAAGTCTTTTGGCAAGGCTTGTCCTAACTCATAATCAGAGATTCCGATTGGCTTCTGAATATCACGCAAGGCATATTCTGCCTTGATACGGTCTTTGCTCTTACAAAGTAGCAGTCCGATGGTTCGGTTATCCCCCTCCCGGCAAAGGATGTCGTCCACTGCGGAACAATAAAAGTTCAGTTTACCGATATATTCCGGCATGAACTCCGTATCTTTCAACTCTATCACTAAATAGCGGTGTAGGAAGGTGTTGTACATCAATATGTCAATGTAGTAATCATCTCCTGACACATTGATATGGTACTGCCGCCCCATAAAGGCAAAGCCAGCCCCCATTTCCACGAGGAATTTCTCTACATGCTTCACCAAACCGATTTCTACATCACGCTCATTGTATTGCTCTGTGAAGGTAAGCATATCAAAAATGTACGGGTCTTTGAGCATGGCTTTCACATCGTTTGCTTCGGGAACAGGCAGGGTCGCGGTGAAATTGTTTGCCAACGCACCATGCTTTCCATAGTCATCAAGTTTGATGGCTTCTTGCAGATAGCGTGTATTCCAATGCGATGTAATACTTTGCACCATATACCAATACCGTGCGCGAATATCCTTGACTTGTTGTAAGAGTATCAGGTTATGCGTCCAGCCCAAATGCTTGATAGGGAGGGAAAAATTAGACTTATTAGTCATTTCGGGTGTTTTTTATGGGTTTTCTTAGGCATACGCCAAATTGCATAATATTGATTTATAATGAATTAATGGATGCCAAATTAGGCTATTGGGGCTATTCAAAACTTTTGAAGTGGCATAACTCACAGTTAATCAGTGCGCTTATAACGATTTCAGCACCCGAAATGACCTATACGCCAAAAATTATATTCGCCTAATTGCGCAATCATTGATTGCGCAATTGAAGAATCAGCACCTTTCACCATCGTAAGTTCTTGATTGTATTCGTTGAAAAACTGTATCATGCACTGCATATTGCGCACAGAGAACCCCTTTATTTCGGAATAATCGTTCTTCAAGTCCACGGACAAGCGTTGCAAGGTTTTCTTGCCCCAACCATCTGCTTCTTGACTTTGCTGCAACATGCCTCCAATATCCCAATACATTCGGAGCATTTCTTCGTTGGCGGCATAAATCGCCCGTTGTTGGGCTATCAGTACCCGTTGCTTGATTTTACGAAGCAGTGTCGCATAACCACTGAAGTTATCTGCCAAATTATCAATTGCTTGTTTATCTGTATTTTTAGTCATAATCTTCGTTGATATTTCCACAAAGTTACGCTTTTTATTCGATTGTACATCAAATTCTTACAATATTATTAGTTATACCCCTTATGGGCTATCTTCTCATTGAGAAACCTCTTTTCTGCTGTTGGTCATAATTTCCTTCCACCACATTGTCAACCTCCCGTCTGGCTTTAATTTGCTCCCGATTGTCAAACCCGCCCTTTTGCTTGGCTGTGAAATACAGGAAATCACCTGCCGCCCGATGTGATTGTCTGTCCTCCCCGAACAGACTAAGGGCACTCTTGATATCCGATACCTGTTCCGTGTCAAAACGGGGCTTGTAATAATCACGGGCAAAACGGACAATACAGTGAACAGCCTTACGAAAGATATCGCTTGTTTTTAGCAGCAGGAAACTGAGGCAGCCGATAATATGGCTTTGCCATGCAATCCGGTTTTTAAGCCTTGTGGTTTCCTGTGCATGTTCCGTTTCCTTGCGGCTCAGTTCGGACTGATGCTTGCCTTTCAAGTCCATCAGTTCCCGATGATGGTTGTCCTGCATGGTTTGTATTTTACCCTGTAACCGCTCAATGGTTTCCTCGTGCGTGGAAATCTCATTGCGCAAATCCTCTATTTCATTTTTCAGTGCTTTTGATTTCCCGGTAGCCCAGCCGACAGCGGCATTCAGAAGTTCGCTCCCTTTTTCCCTGTTCAGCTTAGAGCGTTTCTCGCTGATAGCCCTGTCAAGGTCTTCGCTCTGCCGTTCCTTTTCATTTGCCTTTTCGATAAGGGCATTGGTTATAGTTTCCGTTTCCTGCATCTTCTTATTCGCCATTTCCAATTGGTGTACCCTGTACTGCCTTGTAGCGTCAAGACGTTTCATTTCCTCTTTCTGCTTCTCAATGATGAAATCGTTTCGCTCCAAATGTTGCTTGCCTGTAACAGCCTTTGACTGCCCACGCTCCATCAGGAGAATGTCGGATGCCAGACTCTGCATTTCGGTCATATCCTTGTCATTAAGTTTGCGGCTCTTCCCGGTTTCGTGGTTCATCCAGTCGAACACGATGTGTGCATGGTAGTTCGGTTTGAACCATTTTTCGCCTACCTTGAAACTCTCCTTGTCCTCCGGGGTTGGTTGCCCACCCAGCCAGTGTCCCTCGTCCTTGTGCAGGAAGATTTGGAGCGGTGTGATGCCCCAACGCCTCCGACACTCCTCGCCAAATTTTTGCACATCAGCCAGTGTCGTGTCAGGTCTGATGAGCAACACACCCTCACGGATTGGCGAGCATCCCGCCACCTTAGTTATCTTTCCGTTCTTACCCTTGCGTTCACGTTCCCTTTCCTGCATGGCACGACCGGTCTTTTCCTTGACCATCCGTTTGATGTTGTCATAGTGCGCTTGCAGGTCGGGATTGCCGAAGCCGGAGTTTATCCATTGCTCATTATTGGCAGTGAGTTCGGGCACGATGTAAATTTTGGACTTGCCGATATTACGCATGTACTCGGCTGTTCTCCGGTTATGAGCCCCACTTGATGTGACTTTGCAGGGCTTGATATGTATGCTTGATTTTGTAGCCATATTCTTAAAACTTGATTTGGGTTGTTGATTAAACTTATTGTTGTCCGCTCATAATCGCACGGGGTTCTTAGGGGTGCAACCCATAAGCGGAGATTGCAAAGAGAGGGTCACTCTTTGCTCTGGGTTCTCAGGGGTGAAACGCCCTGAGTGGGTCATTAGGGCTTTGCCCTAATCCCCTCGGGAGAGCCCACAACTACGGAAGCGGAGCGTGTAGTTATAGTGGGCTATATCAATGGCAAGCCATTGTCCGTTACCCACAGCCTACGGCTTCCGCTCTCCTCCGCTATGGAGGGTTTTCATCACTGTTGCTTGGGGATGCACCGACCAGTACAAGGTCGAAAGCATCTATCAGCTTTTGCAGGACGGGGTTCTTTTCTACCATCCGCCGGAGGATTCTTTCCGCCTCTACCAAGTGGTCGGCTGTACAATTTATTTTGCTTTCCCGTATCTGGAAGACAATCCAGTCAGCTATGTCGATATGTGCAGCTTTCTGCTCCGGGGTGGCATTCTTCTCAATGATGTCGGACACGACCGTCTTGCAAAAAGTCATGTTTTCGGCACGCTGTTTCCATTCCGCATATCCGTCCGCATCTGGAAAGAGAAGCACGGTGCGCCCGGTCAGCACACGGAGCTTTTCCTCTCTCAACTGGCTCTTGCCGCCTGTCGCCAGCCATACATAGCCGGGAAAGATGGCAGAGCCGATAACGGCACTCTTTTCGGATTCCACCAAGACTACAACCTTGTCGGAATAAGTGCCCAGCAGGTGTTCACCGAATAGGCATTGGGACAGTTGCCATTCCTCTGCCAGCTCATGCCGCCTTTTAAGCAGGCTGTGTATCCAGTCCACTGCCGATGCCTGTCCGTCCTTGACACGGTGTCCGTCATTGGGATTGTATTGTATCACCTTGCCCGTGCGTACCCTGTTTGCGCGGTCTATCTGCCAGAAGATGACAGCCCCGTCGCGAGTAGCCCCCAGACGGTACTCTTCCAGCAACCTCTTCAACACTTCCTTTGCCTTGCTGCCGTAATAGGAATCAAGGAGCGATGAAATGAAGCGGAAGAAATTGCTATGCACGCTTTGCGACCTCTCCACATACTTTGGCGGTATGTAGCCTATGGCTGCTTGCCGTGGTTTCTGTATGGACTTCTGTTCCGACTTTTGCCTGTCAAAAGAGAAACTGTTGGCAGTACGGCATTTGGGGTGGTCATGAAAATACTCCTTTGGAGTGTAATGATACCCGCAGCTGCTTTCATGGTTACATCTGCCGACAGACGGATGCAGGGGCGTACCGCTTTCATCCACATAGTATGTGAAAGAACGCTTGTCCCCGCAGTTCGGGCAGGTATGCCGTGTTGCCGTTCCTTTATATTTCTGTAATGTATAATTGCCCATTGCTAGCCTCCTCTATTCTTTTCTTTCATGAAATTGTTGTTGTCCTGTCCCATTGTCCCACGTCCTGTGGGTCGGGACAGTGGGACATCTTGGGACACTCTGGGAAATCAAGTTTCCGTTTGCTCCGTTACCGCTCCGATAAACAAGGCGGTTATTCTTTATACAGATATGTACAGGCTGTTTCATGGCTTGTCCTCCTCTCTTTCCTGTCCGGCAAACAACCCGACCTGTTTTGTGTCCTCCATTGTCCCGACTGTCCCATACTGTCCCACCGTCCCGTTTTCTCCGGGTTGGGACAGCGGGACACTTGGAACGGCTGATTCCTCCACTTTCCTGTTGCTCTGGATTATCCGGCTGACAGTGGATTTTCCGCAATTTACCTGTGAGGCTATTTCCCTGACGGACTTTCCCGACCGGGACAATTGCAATATTTGGCAGTCTCTCTGGCTGGATTCATTGTCGCCCAGTTTCTTCAGGTGTTCCTTTTCCGTTGAATAGCCCCTGAACACAAATTGCAGGAAAGCGTCCACCTTTTCAATCTCGTAGATGATTACATTGTCCGCATCGTGGGAGAATGTCCCGTAACGGACTTTGAGCTGCTTCACATAGCGAAGCCCTCCGTCCTGCGCACTCTTCCCGATGGCGAACACGCTGTCAAAGAAATTGTAGAGCCGTTTGCTGCCGGCAAGGTCGTTGGAAGTGATGGGGCAGTCCAAAGAGCGTTTGGGGGTATGCGCCAGCACAAGGACGGACAACCCGTATTTCTTTTTGAGGTTGTTGAGCTGTATCATCAGCCGTCCCGCCGCATCGCCTTTCTCCATGGCACAGCACAGGTAAGTAAGGTTGTCAACGATGAAGATCCTGCAGCGGGTCTGCTGTGCCATCTGTTCGATGCTGCCGATGATTGTCCCTTCAAAGTCGGCATCCAGAAGGGCGTCGCAGTCAAGCGATACCCGGTACAGCCTTTCGGGAAAGGTGTAAGGCTTTCCGTACTCGTCGGTATAGCGGAGCTGGAACTGCTTTTCAGAGAGTTCAAAGTCCAGATAAAGCACGTTGTCAGTCCGGGCTATACGGTCGGCTATCTGCACGGCAAGGATGGATTTCCCCACGTTGGAATCTGCAAAGAGGCAGGACAGTTCCCCCTCGTACCAGAAGCTGTCCCACAACGCACGGGGCGTGGGCAGCTGCGATGCTTCGAGTATGGTCCGGTTGGCGGTCTTTATGCTCATCACGCCGATATTTTCCGGCATACCGTTCTGCATCTGGGCTGCCCTTGTCAGGTCGCCATGGATCATGCTGATATAGTTCTTGTCCTCTTCCATGGCTTTTACCAGTTACGTTGGCCGGGCTTGCGGCGGTGGGAGGAGGACATGGACTCGCTGAGTTCCTCATCGGACAGGGGTACGGGATTCTTGCGGGAGGATTCCAGCCATCTGTCCAGTTCGTCACGGTAAAGGCAATAGCGTTTGCCGGGCTTGGTGGCCGGAATGCTTCCGTCCGACAGTTTCATGTAGAGCGTTCCCTTGGGAATACCGAGATATTCCGCCGCTTCATCCACGGACATGGGGACATGGGTGTCCACCGCCTTTGCATTGTTCACACTGCGCTGCTCGGTAAGCAGGCTTCTCAAGCTCATCACTTCGTCCCGAAGCTGGGCTACGACCTCGGGAAGGTCGTTGAATGTAATCACTGTTTTTTCCATTTGCGTACTCGCCTCTTTTGTAAGGCTTGGCGCAAAGGACCGCAATGATATGGCCGTGAATATCTTCACGAAAGGTCATTGCAAAATAATTCCCGAATAACGATGTCCAACCGTGAATGACGGGCAAAGCTATTCGGGAAACAATGAGATACAGGCTGTTACGTGTTGCCTGATACTTGTCGTTATTGCTGTTATATCCCCGGGAAACGGTCAACTGTTCATTTCCCGTGCATAATCTTCGGGATAATGGAAGTCCAGACTGCCGTTTTCGGGTTCGTCAATGGGAATCAGCGTCTTTGACGGATCGACCTTGAAGTTCTTTATGGTCGCTATATCCGTGTCGGCAAACTCACGTGGAAAAAGGGTCTTGATAAAATTGGCACGGTTGTCCCCGTTGTAGTATTTCTTGTACATGAAACGCTCGGAGATGTTCCACACGAAATGGCGGAGCGGAATGTTGGTAATCTCCCGGGTCAGCCGTCCTGTTATCGGCTTGGGCTTGTAGCTGTGAAGGCACATCCACTTGTTGACCTCGGCACAGATATGGTTGACGGTCTCCTTGTCGGCAATACGGGGCATGACGAAGTGGATGTACTCCATGACCATGCGGATCCGTTCCGCCTCTTCCTGCTTCTGTCTGTCCTCATAGCTGGCACGGTTCTTTTCGTGCAGTTCCGGGGCAATGGCAATCTCTACCGGTTTTATATCCGGGATTGCTTCCCCGTTTGTCGGTATCGGTGTCGGAGCTGCAGGTTCATTCGCATCCTGTGGCTGTTCTTCCTGAGCCTTTATGATTCCGGCAGATGCCTTTTTCTTGCCGGACTTGAGTTTCCAGATCTCGTATGAGTCGAAAATGACCGTCTGGAAAGAGAGATAGAACAGCCAGCCGAGAATGTTGCTGCATACAAAGACTATCAACCTTACAAAATTGTCCTGATTGAAACTTGCGGAGACAATCAGTGTGATAAAAAAGGAAATCAGGCAGATGGCAACGCCGATGAATCCCAGAATGATGTATTTGTCCTTTATCGTTGGTTCCATATCGTTTTTTTCGGTTATTACTTGTAACTGTCAGGTCTTTGCAAATTTAATGGTATTCTTCCAATTATTGCTCATTAGCCTTGGTTGGCGGTTTCTTTTTCAATGTTTTTCACCAAAAGTCCGGAATCATACCAAAATATCATACGATAATGACTTTTTAAGGAATGGTGCCATCAGAAACAGAGGGAGCGGTTAAAGCCTTCACGCAATAACCGCTCCCCCCTGAATACCCTGAAACAGGCCTATGCCTCCTTGCGTTTCAGGGTTATCTTGTCCACCACGTCACACATCTGCTGTGCAGCCATCTTGGAATACACTAATATGTAGAGTTGCACAATTTAATGATTTTTTGTACCTTTGTGCAGTAATTCAATCATCTACAATGACAAAGGTAATAGTATATGCAAGAGTCTCTACCAGTAAACAAGACTTGCAGAGGCAGTTATTATTGGCAAAAGATTATTGTTCTTTAAGAGGGTATGACCTCGTAAATAAAATTGTAGAACAAGAATCTGGAACCAAGCAGAACCGAGAAGGAATAAAGCAGCTTCTTTCACTTACCCAAGAGGATTGTGACATGGTTGTTGTATCAGAACTTTCACGTATTACAAGAGAGGAAGAGTTTCAACGTGTTTTTTCAAAGATAGACAAATTGCGTGATAATGGCATTAGTATCGTTTTTCTTGATGATCCTGATGTCGTATATTCAAAAGAGAATCCTATAAGTTTCACACAGTTTATCATGTTAGGTGTGAAAGCGCAGGGTGCCAGGGAGGAGCTGATGAAAATTCGTGATAGGATGAAAAGTGGTCGTGTGGCAAAATTGAAGGCTAATCCATATATGGTAACATCATCCCAAATTCCTTTTGGCTATGAGAAATACGCAAATCCTAATTACATTCTTGGACAGACACCAAAATCATTTATCAGGATAAATGAAAAGGAAGCACTGGTAATCAGATTCTGTTATGATATGGCTTGTAATGGCAAATCCTGTCAAAAAATAGCGGATTATCTTAACACTACGGGTAATATTCATAGAAATAACAAAGGTGAGAAACTTTGGCAGGCGGCTGAGGTCGCAAGAATGTTAAGAAACAAATTGTATATTGGGATACGGACGATTGAAGGAGTGACACACGAAGTCACACCGATTGTAAGTGAGGAAGTTTTTAATTTGGCATCTGAATGTATTTCACGAAACAGATGTATTATTGCCAATAAATCCAATCTCTCAAAAATAGTATATATAATGATTTGAAATTCAGTGTGTTGAAAATTTTATAGTTTTAATTGAGGAACAAATAAGAAACAAAATTGCTAATTAAAGGCATTTCCCGATTTTTTGTTTTCACTCTGTTTCTTTCCTTGCACTTACTTATAATCGGGACTTCTTGAACCAGCTTCCTACCAGAATTTTTTTCCTCGTCCGACGGTTGTATTTGAACTTCCAAGAACCATTGCAGCCAAAAGAAAAGCAAGCCTTCTTTAATTCATACAAAGATAAGGAAAAACTTATAGGCAGGCAAATTTGTCTGCCTAAATATAGTTTACTTTGATTTAGCATATATATAGGCTAATGGACTAAACTAAACCTTTTCCCGAACTTCGTAAAACACTCTGGTCCCATTGTGCAGCCAAAAGAAAAAAAGATTCCACGGCATATTTTTCTTTTCGCTGCAACTCCCTTTTTATAAACCATCAACCTTTTACACGAGATCTTCTCTTCCCTGTATTCGCACATCCGCTTTCGGGCTGTCTGATATGAATTGTGTCGCAAAGGTACTTGACATGTCTTTCTTGTATGCAAGGTCACAGCCTGACGGTTCACGACAAAATCTCCACGCTCCGCTTTGCGGAGGTAGTATTTGGTTGTGAAACCCTGCATAAAGAGCCATGTCACCTTTTGAAGCGACATAATTAAATCAAGCCCGAAAGTAGCTGATGCTACAAGAGGGAAAAAAGAAAACTCAAAATTTAAGATTATGGCGAACTATGCAACAAACATTTTTCACGCAAGTACGGAAAACAAGCAAGACCTCGATAAAATAGAGGCATTTCTGGACGATAATTTCAACGGTTTTGTCAATCGGTATGGCGACACTGTAGATGCAGAATTTTCTTCCCGTTGGGAATACCCAGAAAAAGAAATCGACGAACTGGTAGCTTCTTTGGAAGCCAAAGATAAAATCTATATCCGCATACTGACATACGAGTTAGAGGACGAATACGTGAGCTTTCGGATATTCTCGCAAGGCAAGTGGGACATTAAGCTGTAACCTAAAAACGCATTCACTATGTACGAATACGAAGAAGACAGCGATATTATCGGTTTGTCTTGCACACTGCTCAATCCATACAAAGGTTACACGGAAGGTACAATCGTGGGCAACTATGGTAACACCATAGTTGTCCGCCTTGAAAGCGGCAAGGAAATTTCAGAATACCGTGATGAAGTGATTATCCATGATTAAACGATAGCAAACGTATGACACAGATAGCAACAAAATTCGTCAAATGGGATATTCCCGAACTGGCGACATTACAGGACAGCAAGGTTTACAAATTGCGGGTACACCTGAACAACGGAGGCAAGTTAAACCGGGAAGAAAAGAACTGGATTACCCGTAACGTGTGGGAAAGCATCTATTTCAAACGTGGAATTGCCTTGAGCGGTTATCATTTTGATTTTTCCGACGTTCTCAAACGGTATTTCGTCAAACAGCACGGAAGCATTCACGAGTATTATGCGATTGACAAAACAGCGTTACGCTCGATACTGTACGGCAGAATCGAGGATATTGTAGAAGTAAACAGTTAAACAACAAGGATATGGGAGAATACAAATTTTATCAAGACCGTAAGGTTACAAGTTGGGAACGGGATTATTTCAGTGTAAAAGCAAATAGTTACGAAGAAGCCGAGGCAATCGTCCGCTCATGGAACTGTGAGGACGTGTCGAACATCATTGACAACCGTCTTTGCTATGAAGAGTGGCAAGCATTGACCGATACATCGGAATCTATGCTCCCCGAAGAAAACGACGGCAACCCGACAATAGAGATTTTCAACGAAGACGGAGAATCAATAATGACCAATGTACCTAAAACACCTCAATCAAACCAATAGAACCATGAACGTAACAATCGAACACGTCTTTTGCCGCTATAGCGATGAAGCGGAAGAAATCTATTTCCGAATCATGAACACGATTCTTTTTGCAACTGACGAAACCGAACTTCGTGCAAGTATGGAACGTTTGAAGAACGAGACCTCACTCGATGAGTATTTTATATTCGGATACGGAGCACACCATATCTGGATAAACCAACGGCGACCGAGTGATAAAAACAGAATTTTCAAAAATCGGATTATGGTAGCCCATTTCTGACGGGAACGGGCAAGAGACCTCCGATGTACTTTTGCGGGCTAAACCGGAACTGCCAGTTTCAGCCCGTTTCTTTTTCTCTCGGCAGACATGCCGGCGCAATACCTTTTTTATCCTCATAATTAAAATTCTTATACAACCCGGAGGCCCATTTATATTTTCTTTTCGCTGCAACCCTTTTATATAAGCTATCGAACCTTTTGCAAGAGACCTTCTTTTCCCTGTGTTCGCACGTCGCTTTCGGGCTGCCTGATATGAATTGTGTCGCAAAGGTACTTGTCATGTCATTCTTGTATGCAAGGTCAAAGACTGACGGTTCACGACAAAATCTCCACCCTTCGCTCCGCACGGGTAGTATTTAATCGTGAAACCTTGCATAAAGAGCCATGACACCTTTCGAGGCGACATAATTAAATCAGGCCCGAAAGTAGCTGGTGCTACAAGAGGGAAAAAAGAAAACTCAAAATTTTATAGATTATGGCAAACGATGTAACAAATTCAAATGGACGAGTAACGGCAGACGAAGTAATACACAAGGATTCGGTTTTCAAATACCAACTGTTAGACCGCTTACGGTCAGATTGCGAGTATTACCTTAATTACGGTAACAGACACCCGAAATCCTTATGGGCTGGCGACGAAAAATTGCAAATTGAATTTATGATAAAACTGCATGAGAGTTTCAAAGAGGACGAAAAACCAGAATGGCTTACGATGGATGAGATTTTAGAATACAGCAAGAAAATGATAGCTCAAGAAGAATAAAATTACAACTAAGGAACAGACTAAAAATGTGATTTTATGGCATGGTTAGCAGTAAATAAAGACGGAACAGAATGGATAATGCCCGGAAAGCCCGTTCGAGGCTGGTGCGGGCATTGGGAGTACTCGGAAAAAGTGTACGTCGAGAGCGAGCAAGGGTACGTATCAATCGAGATAGAACTCCCCAAGGGGTCTGTTTACAAACTACTCGGTAAGGAGCTGACATGGGATGATGAACCGGTGGAATTGCAGACCGAAACAGAAAAGAGGTAAAAGCAAGCGGGCTGAACGTAGCATCGGTTTCAGCCCGCTTATACCGGCTAAACAGGTACACACCGGCGGGAATCCCTTTTTTATCTCCGTAACAGACATCCATACCGTTTCCTTCGGAAATAACCTTTTATACCTTTTGGCAGGCTATATCCTTTTGTAGAAAACGTCCGTTCGTGCGAAGGCGGTTCCTCCGCTTTGTTTCAAGACAGACTTCAGCCCTTTTTCCTTTTCCTCTTCTTTCCCTCATTTCTCTTGCCGGATAGAGACAGCGACATCAATACGCTGCATACATCTTTTGTCGGCTCTTCGTTTGGGCCCCCTTTCCACTATGCAGCGTACATGGTTGTATAAACGGTATATCGTTCTTGCCGCTTCAACCCCAAACAACCGATACGCTTTCTTGCCAGATGTTCTTCCCGCCCACCTGCCGGAACGGGAGCGGTCTTGTGTCAGTGGACGGACAGGTCTTTCATGTCTCCGAATCCGCTGCGGATTGTTTCGCCTCGACTTTTTCGCGACCGCTTTCTATTTGAAGTCGCCATATCGTTTTTCGTTGCAAAGTTAGTATGCAGACGGGCGCGACCTGGTGGTCTTGACCAATGGCGTATCGCACAAATCTTCCTTTATCGGGCCTGCGGTTTGGGGCTTCGCCTCCAAAATAAAGAGTATTTATGCGCTATCCTTGGTGCAGCCCTTTACTGCACCTACTTTTTATGCACCGTAAAACTGATTTATTAACTTCAAAAAGCAATCGCAATGAAAAAGATCGAGAACAATTTCGCAGTAACCGGATTCGTGGCAAAAGATGCCGAAGTCCGTCAGTTCACCACCACAAGTGTCGCACGTTTCCCGCTGGCAGTAGCCCGTCAGGAGAAGAACGGCGAAGAAACCAAGCGCATATCCGCTTTCATGAACATTGAAGCGTGGCGCAAGAACGAGAATACCGGGGCGTTCGACCAGCTCACCAAGGGCACGCTGCTTACCGTGGAGGGCTACTTCAAGCCCGAAGAGTGGACCGACAAAGACGGCGTGCTGCACAACCGCATCGTAACGGTCGCCGTCAAGTTCTATCCCGCTGTCGAGAAAGAGGAGGAAGCTCCTGCGGAACCGGTAAAGAAGCAGGAAAAAGGCAAGAAGTAATTCCTGCCTTATCCGGACAAAGCGGCTTGAAAGCCGCTTTTGTTTTACTCGTTACCGTTCCGGAACGTCCACACTTTTATACTCCTTCATACTCCACACGAAGAGTCCGCCGCCGTCCATTGATTTTCCCGTGCAAAGTTAAGGCGGTCGGGAATCGGCAAGGCGCGGCTTCATTTGTCGTTAACAACCATCAACTCGCAAGCTCGTCAATACTTGTTCAACACAAATGAAATCGTCCACGGGACTATCCGCTTCCTCCTTGCCTTATTTCCCTTCTGTCCGCCTTGTGGCCCGCACGTAAATCAAATCCCGCCGGACGAGGGAAACCCTCCGAAAGCAGGGATAAAAACGAAAGTCAAACTTAAAATTCAAAATGTATGAAACAGATGATTTGGTCAAGCTATGACCTGTTGGACGAAACGGCAAAAGAAGAATATCAAAATTCCCAGCGGGAAATATTGGACGATGACAGTTACGAGGTCAGCGATGAAGAATGGGCAGAAGAAGTATATTGCCGGCTGGACGACGAACGAAGCAATCTGAATAAAGAAGTGGACGGCATTATTGTCGTGTTCGGCAACTTGGGATTATGGAACGGCCGGAGACGAGGCTATCAAATATTGGGCAGCACCATTGCCGATATTTTGAAATCCCAGTGCGACGATGCAGAATGGTACGGCGACGGCTACAACATTCGCGGACGGATGGACCATCATGACGGTACGAACTATACCTTATACCGTATCGCCAAAGGCCGTGACGAAGCGGAACGTATCGCCGATAAGATTTACAACCGTGAAATCGACGAAGAAGGCTTCCGCCGGAGAACACGTTCCCTCTATCCGTATGTAGCCGCCGTGTACGGCTGGAAAACAAGGCAGCGCAAGCCGGACAAGGCCGCATAAAAATGCTGCCCGCAAAATACCGCAACGCACCCGCCAGAGGTGGTTGCGGTATCCTTTATTGAATGACTGAAATACAGAACCATCACCTTTTATAATCAGCTTCGTTCCTTTTTTATCTCATGTTTTTTGTGAAACCGGGAATGGACGAATATTTTGAACTGACGGACGAAGGTTACGAGTGGGTCTCCTAAACATTCGGTACAGATAATGACAGGTACGGGTTCGGGATACATTGGCAATGGATGTGTCCTGAATCCTTTTGCCGGAATTACCCTTTTATATCTTCATGACTCTTTCCCTTTTATCGAAGCGTATTCCGTACCCCATTGTACTCCGGCTAACCAACCGGAAAGCAATCCTCTTATAACACCTTAGCTTCCCCATTTTACTCCTTACAGCCGTTCCCCAGACACACTCCATGCCGAAAGCCCGCTTATTTTTTCTGCAAAGTTCGATTGCCGGCTGCCAGTCCCGGCAAGGACCGCTGGCGCTTGCAACCGGAAAATCTTCCTCTCCGACTTCGTTGGAGAGCGTATTTCCCGTTGCCTCCTTGTCTGGACTGACCGTCAATCCTGTGGCAGAAAAATAACCAGCCTCTCGGTACGAGATTGTACCAAAGGGAAAAACAAAAAATAGTTCAAACTTAAAATTTAAAGCGTATGACATTTAGAGAATTTATGCGAGAAAACGGTTACGAGTTACAGACAACTTTTTGGGAGGACTTCTCAATAGCGGACCGATTCGGTCTGTCAGCTATACAAGACACTTTCAAACGTGCTTTCGAGGAATGGAAAAATAACTATAAATACCTCACGGAACTGATATTGGTACTCAATCATAAAATCTGGCAGTATTATGAAACGAAACCGGAATTTGCGACACTTTACAATACCCTTTGGGAACAGGCAGGTCAATATGCGGTAGAGAACCTGAAAGATGACGAGTTAAGTTATTATTACGAGGTGACGGATTAAGCAAGGGAACACAAAGAGTCGGCTTTCATCGGCGGCTCTTTGTGCCACTTCCTTTTTTATAGCATACGGCAAAACAAATACCGCAACCGTCCGCAAAAGACAGTCGCGGTATCGTGTTATCCTGTATAACCATTGTCAACGGTCTCCCGAAACACTATGAAGAAAACCGTTTATACTTTCTTTATTTTCCCTCTTTTACCGCATCTAAGAATGTCTTTGCAGGCTTGAACGCAGGAACAGAGTGAGCCGGAATCACGATGGTCGTATTCTTTGAAATGTTACGAGCCTTTTTCTCTGCCCTTTGTTTGATGATGAAACTTCCGAATCCTCGCAGGAACACCTCGTTCCCGGCAATCATCGACTCCCTGACACTCTCCATGAATGCCTCCACTACAGTTGTCGCTACCGACTTTTCTATTCCGGTCTCCTGTGCGATCCGGGCAATAATATCTGCTTTTGTCAGACTGTTTTATTATAAAATCCGTTGCAAAGATAATAACATATCTCTTTGTCGTCTGGATTGCCAGCCTGATAATGTTACGGAAAGCGATAATCCACCTTTATCTCACGGTGTTCCTTCGGCACGAACCAGACAATCGGAAAGCCCCGATAAAAGGAGAGAAACATAAAAAACATACAAATCCGTATCCTGTAGTCAAGGCAGGCAAACACCCGATCACCATTTATCGGTCATGATGGTAATCACTCTTGCTGAAACCACCGAATATAGCTTTCAGAATCTTTCCGATAACATAGAAAACCACTATAAAAACGATAAGTTCTCCCATATTCTATACTACTTAAAGTTAATATAAAGATACTAAAAATCAACGAGAACAGAAAACATATAGCCCTGATTCTCAAAAAAATCCATTTCAATCCGGCTAATACGAAAGCTCATTGCCCATCTTTCGGCTTACGCTTGCCCAACGGTCCTTTGAATTTTCCCCTATTGAGCTTTACCCCGTGCCGGTTGAGCACACTGAACACCGAACTCCGGCTGTTGTACCCGCTTACCGCCATGATGTCCTCGAAAGAATGACCGTTGACATACATATCAACGATGGTATTCTCCCGGTCGGCCTTATCCATCGCCTTCATCGTTTTTCTCGGGACCTTCGCTTTCTGTTGCAGATTCATGACATGTGCGGACGAATACCGCAATACCGCCACCTCTTCGGGTAGCGCCCCGAACATATCCAGTACATCGGCTGCCGTCGTTTCGGGGAACAGTTTTCCCCGCGAGTCGATCCGGTCATGGATGGAAATGATACGCACCACTTTGATTCGGCACAACTCAATAAACGCGGACAATTCGCGCGACCCACGGAGAGCGTTGCTGAATTTGGCCACGACAATCTCGTCACCTCTTTCGAGATTCGCTACAAGCTGTTTCCATCTGGGGCGCAGAGCCTCGTTTTCGACAAGTTCCTCTATCACTTGTACACAACCGTATTTCTGCATCCACTCTTTATCAGCCTCGAATCCGTCGTAACGATCCGCCTTGAATATGTAACCTACTTTTGCCATATCATTGTGCACTTCTATAAGAATAAGTACAAATATAAGAGTTTTATTTTAAACTAAACCATACTTTGAACGAAAATGATATGAAGGGCTTTCTGTGTCCTTCGTTTCTTTCACTTATTTTCATTGAAAATCAAACTATTAAGTGCAATGTTAAAAATGGTTTATAAAACGATTTTCGGCGCTTGTCATCTTGAAAAGAATACTTAGATTTGTGCTGTAAAATACAAAATGAACTATGAATTGTAAAAATCAATACTTAAAAATTGTACTATCGATTGCTGGACTTTCTGCCGTTCCGATTGCCATTTTCACACTTACATCGTGCGACGGTTCGAACGTCAAATCACTGGTTGAAGCCCAACCTACTCCAGCCGGTCTGTATCGGGAGTATCTGTCCGAAACACGCGGGCAAAAAGAACTTTCCTTTGAGGATTTGACCGCGTATATCGGGAAGTGGCAGACCTTGAAAGATTCCGTGACCGCAACCATGCGCCGGGACACGACCTATCGGGCACATTCCGACATACGTGAAGAGTGCATTCTGCTGCACGATTCCGTCCGTGCGGAACTTTCTCGGCTGGCGATGTCGAAACCTCGCACCTATAAAGAAGTGCTGATTCTGAAAGAACGTTTCTCTTCCTATACCGGAGACGTGGAACTGCATCGTTCCGCCGAAGAAATCCGTCCGTTTTTCGCAGAATTGGATAAACGTCCGGCCTGTCGGGGTAACAAGGAGCAAATTCTGTCAGCATATCGTAACGTGCTTGCCGAAACCCTGAACAATGGAATACATGGGAACGGCGACCTCAAAAAATTCATCGAAAGGGAGGATGCCGCTTTTCGAGCTTTCCTGTCCGGGTTGCACGAGCTTGGCGAAGCGAATATGGCCGACATCACCCGTGATACAGAGAAATGCTGCTCCGAGGTGTTTTTCGCCGCTGGGCGCAAGGAAATCACTTACAAGGACGCCACGATATACATGGCCTTACGTACCGACCGTCGGCTGATCCAGAACGTGCGTGCCTGTCTTGACAACATACGCCGTGGAAAGGTCGTAACGTCCGAACAGGCACAAGCCTATGTCTGGATGATTCTACAGCCCTACGCTTCCTTGGACGGCCTCTGCATGACGCTATTGTCCCCGGAAGATAAGGAAACCCTTTACAGGATGGCCGCAGAAACACCCGCCGCATTCGAGAAACTGCGCAGAATCCTGCCGTCGGAGGGCGACCGGTTGGACGAACTGCCCGGTATGCTCATGGAGATATTCATCGCCTCGTTGTAAAAGCCTATTCACAAAATAAACGATATATGATTATGTTACGACACTTTCTGGATGACTTCATGTCGTTCGTACCCCTGCAAATGCCGCAGCTTCTCAATGTGGCAACGATGGAGGAGCCGCAGTTCTACGGTGACTATGTTCTGCTCACATTCCCGCTGCGGGACCCCTATGATCTGGAGGAGGTCATGGACATATTCGAGGACGACATGGAGCTGATTACACTCTACCAACATGTGCCGGTCGGACTGGAGAAATCCGGTCATAGCACCTGTGCCTACTCCAATCCCGCTTTCGGGCAGATGTTCAAGATGAACGCCCGGACAGACGCGGACGGCAAGGTAAACCGTATCATCGCGACCATTTACGATTCGTTGGAGCTGATGTACGGCGACCTGTGTCTCGATCTGAAACTCCACGCCGGGAACGGCAGCTTCAAGTACAAAAAGAATCAGGAAGACGTGTTGTTGGATTTCATGTAAAACAACCCCTATGCGAAACACGATATACCGCCAAATGGTTTTCTGTATCGACACGTACCGCACGTGGATAGAAGTGGCCGATGACAACCTCTACAAGGAACACGTCATTTCGAGAAACACCCGGACCGACTTCCTTGTGACCCGCACGCTGGTACTGCGGGCCTACAAACCGCATGGTCCATACGAAAAGGGCATGACGTGGACGATTCCGGAGCATGATCTGGACACGGCACTGGCTACATATCGTAAGCAGAACGGCACATTCAAATCCCGGATGAAGAAAGGCGCGTCGTCCCTGACAGCCGAAGACACCGAGAACATTATCCGCTTGGCCACCCACGGGATTGTCCGATTGGAACTCGTGGTACGGCCCGTTCATATACCTTCAAAACCCTATTACCTGTTATGACCTGGATTATATTACAATTCGTATTTCTTGCAATGCCTGTCGTCCTTCCGGCACTGTTGTACAGAAGCAGGCGTTGCTTCATGGCAAGATTCTACGATAAAATGGTGTGGAGCGAAAAGGCCCGCAGGCTGTACGCCCATGTGCTGCTTATCGTATTACTCTTGTTTCATTATGTCTATACGAGTGGACACCCCGGCGAGTTCGGTATCGTGCCATCTACCATCGTGTGTGCCGCATGGGCCTCTTTCAGGCGGGCGGACCGATGGATGCGCGGCTTGCTCGACCGGCCGAAACGTTTCGTCTGGTTTGCGCTCTTGGCATTGGTCATCGGCTTCGTGCCGCATCTGTACACGATGGCCGTAACAATCGCCTTTGTTCTTTTGGCTGCCCTGTTCTACCCGTCGGCAAGGGTCATGTCCGAAAAGACAGACATACGCAAATTCCTCGAATGGCTGGAATGTCCCGGAGCATTAGCCGACAGTTATCATAGTATCATCACGCGAGGCTGCCACGATAATGCGGATAATGGCAACCTGAAACTATCCGCACATTATGAATCATCAAAAACAGAATGAAAATGAGAAATAGAAATGAAGCGCCCGCCGCCATACTGGCGAACGTGGAAGTGTTCGACTACCTGAAAGAAAAAGTCGGCGAGCGGAAAACGAGAACGGAAGCCTACTGCGATTTGTTGGATAAATCGCTGGCAGGTTTCGTCTCCCCGTTTTTAAGAAGGCAGGACTACGACCTCTCTCCCTGCCAGTGCCATGTAACCGTTTCCGACCTTGCATCGGAGTGGCATTGGCATCGGGCTACTGTCCGCTCGTTTCTGGACACGCTCGAAGCGCTCGGACAGTTAGAACGCATCCGGCTGGCAAAAAGCGTCGTCATTACCATGCCCCTGCGGACCGGCACGCCTGCCATGCCGGACAGCGGACGGGAAGAAGCGGACTTTGCCACAAGAATACAGGAAGCATTGTACGACTGGATAATCGGCAAAGCAACCTCTTTCGATGTGGGTAAATCATGTGGACAAATCATGCGCCAGACCTTGACGGAGATAGCCGGACGGGACAGTCGTATCTATCCGGACAGTCATTCCGACACGGCATCGGCACAGACCGTCCGGTCGGAAGAACAGCTGTGTGAGACCGTCTTGGAATGTATTGCCCATGCCGCCCTCTGGCGGGTTCTGCGTAAATCGAGGTTCGACGACGGCTCGCCGCTCGTGCAGTTCTTCCGGCTCGACCTCAGCGGGGAATGGGCGGCGTTCATCGAGGCCTCGAAAGAGCTTGCAGAGCTTGTTATCGACGGAAAACCGGACGGGACAGGCTTCGGTACGGACGAAGAGACGGAACGCCTTGAATCGCTTCGCAAACCCTTTTTATCGCTTCTGGCGAAGGCGCAGGAGGAAAGCTGAACGGGGATTCGCGGACAGAGATTGTATAACCACGGGCAATTCTCCCCGGTTCAGGTTCAAATATCCTTCCAGTTATAGCAGGCATCCGGGCTTGCCCGTCTGCCACTGAACAAAGGGAAGGGGGAGCCTAATACCCCTGCTGACTGACGTCGCAGGGAGAAGTGTCCAAGCAAGCAGCAAGCTGGGACACGGGGAATTGTCCGAAACAACACGAAAACAGTATGGCAAATGCAAAACAGGTTCTCGATGTTCAGGTATCGAAAGGGATCACCGCCGCCCAAGGCAACGAACACCTGCGTAATCGCAGCGAAGAGGCGGAGAAGTACGCCATGAGCAAGGGCAACTACGACCCCACCCGCAAACATCTGAACTTCGAGATTGTGCCCGGAGGCAAGGTTCGCCCCATCGACACGAGCCGCAATATCCCGGAACGGATAGCGGACATATTGGGCCGTCGCGGGATCAAAGACCCCAACGAGGGATTGGTTGAACCGAAATACCGCACGGTGGTAAACATCATTTTCGGCGGTTCGCGGAAGCGGATGCACGAACTCGCTTTCGGCACGCAGAAGGTGGATTTTGAAAAAGGTGCGGACAATACCCGCATCAAAAGGAAGAGCGACATCGAACGTTGGGCGAAGGATGTCTATGCATTCGTTTGCGGCAGATACGGCGAGCAGAATATAGCCGCCTTCATTGTACACCTCGACGAATTAAATCCGCACGTGCATTGTACGCTTCTGCCAATCAAAGACGGGAGGTTTGCGTACAAGGAGATATTCGCCGGAAAGGACAAGTTCGAATATAGCGCGAGGATGAAACAGCTCCATACGGACTTTTTCGCCGAGGTCAACACGAAGTGGGGAATGGAGAGAGGCCGGAGCGTCGCCGAGACCGGCGCACGGCACAGGACGACGGAAGAATACCGCCGTATGCTCTCGGAAGAATGTACCACCATTGAGCAACAGATTGGCCGACATCAGGAAGTCCTGTCCGCCCTCCATTCGGACATTCGGCTGGCAGAGCGCAGAGTCAAAGGTTTGACCTCGATGGTGGAAAACTTGAAAAGGGAGAAGAGCGAAAAAGAGGCTCAACTGTCGGCACTCGAAAATGATATGGATACCCGGAAAGGTGATGCTTTGACCCTATCTGCCGAGAAAGAAAAGCTCGAAAAAGAGCTGACTGCTATCCAAGGGAAACTGGCAGACAAACAGGAGAAGCTACAAACCGCCGACCGACAGCTTTCCGACCTCAAGGCAAACATGGATGCCATTGAGGAACGCACGGAACAGCTCAAGGAGGAAGCCTACGAATACTCCCGTGATGTCCACTCCAAAGTGGACAGCCTACTCAAGGACGTCATGCTGGAAAATATGGTCGATGAGTGGAGGGAACTGTCGGCGCGGATGAAGCCTTCCGAACGGCAACTTTTCGACGACACACTCGTGCGTTCCGTGGCGGAACGGGGAGCGGAAGTCATGCGCTGCGCCACGATGCTCTTTCTCGGTATGGTCGATGATGCCACTACGTTTGCCGAAACACGTGGCGGAGGAGGTGGCGGAAGCGACCTCAAATGGGGACGTGATGAAGACGAGGACAACCGGGCATGGGCGCTTCGCTGCATGAGGATGGCGAGCCGCATGATGCGTCCTTCCATCGGCAAGAAGCCCAAGCGTTGAATGGCAAGGTTTATAATAAAGAATCAGATAAACAACAAATTAAGGATATAAGAATATGACGAAAAATATCATTTTCATTATTGCGGCGCTTTGTTCGCTGCAAGCCCGTGCGGATGTACAACCCACGGAAAGGGATACTGTACACCGCACGTACCGTTACGATGACACAGAACTGCTGCAGCCGTTACAGCCCTTATACCTTGACGGAGTGGTCGTTCCGGCACGGGGAAACGGCAATTGGTTTGTCAGTATCGCCGGAGGTGCGACAGCCTTTCTCGGCACGCCGCTCGGTTGCGAAGACCTGTTCGGGAGGTTGAAACCCTCGTACAGCCTTGCCCTCGGCAAGTGGTTTACCCCGTGGGTAGGTGCACGCATAAATTACAACGGGTTGCAGTTCAAGGACGGCACGCTGGCCGTGCAGGAGTACCATTATCTCCATGCGGATCTGCTGTGGAATGTGCTTGGCGGTAGCTATGTCCGGCAGAAACTGGTGCGCTGGCATCTGGCACCCTTTGCGGGTATCGGACTGCTGCACCATGCGACCAACGGGCATAACCCGTTTGCAATCTCCTACGGCATACAAGGGCAGTATCGCATTTCCAAAAGGGTAAGCGCCCTCATGGAACTCTCCGGTACGACCACCTTCCAAGACTTCGACGGGTATGGCAAGGCGAATCGGTTAGGCGACCACATGCTTTCACTCACTGCCGGATTCTCTTTCCATATCGGCAAGGTCGGCTGGAAACGGGCCATAGACCCAAGCCCCTATATCCGCCGCGATCGGCAGCTCGTCGATTATATCAATGTACTGTCGGAACAGAACAGCCGCTACGCGGGACAGCATGACAAGGATAGCCGGACGCTGGCCGAGCTGAAGAAGATACTGGAAATCGAAGGATTGCTCGACACGTACAGCCATTTCTTCGATGATGACGATGCTATCGAGCGCAAAGGTTATCCGAGGAACAATTACAGCGGGCTGAACTCCCTGCGGGCAAGGTTGAAGAACAAGCATTGGAACGGAAAATCACCATTGGAAGGACAAGCCCCGAATGGGAATGGCCGGGCAGACAGCCTGCAGCACTGGCCGGATAGCGTGCCTGGTCTCGGAACAGGACAGTTCGAGAATCTTCCCGACAGCACTTTGGCAGACTATGCCGTTCGGATGCAGTCCGGACGGGAATGCATCGGTGCTCCCATCTTCTTTTTCTTCGAACTCGGCACGTCGCACCTGACAGACCCCTCCCAATTGGTCAATCTCGACGAACTGGCACGGGTGGCAAAGAAATACGGTCTGAAAGTTAAAGTCACGGGAGCGGCCGATAGTGCGACCGGAACAATTGGTATCAACAATGCCTTGAGTGCTTCGAGAGCCGACTATATCGCCTCGGAGCTGAACAAGCGGGGTTTGTCGCCCGACAGGATGACCAAGACCGGCGAAGGTGGCATTTCCGATTACGCCCCCACGGAAGCCAACCGACATACAAGGGTGGAACTGTTCTTCGGCAAATGTGAAGAAAACGAATGTTCGTCCGTAAACAGGTAGAAAGCAAGAGAGTACCGATGATAAATATCGGTACTCTCTTTATTTGTTATGTGCTGTATCCCGGATTCTTTAAGCAGACCGTATCAGTTGTCCGGATTGAAATTCTTGTCGTAATCCAAAAGGAACTTTGCCAGTACAGGGTTGTTGTGGTCCACTTTCAACTTGCCGGTGTCCAGACGGCGAATTGCCTTTCTGTCTTCTTCCGTTAACTCGAAATCGAGATACAAGATAAAAGAAACGGTTCTGTCCCGATGATAGGAACGGAGCCGTTTCTTTTATCGACTGGCTTACTATGTTATTGTTCGTCTTTCACGCCGCGTACATACCCGCCGTCGGCATCTGAACTGGTCGCACCGATGGAGTGGTCTTGGGCATTGAAACGGAAACCGCCGTTCTTGCCTGAAATGGAGCCGTCTCCGTCATAAGTTCCGCGGCTGAAGCTGGTATAGGTCATGTACATGGCTTTGCTCTTATGTCTGTAAAGACGCCATTGACCCTCATACGTTTGCCATGCGTCATCGGGTAAGCGGGTACCCATGATAAGCAGCTCGCGCAAGTTGGGCACGCGATAGCCGCTCGGTGTAATAGAAGCGGTCTGATACCATCTCCAATCCTGAACGCCTTTCCAACTCCAACGATTTAGTGCATCCACATCTATGCTCGGTGTAGGATAGTCTGCGTCATTTGCCGCTACCCGGAACTTGGCATACGGTCGGTTATAAGGCGACAGGTCATTATGCGTGGGCAACGAACTGGCTTCATAGCTTAGGCGGCGTGCCTTCTCGCTAAGGTTGGAGACATCAATCAGGTAGGTATCGTCGAGTTCGGCCTGTGTCACTTTGGGAATGAGTGGTGTGGGTTCAACATTCGGATCGTCAAGACCGATACCGAGGTTGCGTATGCAACGGTAGGCATATTGTCCGCCCACGGTGTTGTGCGAGCCGTCGTAGTTACCCAATGCGGCACATTCTTCTGCCCACAACACCCACGAATGGTCGCCGTCAGCGGAACTACTGGTATAGTGCCAATAGGTCTGGTAATCCCTGTCCGCGGGATTTTGGGGATAGAGGCGCGAAGCGTCGTCCAGCGCATATTCGCCGATATAGAGATCCACGAGCTGGTCGATGGCGGCCAGATACCAGCGTATTTCGTTAGGCTGCACGATGTTGTCGCCGTTCAGGTCGCGGTTACGCAACAGCACAGCGTGCAGGGCGTCTTGGTGGTCATCGGTCAGACCGTAGTGCTCGGAGGGGTTGAGCACCTCCGTCCAATGCAGGGATCTGTTGGATACATAGTTTTCGCCCAGAATACAACGTATGGTATTGAGCCGGCCGTTGCTGGAGGAAGTACTGTTTCTCACGTCACCTTCCTTCCAACGCGTGCCCTCCATGCGGCTTTCAAGCCCCCATGCGGTGGACAATTCATTCTCGCTCTTTTTCACGTTGTACACCGTGCGTATGGACTTCTGCTTGAAAGTCTGTATGGCTTCCACCACGCTCGACGCGCCATCGGGACTGTAATGCGAGTTGTCTCCGTTGATAAAATAGAGCAGGCGGTCTTCGGCCTCCACGTATCGGCGCCACTGCGACAAAAGCGGGGTATTGTCCTCGTCTGTATTGGGGTCATCCGGCTCGCGCACGTACACGTACTCGTCGATGAAAGCGGTAACGGTAACCGTACCGGTGGTCTTTCCTTCCTCGTACTCCTGCTTCAGGCGTTGCAGCAACTGGTGTACGTCGAGTAGGCGGGCGTCAGAATGGCCCGCATGTCCGTCATACCCCGAAGGTTGGTTCTTTCCGCCCTTGTAGTTCTGGTCACCGGGGTATTTCACGAACAGCTCGTCGTCTTGGCCATAGTCCTCGTTGATGGCGAACTTGATCCACTTGTAGTCATGGATACCTGTACTTTCCGGACTGTCCGTTTCGCCGAAACCGCCCGCATAGATGGCCTTGTCGAAAGCTGTCTGCACGCCCCATGTCATGGTTGGAACCATGCTTCGGTTTATCGTAATGAGCTCGCGGTCGTAGTGTGCATCCAGCTCGTACAGCCCATCTTGACTGAATATCACGTTGCCTTCGTAGCCGGGCCTCTGTTCGTTCTCCTCCCCATCGGACTCCACTTCAAGCCGTATATCGTTGATACCACGCAGGGTGACGGTGTAGATGTAGCGGGTATTGCGGCGGGTGTCGTAGTCGTTGGGGTTGCCGTCGGCGTAGCCCAGATGTACGGTGAAGGTCACGTCGGCATTGACGGTATTGCCTTTGTCATCCTTATAGGACAGTGTGCCGGACATTTCCACGTAGGTGGCGTTGGCGGGGGCGTAGGCAAAGTCGCCGTTCTCGAACTGCTGACCGGGTTTGTCCGTATAGTCGCCCGTGTTTTTGTGTTCGCGTTCCTCGCGTAGGGCGTACTGTTCCGCAGCGCTAAGCCCTTCGCCGGAGATGGCCTGTTTGGGAGTCTTGCGGTTTTCCGGCATGTAGAACACGAAGCCACCGGAAGTGTAGAGGTAATTGTCATCCCGCTCGGTAGTCTCGAAAGGCATCTCCTCGGTTGTGAAGTAGGTGCAACCGTCACCATCGGCATCGCCTGTCCCGTGGGGCAGCAGCAACGACTGGGCCGGCACGTTCACCACCCGCCAGCCGCGCGGACGGAAGTCAAGTGCCGTCCAGTTCTTATCGGAGGGTTTCTCGGTTTTCACCACGAACTCCACCCTCGCGTCCGTCCGCTCGGGCCGCAGCGTACACTCCAGCGAGGCGGGACCGCTTTCCGTACCGGGAATGTTGACAAGGTTGCTCGTGGAATTTTTATCATCGTAAGCATAGCCTGTCATCATGAACTGCGTGGAGCGTTCCACGGTATGCTCGTCCATCTTCATTACGAAGGCTTCGAGGTCTGACCGCGATGTTATAGACTCCATGTCCGATTTTTTGACATCATAGCCGGAACTTACGGATTCAGTAGATAGATTGGCGATGCAGACTATCTGTACCTTGTTCAGAGAGGTGGTCTCTATCATGACGGAACCTTTGCTGTAGTCTCCGTTATAGCTGATGTCGTCAGTAAAGAAATTGCGGTAATGCACCTCCCCGGCGGGGTTGAAGATGAACACGTAGAGGTTGTTCACACGGTTCTCGTTGGTAGCGTCCTGCGCGGCACGGGTCTCCACGCAGCTCTTCTCGGACCGGAAGTCCAGCATTACACGTGCGGGAAGCCCCTCTGCCACGCGGGCACGCTCCTCGAACAACGGGTCCTCGGTACACGAGTACAGTCCTACCGCCAGCAGCATGGCCGCCAGCAAGGTCAATATGTTTTTATGTCTTGTTCTCATAACTCAAATGACATGCAGTTTCGTTTAATTGAACGGGGGAACGGTTATCTCTTCCGTATCCCAGTCCTTTACTTCAAATTTTAGCGTGAGGTTGGCCTCCGAACTGAGTGTGGCGTGTATGTTCACTTGCTTGTTACGGGCGATAGAGTTCAGAGCGCCGCCGTATTCGTTGATGAAAGGTATGGCGTCATAGGGAGCTGTACTTGTGGTGAAACCGATGGTATATGGCGAGTTCTTGCTTGCATCCGTCCATGCGTATGAGGGATAGATGTAAAGGGCCAGCGTCTTGCTGCCGTAACCTCCGATTTCGACAGAGAGGCTCTCGTAGTTTTGAACATCATACTCCGTGTCGTCGGGAGCGTCAAGGGTCTGCTCGCGGAACAGGTAGAGCCGGTCGCCGAAGAACTCGCCGAAAGTCATGGAAGTGATGGTAATCGGGTGGCTCAGCGTGTTGTTCATAATGACGTTGAGCTTGGCCACGGAGCGCTCCAGTTCCACTTCGATGGTCTGCGGCGTGCCGTCGGATGGAATTATCTGCACATCGCGATGCCAGCTCATGGGTAGGCCGTGTTGTGCGATTTCCTGCTCCGTAAAGCGTTTTGGGAAGTGCGTGCGGTGTTCATCCATCACCAAAGCTTTTTTGGTGTTGCCGACCTGCACGAGGTTGTCCTCGAAGTCTGCCATGTCGGAATAGTCCTTGCCGAGGGCGGCCTCGTTGGCCACGGCATAGATGTCCACAGTACCTACCGGCACACCCTCGATGGTGACACTGCCGCCGGAGAGGTCGGCTTCCTTGAACTGTTTGTTGATGACAGGTTTGTCCTGCGAGAATACCAATATGCGCAAGGTGTTTATCTTCTCTTCAGCGGCCTTGTACTCCTCGTCCGTGGTGTGCGTGGAACGTATATCGGCCATTGGTACGTGCAGGGTAACGGAGGCTGTGCGTCCGTCGGGTATCCATTCGTCCACTCGGTCCGTGCAGCCGGCCAACAGGCTGGCAGCCCATGCGAGGGCGGCTGGCAGAAGCAGGGAGAAAGGATGCGGTAAATATCGTTTTATATATGCTTTCATACACCGTATGTATTGTTGTCTATAAATTTCTCATTTTATTGCCATGACACGGAGGTGTCCTGTTCATCCCAGTCGAGAACCTTCACGTTGATTGCGAGCGAAGCGGCCGAAACGGTCAGGGTGTAGGCATATTGGCTGCCTGCATCCCATTGTTTCGCATTCCCGCCAGAGAGGTTGACCGTGGAATTCCGGTCGGCGGTCTCGCCCTCGAAACGGTAGCTCACGGCGATTTCGGTACCAGTCAGGTCGGTGTGCGGGAGTAACAGCACGTCGCCCAGCATGTTGCGGGTCTCGCCGGCTGTGATGGAAATATCCTTTGCGGCCAACAGGGCATCGCTGTCGTTTGTCTTGGCGGTGTTGCTCCACGAGCTTCCACCGGAGGCATTCCAAGTAAGGTCGCCTTTGTAAGTCACGCCGTTCACTTTGAAGGAAGTAACCGTTACACCGCGCCCCACGGCCCTGATATTGAAGGCCAGCCTTGTGAGCCGATGGGAGAATTTGAAGCTGACAGATTCGGGGGCTTTGTCTGCCTCGATTACTATATTTGTTCGTTCCGCCGTCATCAGGTCGTGCCCTTTCGTGGCGACGAAGTTCTTGACGGTAAAGGTGCCGTCCGTGCAGGCGACGGACACGGCATCGCCCAGCGTTCCGGTGGACGGATAGAGGGCGTAGAAGTCGTAGGTGTTGCCCGACTGCCAGTACAGCAGGCCGCCTCCGTAGGTCCAGCCTGTACCGGAACCGTAGGTCACGGTCGTGTTGTCGAATATCTGCACGTCGTTGTCCGTGCCGCTGGTGTGGCGGTAGCTGCCCCACACGCTGAACGACTGGCCGTCGGTGTTCAGGTCGTCCGCACTCCCGATGGCGGAGCGTGTCAGCGTGGGTAGCGAAAAACGTATCGCCCCGCTGTCTCCGGCTGTCTCCATGTCCTGCACCACGCTTTCCGTGCAGGAAGCCGCTGACAACAGCACCGTCGCCAGCAGGGGCAGGATTCCGAGGGTGTTCTTTCTTCTGTTCATATATCTCATCATATAAAGGTTATTCCGTTCTTGCAGGAAAGCTGCATGTGTGCGGTCTGTCCTGTATCATTGTGGCCGGGAAGGGAACATTCAACCCCGCCCAGCCTGTATTCTTCGGTCCGATTGGCCTAACCGGCCGAGCTGCGTATCTCGTTTCGCTGAGTTAAGTTTCTCGTCATGGTGAGTTGCTCAACTCGCCGCGCTGAGTTGCTCAACTCACGGAAGTGGGTCGCGCAACTCACGGAAACGGATTGGCTGGTACGGTAAGCGTTTAGTTCTTTTTATCAGTCAAATTAAGGTCATCACCCGGCGTAGTATCTTTCCACTTATCTACGGTTACATCAAACTTGATAGGCTTGGCGTTCGGGTCGGTGTTGATGTCTTCCATCTTCAGCTCTGCCGTGTAGTTGTAGTAGTACCCGGCTGTCCATGTGTTCTTCTGCAAGCTGGTTTCGCTGTTGCTCGGATTGTAGCTCAATGTGGCACTGAAATCCTGCTGTCCTATCGTTTCTTGGGCAGCGTTCTTTACCACTGCGGTGAATTGGACGCTCAACGTGCCGCAGGTCTGCGGAATAACGAACAGCGGTGCGCATGTCTGGCTGAAGTATCCCTGTTCGTTGGCAGCGTCGGCAGTCACGTCGGTGATGTTGTCGAAAGTGTATGTGCCCGTAGTGTTTGAGAGCTGGTCAGTACTCCACGTGATTGTGCCTTCGTTGGCCTTGTGGTACGTTCCCGTGGACTTGGTCGTTGCGCTCTCTATCCGTAGGTTGTTCACAGCCACGGTGTAGGTGTTGGCCATCTTGGTCTTGAACGTGAAGGTCAGCTTGGACAGCATGTGCCGGAACGTCATGCTTACTTTCGGGGCTTCGCCCGACGCTGTGCCGTCCCATGTGTAGTTGGACTCGTTGCCCATTGCGGCTACGAGGTCGTTCTTCCCGTCCGTGCTGTACGCCGTGAAAGTCAGCAGGCCGGAGGTCGATCCTCCGCTCTGCGAGCCCGCATCGTAGCTGACAATCGACTTGTTAAGCTGGCTTTCCCCGTTGGCATAGCCCGCAAAGCGGAATTCCTTGTTTTTTTCCCAGTAGTAGGTGTTTATGGGTAGCCATTCGTTGTCGCCTGCTTTGCTCACCTGCACGTTGGTAAAGGCGTCTGCCCAGTTCTGGTCGCCTGTGCCTTTGTTCTGTGCGAATACCCAGAACTTCTGGAAATTTTGTGATGTGACATCACCGGAACGGGTGGTCTTGTCCACAAAAGTTGTAAACTCGATGGGCTGGTTGGCGTATTCGGCCACGTCCATCACTTCCTGATTGCTACAGCCGGAGAACACCGCTGCGGCGACTCCCAGCAAAAATAAACTCTTTTTCATGATGCAAAAGCTTAAATTAAAAATACATTATTGTTTGGTTAATCATTTAGTTATCAATACATCTGTTTTATACAGGTCACCCTTCTTACAATGGCAGGGGGATGTCGATGTAATCGCCCCATCCCTCCACGTCGATGTCGAAACCGCTGTCGGAGCCTGCCGCACCTTCCTCGTCGGTGATGACAAGGCCGTCGGAGACGATAATCACGCCGCCACGGGGCTGGGCCTTCACTTGGTCCGTCACATCGAACTCGAAGGTCTTCATCGCGCCGTTGTGCAGACGCACTTCGAGATTGAGGTGGTAGGAGCGTTCCGTGGTGCGGGTGCCGTCGCCGTAGTGGTCGCCGGGGTAGTCGGGAATGCCGAAGGATTTCACTGTGGCCTCCGGACCGTAGTCACGCAGGGTACAGTCGAACATCACGGTAGCCGCTTCCGGTCCGGTGTGTCCGTCGTTCAGATAGACGCTCTCGGCCATGCCTGCCAATGCTCCGCGTGCGAGGGCCACGTACTGAAACCCCTGTTGGAACTCGTAGCGCACGAGGTAGGTATAGGTGAGCGGCTGCAAACGCACGGGCAGACCGACAGTCTCCTGCGTGGGCAGGGCCTCGTAGCTGCCTATGTATGCGCCGTAAAGCATGTCGGGCTGGTTCACGGTACGTTCCCCCGCGTGCAGGGCTTCGAAAGCCCCCCGCGTCAGGCTACGGGTGGTGGCACTTGCGGAAGCCAGTGCGGCGATGTCGTTGAAGACGATGTATTCCGTGTCATTGTTGTAGAACAACAGGTCGTGCGTACCTTCGTTCATATAAAGACGGCCTCCTTCGGGCGACAGGTTGCCCTCGTTCTCGGCGGTGCCGCCGGTATAGATGCGTGCACGGATGCCGGTGGGCACGTCGGGGCGAAGGTCGTCATAGCGTTGGGGCCATGCAGGGTTCCACACGGACTGCCAGTCGGTCTGGTAGCTGCGTTCCCATTCCTGCTCCCACGTGGCGGTGAGGTTTACCTGAACGGAGAAAGCATGGTCGGGGTGGTCGTAACAGAGATCCTTTCGGCAACCGCCCAACAACAGAAGCGTGGCGGCGTATAATGCCATATATAGCGGTGTGCGTCTCATCGTGCGCCTCCTTTCTTCTTATCCGTGTCCCACAAACGCCAAACGAGCGTCAGTTTCAACTTCAGCGGCCCGAAGTAGTCCAGCTTGCTGGTCTGCCGATAGACGTAATGTGTGCCGCCCAGATAAGGTATCGGGTCGTACACCTCATACTTGCTGTGCATGTACCCCACGCCGATACCGGCTTCTAAGGAGAGCCGCCGTCCGATGGGGAACATGTAGCCGTAGCTGACTCCGACCATTTCGGCTTCGCCCTGATAGCCCTCCTTGCCGTTTTCGAGGTCGTACCACGTGAAGCCTCCGAACACGCCGAGGTAGTGGCCGTGCCACGGGCTGCCTTGCTTTTGCCCGAACCACCAGCGTCCCTCCGGGCTGATTGTTGCCACTTGATAATACCTGTGCTTGCCGTCGTTCTTCCACCATGCCATCTCGCCTTCAAGGTTCACCGTCCAGCGGTCGGCGATGCGGTACTCTACTTCGAGCGAGGGCATCAGTATCGCATCGTAAAGCAGGTTGGTCTTGATGGCCAGTCGCTGCACCATCGCTCTCTGAGGTTGCACGGTCGCTTCCTGCCGCACCGTTGCTGGTTCGGAGGTCGTTTCCGCCACGCTATCGGGTTGCAGGACCGGTTCCGGTTCTTTCACTTCCGACTCTTTTTGGGGAATGACTTTTACAGGCGGTTCGGGTTTCCGGTAGCAGACCACCGAAAGGCTGGAGCGTAAATCTGGGAAGAAGTTCTCCAGCATGTAGGTGTACGGCATACCGCCGCGCAGGTCCATGAGCTGCTTTTTTCGTCCGTCCACTACGCGACCCGCCTTGTCGAACACCCATACCGGTGTATGGTCGAGGATGTGCAATACCTCTTTTTTATAGAGCATATCCGATGCGGCGACCATCCGGCGCAACATATCCCATGCGATGCCCTCGCCATGTATACAGACCAAGTTGTCGGGAATTTCGGCGTGGCGCACGAGATAGGTTTTCAGGGAATCGGCCCTGCGATCTGACAACACCTCGTTGAGATGGTTCACACCTTCGGGCGATGACCACGAACGTACCACAACGCTTTCAAGTCGGTTCGCCCCGTATTCTTCGCGTAGAATGCGGATAAAACGCTCCAATTCCGCGCGATTATCCCTGAAGAGCACGTCCACTTCTCTGTGGCCCTGCCGGTAATAGATACGGACCGAGTCCAACTCTTGTGCATGAACATACCCGCCGCAGAACAAGAGAAATAATAACAGTATTCGTTTCATTGTCATAGTCTATGCCTATTTATATATCAGCTATTTATTCAATTCTCTCGTGCCATGCCTTTTCATTTAAAGGCAAAAAAACACCAAACCAACAAATAATCAGCCTGATAACTGTCTGTTATGCCGATTTATTTGTTGGTTAAATCGTTCATTAAAAAAGCTATCGAAAAAAGGTCGTATTATTCGGACACTCCGGGAAAATTCGCCCTACTCAAAGAGCTGAAACGCAATTTTTTGCAGATTTTTGTTGTGGATAGCTCATGTTTTTGTAATTTTGTGGCTGAAAACGAACGATTTAACCAACGATTTAACCAACGTAAAATCATACCGTCCGTTTTTGTGACATTCCTTTTCGTCTTATCTCTTTTTCTTTCATGGCTTTATCTATTTCTTTATAGCGGCTGCGGAATTTCAGAAATGTATCTCGCGAGATGTTGAAACGCCTACATATATCGGCAATCGTGCAGTCCCGTTTCAACATGCCGACGACGACTTTCCGGTTTTCGATCAGCACATTCATTTTCGTGTAGCTGCCTTTTTTTCGTCCGAGGACGACACCCTCGGCTTTCCGCAGGGCGAGCGCCTCTTTGGTGCGCATCGAAATTAGATTGCGTTCAATCTCCGCTACCAAGCCGAAAGCGAAGCAGAGCACCTTGCTGTTGATGGAGTTGTCAAACGAATACCCCTCCTTGGTCGTGTAAAGGTTGATTCCTTTCTCCAGACATTTGCCCATGATGGCCATGAGGTCCGTTAGCGTGCGGCTTAGACGCGATATTTCTGTGACAATCAGCGTGTCGCCATGCTTCATGCGCCGTATCAGCCCTCCTAATTTGCGGTCGCACTCCTTCTTCTTGCCGCTGGCGACCTCCGTTACCCATTGGCTGACGGAAAGATTTCTACTGTCGGCGAAACGCCGGATCTCGTCTTGCTGGTTAGCCGGATTCTGTTTGCCCGTACTGACCCTTAAATAACCTATTATCATAGTCCTTAATTATTTTACGGGAGCGACATTGCTCCCGTCCGGTATAAATAAGGCATGATGGTTCGATATGAAAGGATTTTGTATATAATTGTAGGCGTAACATCTTATTTTACAATTATTTTATATCTTTCCGCTATACCCTTTTCCCTTTTCTTCCCGTTAACATTCTCTCGTCGGTTGGATTTTTCCATGCAAAGGTACAGCAGTCGTCCGGCGTCAAGCACCGCCATGCTAACGGCTCGTGGATTTGCCCGGCAGCCTTCCCAAATCAGAGATGTCCTTTCAGTCCCCCGCCATGTCGTACCTGTCGGGTTGGGTATTCCGTGAAATCCCCGGTCGTTTGCTTGCCTTTCCGTCCTTTCCCTACTGTCTGACTTGCATGTAAAATCTCTCCCGGCAAGGAAAGCCGAAAAGCTTCCGAAGAGAGGGAAAAGAAAAACGATGTTTAATTTAACTTTTATGTATTATGCGTACAAATGTTAGTCAAATTACGGACAGGAAAATTTGGGACGGATAGGAAGTGTCTCCGAATGCTATGCTTTAAGCAGAATTTGGACAAACTGTTTGGTTGAAAAGGAATTGCAGCTGTTGGTAGAACCTTATCGACAAGTTCAAAATAGCGGATAGAAGGATATATTAATTTTTAATCTTATCAAAATATGAGTATAATATGTACACGATGTGGCGGCACGCAGGTAGTATGCGAAGCCACGATAAACCCCAACACTAAAGTGATAACGGAAATTTCCGACGATTCTTTGCAATTCGGCCGGTGCGAAACTTGTAAGGTACGAAGCGTCCTGACGGATGTAGAGAAGACAAAGGCCGCCATCAAGAGCGGATTTGCCGGATTTGTCGAGGCAAACGGCAGGAATCCCCATTATGCAAGCTGTCGGATAGTATGGAAGTACACCAACGATTCCGAAGACGTAAAAATCCGGCTGCTGGAAAGCGGTGAAAGTATTGGAAACGACATGTTCTTCTCCTGCAACAGCCTCCATGCCCTCGAATCTCTGGCGAAGTTCGGAAAAGAACCGTTCATCGTAACGGAATGTTACGGGTTCAAGACCTTTACAGAAGAGGAAATCTCCGATGAAAAAGCGTATGAATACGAGTTCGGAGACGAGAAAATCGTTGTTACAGGTAAAGAAGTACGTGCATTTTACTCGGAAGTATATAGGCTGACGGCACAGGACATCGAACAGTTTGCAGCCTATAATACGGCAAAACGCAAGTATTATCGGAAAAATGATTGTCAGCTTACCCCGGAGTTTGTCCGACGGCTGCTTGATGAAGAACATTTGATGAAAGCAGGTGAATCCGACAGTTTCACGATTCAGTTGTTCTTCCTGTGGTATGTGCGGATTCGGAGAGAACCTGAAAATCTTGCACCGTTCAAATACGCTTTGGAAGCCTGTTGCTTGGATAATGTACAGACTTTCAGTCGCCGATACATCACGCTCGAAAAAGCATTGCTTCATTGCCTGAACGGTTTCAATGAGAATGCGGTCATTCCGAACCGTTACCAATCCCTGCAAAACTATTTTTGCAGACATACACATGGCAAACGCTAATCCCCGGCAGAGGATTGTCTTGCAGTACAAGTCTCCGATCCTGTAAAACAGGTTTCGGAGACTTTATTCTGCACGGTCATTTCTCCGGTTGTCTTTCTATGTCGGCAGCTTCCTTGTTTAAGCCGGTACTCTATTCCTTTTATATTCAGCCGAATTATTTTTTATTCTATGATTTTTATTATAATTGTGTATACTTTAATGTTGCTATTCATTCAATTTTACCCACTTTCGCTGGTTAGTACCAGACTCCATGACAAGACATTTTCCGTTTTCTATCATGTAAATGTGGATATATTGGCAAGGGACAACCTCTTTTCCCTGCCGGTTGACAACACCGTTCCGGTACGTGTATTTGGCGACAGCTTTGACCGCTTCGGCATACTGGCCGCCACCCAAGTTGAAGCTTTCAATGCGGACATATCTGTCACAAGGAATAACCAACTTGGCTTCTTCTACGGTAGCACGTCCGGCAAAACCATCCTTTCCGCTTCCTTTGATATAAAGTTTCAGCCAATCGTCATATACATACATTTCATCATAGATTGGTTCGAGCACAATATTTCCGTCCGGGTCTATCATGCCATATTTCCCATCAAGGGAAACTTTGAGCAGGTTGTCCCTATATTGCTCTATTTTGTTATAAACTTGGGATGTGACTTGCTTGCCTGTCCGGTTATCCACCAGATAACAAAGACCGTCTTTATAAAGCGCATACCTGTTTCCCGGCAGCGTTCTCGAATAGTCGTATATGGGCGGAATGACCTCTTTTCCGTTCGAGTCAATGTAGCCAACCTTGTCGTTGAGAATGACATGGGCAAGGTTTCCGTCTGTAAACGCACCTATTTTCTCGTATTTGCATGGTGTCAGTACATTGCCTTCAAAGTCCATCAGACCGTATCTGGAATTATACGAGATGCGGTAATAGGGAGTGTCGTCTTTTGTGCGCAGCACTATCAGGGGCTTGCCTTCTTTATCCTCTATGGTATAGTAACCGTATTGGCAGGGCAGAATCATTTGTTTCTGCGCATTGAGGAAACCCTCCCTGCCGGCTTGGTTAACAACGAATAGCCCGCTTTTCAGTTGTTCTATTTTATCGTATTCAAACGGCACGAGCACTTTACCCTCCGTATCGATGATGCCTGTCTTTCCGTTCTTTACCGCATAGGCTTCGTGTGAGGCAAACGGCGTGATACGTTCATAAATACAGGGAATGATTTCCCTGTTTTCCTTGGAGATGAAACCATACAGTTCCTCTTTTGCCACCAATGCCCTGCCTTGGAGGAAGTAAGCAGCCTGAGTATATTGTAGCGGGATGACGATTTCTCCTTTACGGTCTATGTACCCAAAGTACCTGCCCACTTGCACTACTGCCAAATCTTCGGAAAATTCTTCGGCATAATCGTATTTGCCTTCTATCCATTCCTTGCCTTTTTCATCGACATAGCCGAATTTCCCGTTTTCGCAACGGTGCGGTATAAGGGTAGATGGTGGTTGACTGTTACATGACATTATGAGCATAAGCGGAACAGCCAAGAATAAATGTTTGAGCATACTTCTGATCGTTTTCATAATGGACGATGTTTAATTTATTCTGATATATTGAGAATCCTCCTTTCGCCACGTCTTGCCTGAACCTGTTACATCTTTGTAGATTCCAAAGCCATGTTCGTAGGCTTCATACGTACCGTCATAATCTTCAATTATGATATTTCCGCGACTTCCATTGCTCCCTCCACTGCCGGAGAATGCTGCCAGCCCCAGCCACAGTAAAGCTCCAAGTATCAAGGTGCTCAACATTCCAAGAAAAGAAATTCCCAAACCAAAAGCAAACACCGTGAACGAAAGGCTCATCCAAATACCACAATCTCTTAACAAATAGAGCAATACTGCCATATAGGCAACGAAAGCAAGTACGAAATGCCAAGTCTCGTTAAAGAACGGAGTTTCTGGCGAATCAGGGGTGATACTGTCGTATCTATTGTAATTAAAAATACCTAAGAACAGGATTACTCCTACAATGATAAAGATACCAAACAGAAGTTTTCTCCAAAAGCCATCGAAAAGACTGCCCGTAAACTCCCGGTAAATAGTGTACTGGAAGAACAGGATGCCAATAGCTACAAAAAAATTGATAATAGTAAATATCCATCCTACATCCGAAGGGTCGCAGAACCAGACGAGTGCGCTGTCACTCCCAGCTCCGAACATGAACAGTTCAGCCCCGCCCCATAAAAGGCAACCTGCGTGGAACAACGATCTGGTATCTGTACGTAGTCCGATGAAGGCAATGACGGCAAACAGCAATATGGCAAAAGGGGTATAATGCCGGAGTTCGGAAAGACCGACTGTGGAGTAAGATGTTCCAGCCGGAGCAGCCAGAGTGGAGAAAGGCTCAAGGTATTGTTCATGCACATAGCCCGTGCGACCGTCATTCAAAGACACTTGTGCCCAATCATCTTCGCACGCCGTCACCTGCACGAGATCTCCATTGGACAACGATCCGATTTTAGCCCCACCCGGTGCATTGCGCACATTGAGCGTGGAGTTAACGTTTACCCGATATAGACCGGGAGCAATGGCGGCAAAAGCGGTCATCGCAAAAAGGACTACCGCCAGTATTAATAAAAATCTTCTCATGGCAAAACGAACGGTTTATCAAATGACGACTGGCGCAATCTCCATAAGACTGCCGCACATAATGCAATCCAACACAGGTCGATGGCAATATACCCGCATGGCAGCGGAAACATGTTCAGCAGGATAGATACCACCATAACTGTCGCACCCGCAATGCCTAATACTTTGTCTTTCTTAAACAGTAAGGCAAAGACAATGGCAAATGCCAAGAAAGCTGCCCAAAGCGCCCAATTACCGTAATAATTCAAATCGTTCATCCAATTCCGATTATTCCCTACACGGGACGAAAGCAGAAGCCACATAAAAGGATAATCAGACTTGCCTTCCGTTTCCCAATAATTCTCCAAAGAACGGTACATTTCATCTCCGTCAAAACTGGATACCATATACAAGTCGTAAACGGTATTCACCAAAATCGGAACGAGACTGACACACCACAGCACAAAAGCCGTTTCGCCCAGCCACTTGTTTACGTGTACTTTCACTTTGGCGAAGAAAAGCGTCGTGAAGAAATAAAAGCAAACTGTGTAAGGAAAGTTAAGCCACACATAAAGAGGATATAGGGTAGTCGTGCTGTTTCCTCCGAACTCACTATACCAACCAACCTTTACCATTTCATCCTTACCGAAACCGGACAGGAACATCAGATTGACTAACAGCACATACGCCGTAGCCAGCAGCATTGCGGTTACAATTGTTTTCGTTTTCATATCCATAAGTTTTAGCTGTTTATTCGTGTGCATGGAGAGTGATGCCCTGACAGTTCACCCGTTGTTTTACGAATTGGTGGTTGCCGTCCTCAAAAAATGCTTCAAACGGGTCTGAAGAAAGATTGTACCGCCTGATATAAACATCCATGTACAGGTCTCCTATACGAAGTTCTCCCGCCCGTAGGGGATAGAGTAATAACTTCCGGAACACCGCCACCTGATAATTCTTTCCATTCCGATGCTCTATTTGCCATGCGCTGCCCCGCAAATCTATCGGTTCTATTTTGAAATCGTCCGAAGAGATGAGTTGTTCCATATTGGCGAGGCTATCTGCAAGGGATGTGGTATATAACTTGCATTCCAACACGACGGGTTCATTTATACGAGGAGAGCGTTCTGATACGTTCATTGTCATAAAGACATCCGGTTTTGGTTGTGGGTCGGAAGAAGGAGGTAATTTCCCGTCAGGTACGACATTCACTGCGAGTTGCTGCGAATGTAGCTGATGCCCGTTCACCACAATACTTGCAGAGGGAATGGAACACCTGCCCACCTGTAATGCCTGCAACACATAAGTATAAGACTCTTGATATTTCCGGTTTATTTCTCCATCTACTTTTTCCACATTGGTGGCACTGCTTTTGGTGGGGCCAAGTAACACCTTAAAGCCTTTCAATTCGGGCACAGCAAGATTCTGTATTTCAACAGTAGCAGGTTTCTCCGGGAAAGATACAATAAATGTCAGCCGGAACTGTTTATTAATTTCGATATTCTCCGGAGCAGAAACTGTAAACGTAGGATCATTATTTGCGTATGCTTTTGCCGCTGTTCCGATAGCGCATAAGCAACATACCCATGCAATAAGTCGTTGGGAAAGAAATGTCTTTTTTGCGTGAACCGATAATTTATCCATCATCCTAAGTTCTTTTATGTCTTCCCAGTCCTTAGAAGGCTGTTATTAAATAATAAAAGCGTGAACTGCAAATGCCACGTCTTAAATCGAAGGTCGTAGGAAACCTGTAGTACAGATATGGATATAGCAGCCCACGCTATAGCGTGAGAACCACTATGCCTTCCTTGTACTACATCTGAAAATTTCCTACGTTTTCGATTTACAAGATAAGCATAACGCTTCTTTCTTTTCTAAATATGTCTTGGATAGAGTTGTCTCAATCCGATTGCAAATATACGAAAAAACTATCAATAAACTCTTTTCCTGATTAGAAAAGAAATTGCTATTCAGTAAATTATATAACTTGAACCTTATGACCGCATTTGGCGACTGCATAATATGCACATAAAAAACGGCCTCGAATGATTATTCCGAGACCGTTTCTGTCAAATTCAAGTTATATCAGTCCTTTATATGGCAAGCGCGTTTTCAAAGGTGCGTCTTGTGGAATGTCATAAATATTGCTTTTCTATCTCTTCTGTCTTGTATAGAGGAAGAAAGCCGTTTTTGTCGTAATACTTAAGCACCCTTTCCTCGTTGTACGCATCCACTACGATAAAGCGGCATCCCGTTTTATTGTCCTCGTGACGGAACCAGTCTTTTATAAAGGTCATCAGTTGCTGTCCTACATGGCTCGGTGTGCCCTGATATTCCCGGTTTACCCCCAGTCTTCCTATCAGTACAGCCGGGTAGCTACGCCCACGTTTTGGGTTTACGATATTACGTTACAAACGATTTTTGTCATTGGAAGAGATTAATTTGGTCTTGATGCTGTCATTAGCCAAGGTAAACAACGCTACAATACGATGCGGAAATTCAGTCGTCACCCAACAATAAGTTTTCCCTAAAAGTTCATCCGCATATAAATCGGCATCATGAAGGAAAAAATCATCAAGATCATCCTCGCCGCAAGTGAAAGGGAGACACTTTTCCCGCACTTCCCTATATAGGCAGGCATGACGCAATCATCGTATAAAGAAATCCCGTCCATTGTTAGTTGAATCGGAATGAACGGGATTTCTCCAATACCTTTTGTAGCCGTTTCTTGGCCGCCACGGACAACTGTGGAGTTACCTTTACGGCATTCTTTTCTGCATTACGCACGAAATCTTCTGCCGTAGCACCTTCCAAAACCGGAATATTCTTAATCGTTATAACCATAATCATTAATTTTATGCAAATACTACTTTATTACCATACAACAAAATGGTACGCAGAATTTAACAATAACAGGGTTATATCAATTCACAAACAATTTGCCACTTTTTTATGTGGTTATTCTAACCATATTACATTCCTCTTACTATCCTGTCGTCGCTCCCTCGCCGGTTAGATTTTCCCATGCAAAGGTACAGCGGTCGTCCGGCGTCAAGCACCACTGTGCTAACGGCTCTTGAATTTGCCCGGCAGCCTTCCGCAAATCAAAGATGGCCTTTCAGTTCCCCGACATGCCGTGCCTGTCGGGTTGGGTATTCCGTGAAATTCCCGGCCGTTTGCTTGCCTTTCCGTCCTTTCCCCGCTGTCTGGCTTGCATGTAAAATCTCTCCCGGCAAGGAAAGCCGAAAGGCTTCCGAAGGGAGGGAAAAGAAAAGCAAGTTCAACAAATTAAAATTCAAGGTTATGCACAGCAAGATTTTTCAAATTACTCGAACACGAGTGGACAAGGACGACTACATGAACGAGGACACCCTCATGCAAGGCGATGACAGCTTTTTCGATTATTGTGCCGAGATTGACGACGAAGAACGCCAGTACCATATCGACAACTTGGTAAACAACATTCTGCCCAAAGGCATGTTCGAACTTGTTTCCGACGATACCATACGCTACAATGGCGGTGCGGCACAATGGAGAGAAGAGTTTGTCGCAGACATTCGAAGCAGGGCGGAAGCCATTACCCCCGAAAGCGTACAGGAATGGATTGGCCCGGTCTATCAGCTTGAAAAATTTCTGAAAAACCCGCTCGATACCGCCTACTGGTTCTACATGGACGAAGAGGGATTGCAATCCCACGCCGAGCAATCCTACGAGTTCCTGCGGCAGGTATGCGAATTTGAACCCGGCACGCTACTCTATATCGGCGGTGTTATCGACTATCATTTTTAACCTCAAAATGCAAAACGATGAAAGGTACGGAACATTTCAAACAGACTATCAAGGAATACTTGGACGGCAGGGCGCAGACAGACGAACTTTTTGCTGTCTCCTATGCCAAAGAAAACAAGAACTTGGACGATTGTATCACGTTTATTCTCAATCAAGTAAAGGCAAGCGGCTGTTGCGGAATGACTGACGACGAGGTGTGGTCGCTCGCCATTCATTACTATGATGAAGACAACATCGACGTAGGAAACCCCATTAGCTGCGGTGTCGTGGTCAACCACAAAGTAGAACTGACCGAAGAAGAAAAGGCACAGGCACGAAAGGAGGCGCTGAAAGCCTATCAGGAGGAAGAAATGCGCAAGATACAGCAACGCCACAGCAAGCCGAAGCCGACTGCCAAAGCCGCACAGAGCAACCAAACAGAACTTTCACTTTTCGATTTCTGACCATGAAAGCACGAACGAAATTCCAACATAAGGTAGTAGCCGCCAACAGGCGGTTACTGCCTATCACGGAGAAGCAAACAGAATGGGCGTTCCGTCATACCGTCGGACATTACGCTTTTCGCACGCCCAGCGGACAAACGACCTGCCTCGATTGCGGGTATCGGTGGAACGAGACGAAAACTAAACATTGCCATTGTCCGAACTGCCATGCCAAACTGACGCTCAAAGACACGCTTTGCCGCAAGACGGACGAGAAAAGTTATTTTTCCGTCATCACCACACAGGACGGATTTCAGGTACAGCGGATTTTCAGAATGACCGTTTATTATCACAAGAGCCGGAAAGCTCGGACGGACGTGTGCGAAGTGGCGAGGTATTGGTTGGACGAGAACGGTAAAACTGCTCTGACGGCCTTACAACGGGCAATGGGACGTTACTTGGATTGTTTTCTGTACGGGTCGGGATTGGAACTGCGGAACGACAACTATGTTTATAAATATATTGCGGATTGTTACGTTTATCCGAGATATACATCTATTCCGAAATTACGACGCAATGGTTTGAAAGGTTCGTTCGCCGACATCGCCCCGCAAAAGCTGATGAAAGCTCTGCTGTCTGACAGCCGTGTGGAAACGATACTCAAAAGCGGACGTAAACGCGACCTCAAGTATTTTATAGACCACCCGCAGGATTTGGATTTCTGTTGGCCGTCCTACAAAATCGTGTTACGCCAGAAGTATCGGATAAAAGACATGGGAATATGGACAGATTATCTCCGTATGCTCGACAGGTGCGGCAAAGACTTGCACAACGCCCACTATGTTTGCCCTGCCGATTTGAAAGCCGAACACGACAAGTACCAGAACAAGGTGCGTATTCTCCAAGAGCAGAAAAAACGCATGGAGCAGATGAAACGGGCAAGGGAAAACGAGGCACGTTTCAGGGAGTTGAAAGGCAAGTTCTTCGGTCTGGAGTTCACGGACGGGACGATAGTCGTCCGTGTGCTGGACAGCGTGGAAGCCTACTACGACGAGGGCAATGCGTTGCATCACTGCGTAGGACAGTGCGAGTATTACCTCAAGCCGAATACGCTGGTATTCTCCGCACGGATAGAAAACAAGAGGGTCGAGACCGTAGAGTTGAGCCTCGAAACATTCAAGGTGCTGCAGTCGAGAGGGCTGTGTAACAAAAATACGAAATACCATAAACGGATTATGAACCTTGTGCATAAGAACATCGCACTTGTCCGAAAACGTATGACCGCCTGATACCGGCTGCTGTCGGTCAACCACCTGCCAATCGGGACAGGTGGTTGTTTATATTCCGGCCGTTGCCGCATACTTTTGTAGGCAGCTATCTTCACTTGAATAGCCCAATCAGCCATTTATATGCCATGAGCAGGCAGGACGTTTATAGTTTGCTTCTCCCTTTTATACCGTCGGATTATCATTTCCTCGAAGCCCGTCACCGCCACAGGCTGTTTTTACCGTGCAAAGGTACGGCGGACGAACGGCTGACCAAGTATCGCAGAGCTACCTTGCTGAAATTTGACGAAAACTTTCCGAAATCACAGATCCCGGTATTTCATAAAATTTCATCGGCGGTTCCTTGTTTGCGGTTCTTGCTTCCGCCGTCGGGTATCGCACATAAAAACCGACCCTGCGGCGGGCTGAAAAGCTCGGAACAAAGGGAAATAAAAAAACGAAACGATGACAACAACAGAACAAATTATCGCAGTAGCCACAGGATTGGGCTGGCAAGCATCGACAACGAAGTACGAAAATAGAGTGGTGTTCGATTTTCAGCAATATACGCCCAAAGGGCAGGATTTCAACGTCTCTGTTGAAATGAAAGACGGGGATTTCGACAGGTTTCTGTGTGAATTGGAAAATTTCTACGAAGGCTTCGACCCCGACTATGAAACCTACCTGTGGATAGGCAATGACGGGCACGGCAAAAACGGTGCGCCCTACCACATCAAAGACATCGTAACCGATATGGAAGAAGCCGAGAAAATGATAGAAACCCTGTATGAAACATTAAAAAAAGCAATAGCATGAGAATGAAAACACTTTACACAAAAGATGCGGAAAGGACAGGAATAAGCCGCTTTCCAAATTTCCACAAGACAGGAAGCATCACCGGAATGAAAGAACTGTATTATGGCAAAAACGCCCTTTTGGTACGTTGTGGCAATTACATCTACAATGTATCGAGCGAACCCGAAATTTATTATAACATAGCACATTAAATGATATTCATTATGGAAAGGACAAGTTGTAAGACGGATTTTCAGAGTTGGAAAGGTATAATGGCTCTAAAATTACTCTGCTGCAATATAATTGCAGGCCGTTTTGATTGGAAGAAATATTGTACGCCACAACCTTACTGTGGTCAGGATATTTGCGTCATACCATTACATTGCTCCTACGGACAGATAGGCTATACCGTGTATTTCCCTTATGCTGATATGCCGGAAGTGGAATACGATTGGGAAATGAACAAATTAACTATCGACAAAGAGAACTGGGAAAGCTATTTAACGTGAGTATAATTCAAATATAGCCAGTTGCCCGTCTTTGAAAAACATACATCAATGGCGGGCTTCTTTCAAAAAACAGTATGTTGTTATGGTAGAAAGGGAGTTGGAAATAAAGTTGTATTAAAGGAGCGGGGCATGGAATATGCATTCAACCATATATTTTCCCTGAAATTGAGCAATTTCTTTGCAAAAATCATCTGCTATACGATAAATCTCCGTAACTTTGGTCTCTGAAAACATCATGGTAATTGCTTAAATGTCGTTAATTGAATACTATAAATTCAATGCTTTTATTGCTATGTGCCTAATTTATTTACAGAATTAGAATTGAAAGAATATGACACAGACTTTTTATACCAAATGGCAATCTTCTGTCCTTGCAGATGCAGGGAATTATGTATCAAAGGAATACAATAACTTCCAAACGGCGTTGTTGAGTGAAATATCCAAATATGCAAAAGCCGTGGATGCGGCAGTTGTAGCCGAGAGCAAGGGGCATTACCTTACAAGTTGCTTTATTGAGCGTAACGGTAAATTCGTGTACATAAGCCATTCTTCGGATGCGCGGATGGACGGTGGGGTAAAGATAGAACTTGATTCGTTCCTGATACGGACTGCCCGGCACGTAAAGGATTATACTGGTGGTATCAATCAATATTGCGATATGTCACAGCTACAGTCAATGATTGACAAACTGTTGTCTTAATGTAATGTATAAGAATGTGAGGTGGCTTCACTTCAACGCCACCTCACACTCGTTTCCGTTATCGGTGCAGACCGCTGATGTAGCTTTCCTCTTGCACTTCGGCCTGGTATTCTTCCATACCCTCCAGTTTCTCGTTCACGCTTTGCAGGTTGGCTTCCATCGACAGACAATGGTTGTAAGCGAAGCGGTGTCTGTCGGGTATATCCGTACCGGTAAACGGTCCGGCATTGAGCGTGTCGGTTTCCCTGTTATACCAGACGAACAGATGTTTTCCGTTCGGCATCTCGAACATCGGGAGTTTCTGATGTTTCAGGACATCAAACTCTTCCGCCGCCATATCCTTGGCCACCTCTTTCACATCATCGCTGGCGCGGTCGGTTCCGTAACGCCGGATATGGTCTCGCACCTCCTGTTCCGTGTACTTCAGCATGATGTCGTAAGTGCCCCCGACACTTCCGTTGTACACTACGGCAAAGTCTTTATCCTCGATTAGCAGATCATCTCCCCGGTTCTGGAGGGGAGAAGCGAATGTATGCTGCTCGTCCATACCGTTGCCGTCGTAATACTCCTTGGCGAGTGCCAGCAATCCCTTGTAGTCGCCTTTGTCCTTCAATTCGTCCAGTTGCGTCGTGTCATCGGTGGATTGGAGATAAGCCACCGATGCGTAAAAGATACGTTCCTTGGTCGAGTGTTTGTTCTCTTGCTCTTCAGTAACATTTTGTTCCAACTCCTGTGCAATCTTATCCACCTTTTGAGTAACGATTGACGAAGCCCTTTTCACGTCCAGAAGCGTCGTCTTGATAAACTGTGGCGATTCCTTCAATTCATCGAGCCACCCTTTGAGGTATGCGCAACTGTCTTCCTTGATATGCTTGGTCATGCCATAGCGTTGTGCGATCAGTGCACTGCCGAGTTCGGCCACCAGTTCCTCGCGGGCATACTCTTTCGAGCCGAAAGATGTCGGCTGGAGGCGGTCGAGAACACCCTCGGCGCCGGTGGAGTGGACCATTTCATGAAACAGCGTTCCGTAAAAGGCTTCTCCGGACTGGAACTGTTCTTTTTCGGGCACGATTATCTCGTTTCTCGTAATCGAGTAGTATGCTTCGTCCTGATGTCTCGGTTTGATAGGACAAATCCAAAGGTTATCCCGAATCATCGTATCGACGGGCGCGAAACTGAAATGTTCGCCGTTTTCGATCCTTTTCCCGTTCTCTACCTCCAACTGCTCCCACAACTCCGGTCGTGCCTCCCGCAAGTTGGTCTGGGCGACATTGAACACCCGGAACACCTGCATTTTGGGATAGACGTTGTATTGCGCCTTCTCCTCGTCGGAGAGCTTCTTGTAATCGTCATACTTGATTTTTTCCTTTGTCTCCTTGTGTATGCAGGTGAATGTGGTCAGCATCACGGGAAAGGATTTCTCGCCTTTCAGCACAGATACCCTTGGCAGTTCTTGTCCGTCCTTACCGGGTTTGTTGAGCCGCTGCACGCAGTCGAACGTACAGAAACGGGGAATCTTGTACCCTTCGTTCTCACAATGCAGGAGCAGCATCAGGGCGTTCATACCGTTGTACTCGCGCCCCGACAGGTTACGCGGCCATTGCAGTACACCCTCGGTAAACCACGGCTTGTGCCAATCTTTCTGGATGCTTTCGATTTTCTCGATCATCATCTCGGCAAAGAGGTCCAGCGCCTTATCCTCGCTGTTCGGTCCCTCTGTATTTCGCTTTCTATAACCGGCCATGACTGCTACTGATTGGAGTTATCCGATTCGGGAACATATTGCATCAATTCTTCCACTCGGCAGGAGATGTCCGGCTTCCCGTTATGTACCGAGACCGTCAGTTCGCCCTTGGCCTCTACCTTGACACCCGGTTGCAACCACTCTTCGCGTTGCCTGTCGAAGCAGAAGAAGCGCACCCACTGGTACTCGAAATTCTCATCGACCTTCTTGATGCTGAATGCCGAGAACATCGTGTAGGGTTTGTCGTTCCTGTCTTTCCGTTCCTCGATATTTTTGCCCACTTTACCGCGAAATGCCATATCTCCTTTGAGAAAATCCGCCGTGTCTGAGGCAACCGGATCGATACGGTCTGCAAAAAGGTTGAAATAGAGTTTGTCACCCCTGCGTTTCAGAAACAGCGTTCCTGTAATCTCCACGTGCGAACCGTTCCGATAACCTGATGCCTCCTCTTGGGAGCCGTCTTTGCTGACACTGATTTCGATAACTTCGTTTTGACCGTCTCGGTCCGGAATCGTGACACGTAGCGGAAAAGACAGAAACGAATTTCCTTCCTTGTTTGTTCTCGCCGAAGCATTGCGGCCTATCGTGCCGCATACCGTAACATTACATTTAATCATTTTGCTTTTGTCTTTTAATGATACACATATACCATCTGACAAACAGGGTCCTATGAATTGAAGTTGAACAGACTGGTGGCGGCCCTAATCAGGAGCACGTATCCTTATGTAGATGAATCCTGCTGCAATCAGCAACTGCACCCCCATGACGACGAGCGTTGTCACCCAGCCCAGCAGCAGGTAACAGAGCAGAATGTGCAGGACGCAGACGGATAGTCCGAATAGATACCCGCATAACCGTATCATCACGCGTTTTATCATGGCTTTCGGATTTTATCGTTTCAGGATTTCCGTCTGTCCCCGTTGCTCGGCCATTCCCTGCTCGAAATTCAGCGAGGCTGCCTCCGAGAGGATGACCGTGTTCAACAGTCCAGTCACACGCAGTCGTTTGGCTTCTTCCGAAAGAGAACCGTCGTTAAGCGTCACCGACAGGCGGCTTAACTCGGCAGAGGTCAGTTCCCGCGATACCTGGACGCTTCCGTTGTCCGCTTGCAGGACAGCCCGCCCGTTTTCCCCGATCACGAGGTCGCAACTTTTCATGCCGGGCAACAGCGATGTCAGGTCGATTTCCCGGCGGTCCATCGCCTCGGAAATGGCCGCCTTTTGTTCTTCCTCGTTTTTGCTGTCGATTTGCGTCGCCAGCAACATCAGGGAGGTAAAAGCGGTCATGGCCATCTCCACGATAGGGTCGCTACACCCTGACAGTCCCACGCCGCTGTCCTCCGAGGAGAGCAGTTTTTTCATCCATGCATCGGGTGAAAGGTTTTCCTTGGCATTCTCCGGACTTTTATATTTGGCGAACAGGTCGTTGCCGTTATGCAACACTTGTTGTTTGATGTTGCCCTTTTGTGCGATTTCAGCCAGATACGCTGCCGGATCGACGTCCCGTTGCGTACCGTCCGCATGAATTTGCCGGACACTGAAATGCAGGTGTTCCCCGCTCTTGCCCGATTTACCGAGCCGATTTCCGGCCTGTACTGTATCATCGGTTCTCACGAATACCTCGCCGAGGTTTTTGTAGGTACACTGTATTTTGCAGCCGTCCGCACGGGGGTATTCCACCGTGAGCGATTTGTTTCCGACAGCGACGACCTTGCCGCCTTGTTCCGTCGCCAGCACTGCATCGCCGTTGTTACATCGGATGTCCATGCCTGTGTGCATTCGTTTTGTCCCGTCCTTGGTGTCTTGCCGCATACCGAACGGTGAGGTGACGAAAAGAAACTCTTTCCGTTCCACCGGAAACGAATAGTCCACTGCATTTCCGGCTTCCCGGAGCGGGTTCTCTTCCACACCGAACCGCTTTCCCTGCGCTTCCATCTCCTGCATGACCTGACGGTCGTACTTTTGCAGCCCGTTCTGCTCGATGATACGTTGCAGACTGTCGGCATAATGCCCGCCCGTGGCATAGCCCGCCTTTTCGAGCCCCAGCGTCCAGCCTTTGTAGTCGTCGGGAGAGAGCGAGAAACAACGGGCATAGCGGTTGTTCTCTTTCAGGAAGCGTGAGTGATGCTCATACGAATCGCCCACACTGTCGTAACTGCAGAACTTCTCGTTCGGCTTGTCATCGGAATACAGGCTGTACCGGCCACCCTCGGCAATCCATTCGGGCGTGGCCTTGATACCGAAGTGGTTGTTCTCATTCTGCGCCAAACGGCTCTGTCCGTTGGAACTTTCCAGTATGCCCTGTGCCAGCGTCACGGAGGCCGGAATGCCGTACCGCCGCATCTGTTCCATCGCATAGTCTGCATATTGTTCCGTATATTCTTGATTCTTGTTTGCCATATTTCTACCTCCTCATGGTTGGACGTTGTTCGTTCTCTTCGTCGGTTGTTTCTGCAGGCCCGTTTTGCTGTGCCTTGGACATACCGTCACAATCCATCACGTATGCCCGTAGCGCATGAATTTGCTGCCTTGTTTCCTCATTGTCATGCTCGAATACCAATATGATTTTGTTTGCATCATACGGAACGCGTTCTTTGCTCGGAGGCAGGTTCAGTTCGTTCGCAATGGTCTCCGCATCATACATGGAAGCATAATAGTTGTTCCCATGTTTGAAAAGGACGACCGCTTCCGGTTGTTCTTCTTTGATTTGCTCATACTTGCCATACAGTTGTTCCGGCATATCTTTTATGGACAACTCTTTTAGGGATGAACCGGCTTTCTGGGCTTCCCCGGCGGTTTGTTTAGGATTCTTGTCTTTATCCTGCTGCTGGGTATCCTCTTCTCCTTGTTTCTTTCCGGCACTCTCTTCCTGCGTCTGTCCTTTGCGCAGTACGTCGGCGAAAAGCGTGGCCGCCAGATGGCATTTGTATTTGGCACGGTCCTCCGCCACCCACATGCGTTGCCATTGTTGCCGGGTGACGCTTCGGGGTTGTAATTTCTTTCCGTCAATGGTCGCCACGCACAGAGTCCCTTCTTGTTTGGTCTTGAACACGGACACCCGCTGAATCCGGTTCAGGTCAATGTCCTGCGCCCCGCTGCTGAACAGGTCCACTTTCAGGTCGGGTTGTGTTTCCGCCAGCGCATAATACTTGTGCGCCAGCTCCATGCGTACATTTTCGATATTGTCCATCGACTGTTTGAGGGTGGAGAAGAAGCGGTTCAGGTCGTCCTTGTCGGGATAGATACTGTACCCGCTCTGATGTTCGGGCTTCAGATACAGTGCCCAGCGGTTCTTGTCGTCCTGAATCATCTGTACTTGGTCGAAGCCGATTTCGTCCGCCCGTTTGACCGCAGGCGTTACGTCCAATGTGGAGAGCATCTCCAGCGCCCAGTTCTTCAGCCGGGCCAGTGACACCTGTTTTTGGGCGAAATAAGTATCATCGGGCCTATACCCCCATGCGCCGTCAGGATTGAAGAAACGCACGTTTTCGATCCCTTCCCTTCGCAAAGCCCTGCCGATACGGGCCTTGTTCATGCCCGGCACTTCATTGTCCACTTCCGGCGACGCACCGGCAGGGAGTATCACATCCGCCGATTTCGAGGACGGGTCGATGACAATGACAATGGTCTTGTCCTCCTTGTTCGGGTGTTTCCGGATCTCGTCAGCTACATAGAAATGCTTGGGTAACTGCTCCTGCATGTCCGAGGTCTGCCGGCGGTTGCGCATCGTGGCATATTCGATTTTCTCGCCCCGTTCTGCCTTATGGATTACTTCGAGGGCGTTGTTCACGTCGCTTTCGAGGGCGTCCACCAGGTTGGGGTTCTCCTTGAGTTCCCGGTTCCAGTAGTCCACCAGTTCAAGGCTTTTGTCGGACAGACGGGCGGGCAGTCCCAATTCCAGCATTTTGATTCCCGAAGCCACCTCCACGATTAGCCGTTCCTGTTTGAGGGCATCTTCCGAGGGACCCATACCGTTTTTCATCACCATGCCTTCACGGGCCAGCCGTTGCTGGTGTCCCGTGGCACTTACGATTTGCCGCAGTGCCTCCTGTACATAATCGTTGTAGTGTCCGAAATCCCGTTGGCGCGGCATATAGACCGCATCGCGGTCTGTCTCGTAATGGGGCATTCCGCTTCCGTCCGAACGCACGGGCACGAGATTGTCCCGCATTTTCAGCAGGAAGTCGTTGAAACGGATATGCAATCGCCGTTCGTCGGCCTCGGAATATCCCCGTTCCACGGCACTGCCGTCTTTCAGCAATACCATATCGTATTCCTCCTTATCCACGTAAGGCAGTGTCGTTTGGTCGATATTGAAAAGTGTGCGGATCTCCCGGTTATGTATGCCCTTGTACTGTTTCTGCACCTCCTCGTCCAGTTTCAGATAGGCGTCTCGGCTGATGATGTCCTCCGGATTGTTGCGATGGACGTACTTATTCCAGTTATAGAACAGGAACGGGACTCCCTGCTCGTGCTCACGGACAGATGTGCCGCGAGCCTTGGCATCGCTGTAAAGGGTAAACAGGTTGGTCTTGCACCCGTTCCGGTCCGAATGCAATGCCATAAACAACCCGTTGAACGGGCTGACGGCGACACCGCGCGGGTAGAATTTTGGAAAACCTTTGCCAGCGGCGTTGAGCCAGTGGCCTCCAGCGTTCGATGCTTCGTTCAAAGCCGTGGAGAGCAACTCTATCTGTCGCTCCTCGGCATTCTTTTCTATCTGCGATTTCTCTTTCATATTCCAAAATTTTTGTCGGTTACGAAATGATATTACTGAATGCCCCGTGTCCGCACGATGGTCTCCTGTTGTCCGTTGTCATAGTTCTGCGAAGCCATCTGGCGAAGTCGGTCGCTTTGGACGAGCACGGCATTGGCCAGCGTGTTCAGCGGCAAGGCACCGGCACGGTAGGCGTCCGCCACCGTGGAATTAAGCTGCACCGTGCAGGGCACGTGGTCTATCGTGGCAATAAGGGTATTGCCTTGCAGTACCGGATTCACAATACGTGGATTGAGCGGCTCATCGGGATAGCGTCTGTACTGCACCTTTTTGTCGGTCGTGGCCACATTTCCGTTTCTCTCCGTCCTTTCTTTTCCCAGTGCCTCGTGCCCCGCCTTGTTCAGCAGGTTCGCACCACCCAAGCCGATAAGCAACATCTTTAGCATCGGATTCTTGACGAATATGCCCGCCACGATACTCGCTATCGGCAGCAGGTTTTCTTTCAGTCCCAGTGATTGCGTCTTGCCTGTGAATATACCCAATAGCATGTCTGGCAGCATGGCCAACACACTGCCCGGATTACTCATGACTTCGCTGAAACCTTCCAGTCCGAGGAAACGGGTCAGTCCATCCCAACCGTTCTCGTTGGTCTGTATGGTCTGCGGTTCTTGCCTGGACGGCTCTTCCCGTATCGTTTTCTCGGTGGAGACTGTGGAAACCTGCACTTCTTTCGCCTCTTTTTCCCTCTGTTCGGATTCCTGACCGGCTTGTTCCGTTTCGGTATTCCCTCTTTCCAAGTCTTGCAGATAGGCTTCCTCCTGTCCGGGAGCGACCACCATCAGCACATCTTTATACCGTTCCGCCCGCTTCCGTTCTTCCCCGGCAGTTTCTTCCCGCCACGGCATATTTATACTGTCTGTTTTCCACCAATCCATAAAATCGAATGTTATAATCGGTATCTTTTTCTGTAACTCTCCGTTGGCTTCGGCCAAGAGTGTGTTCTCTTTGGGTGGAATCGCCGCTGCTTCCTTACGGAATCCCTCGAACACATTGCTTTCGCTGCCGAACACACCCTTGCTGATACACTCCTCTGCAGAGAGCGTCTGTGTCTCTTCTGCCCCGAAGTGATCGGCAACGGCCGAGATGGCTGTATCCGCTCCGATGAACCGTGCGAAGCTCGCCCACGAACCTGCACCGCCCAGCATGACGGTATCGGCTGAAGCCCCCAACACCCAACCTGCTCCTTTTTCCAACTTGCTCGGACGATAGGCGGCCTCTCCGCGTTTCTCTATCTCTTCGGCCAGCGGCGAGCGGCTCAACGCCTGAGGCAACCCCAACAGGCTTGATTCAGCCGCTTTGCGGATGATGTAGTCCGCCGAGGACTTGGGCATACGTTCCTTCACCAGATGGTCTATCATCAGTTGCTCCACGCGGTAGTCCACGAAAGCGTAGGCGAGGTCACAGCCCAATTCCTGCGACAGTTCGTCGTAACGCTCGCGTCCGACTTCCTGCACGACGGTATCGCGCCACTCTCCGGCCATGTAGGCGAGATCGTGCTGTATTTCTTCCGACGAGAGAATCCGTTTATTGCACATCTCGATGTAGTCCTCTGTCGTTTTGGAGTTCCATTCTCCCGTTACCTTGAGTGTTTGGTACGGGTCGGAGAGCGGTTGGCCCGCCGACGCCATCATGCCGAGTATGCCGCTTATGGAAGTCGAATACTCCTTCATTTCCTCGCCCTGCTTCTCGGTCAGGTAGGTTTGCGTCTGCGTCATGACGGGGACGAGATGATGGCGGAAATAACTGCCCATGAGGGTCTCTATTTCCGCAAACCTCCTGCTATGTTTGATTTCGTCCATATAATCAATATCTTTCTATATCATGTTTATCTGTTTCAGCAGTTGTTCCTTCGTTTGTTCGATGGCGTTGTGGTACACTTCCATTTGCTTGGGGAAAAACTCTTCGAGCCATGCATCTTTTTCGATACGGTCTTGAATGAAGCGTACCGCCTGTTCCCGTTCGATTTCCACCGAGGCTTCCCCTTCTTCCCTGTTGTTGAACCATGCTTTCGTCCACCAGCGGACTCCGGCGCGGTCGGGATAGACGGAGACAATCCTCGATATGTCGAAACTCTGGATGTCGATGTCCAACTCCGCCAGCGGGTCGATGAGTCCGCAGCCCGCTACAGCTTCGTCATGAAGTTTTTTTTTACCTCGCCGCCCATTGTGGAGAGGTACACCTCATGCCGCAGGGCAAGGTAGTTCAGGAAATCCGCTATCAGCAGGTTCTGAACTTTGCAGGCAAGCGGCATGGCTTTGCGCCCCAGTCCGAGGGGATTGGCTATGCTCGGCATCTGCTCGTAGAAATACTCTTTCATCGCTCCCATCGTGAAGATGTGGCGGAGCGACTGTTCCGTATGTGCGGGCACCGTGTACGCTCCCCGCTGCAAATCCTCCATGTAAAGCGGCAGAAAGCGGAGCATCAGCTCTTCTATTTCCCTTTGGTCCTTCTCGTAGTCGTTTTTTACTCCCGTTTCCGCATCGTAAAAACCTGCAGGGCCGTTGCCGTCGGTTTCCTGCAAAGCCTTGATGTTGCCGTACAACATGGTCAGGAACTCTATCGGGTTCAGCTCCTCGCCCTTGAATTTGACTTCTATATGCAGCCGTTCACCGCTCAAAGCCACCGTTTGTCCGGCTTTCACCCGTTGTCCGAATTGTGCGAACACATTCGACAGAAGACCGTATGTCACCTCGTACCCGCCGTAACGGACTGTCTGGCAAATGCCGTGTACCGGGTCGTTTCCCACGCCCGACACGATGCCACTGGCCACAGCCGACAGTATGTAGTACCGCGCTTTGAAGTCTATCCCGTGATGAAAGAACTTTTCTCCCGTTGTCGGGTGTACCTGCTCGCCGTAACCGAGCGACAGTTCCACGTCTTTTCCCCGCGGCTCTTCGAACGGCATACAGTAACCGCTGTCCGAGTGCAGGATCATTTCTTCCGTATATTTCATTGTGATATATATTTTTTATGTGTTCCTACCTTCTCATTCCTCCGCTTTGCGCTTGTTCCTCCGGAGAGAGTGTCGGCGTCTGTGTCCTCGATACCGTTTCCGAGGGAACCGTGCGGACAACGCCCGCATTGTTGCCGATAAGCATCATGCCCAGGAACAGACCGGCGATTTTACCCAGCCAGCCGGAACGTCCGAACACGAGGTACGCCGCCGCAATCAGTCCTGCAATGTTCAACCCCGACACATTGCCTCCTCCGAGGTTTCGCAAAAAGCCGCTGAGCATGTTGAACAACCCACCGCCGGAGGCTTCCCGCAGGAAGTTCGACACCCCGTTCAGTTTCGAGTCCGCGCCTCCCACAGCCTCGCCTATGGCAGAGACCGTCTCTCCGGCTTTGTCTTTCAGTTCCTTCATGTCTTCGGTCGTACCTGCAAGGGCATCCGTGGCGGATTTGCCGACTACGGCCTCACTGACGATCCGTGCGACACTTTTGTCGGTGGTCAGTTTTTCCCAGCCCACATAGCCGACGGCAGCTCCGGTAGTGGCCATTTTGACCGCCTGCCCGGCTCCCCGAAGGGTCTGCGAGGGATGCAGTACCGCATGACCGGCACTTTTTCCCGTCGCATTGGCGGCCTTGCCCATGCCTTTCATGGCCTTTCCGCCGTATTTCAATATCGTATCCCAAGCTCCCATATTTTTATTCTTTTTTAGGGTCTAACATTTCTTCCATTTTGCCGCCATCGTCTTTGGGCGGCTTTCACGATGTCGTACTTGTCCGCAACAGGGCGTGCACCCTCGTCGATTTCCCGCCAGATGTCGCCCATCGTGGTATATTTCACGGCTTTAGTCAGCCGTTGCAGCGTCCGGTTCATCGACCGGAGTTTCGGACGTATGCCGAACACGATCTCCATACGTTCCCTTTCCGTCATCTTGTTGTCCGACAGGCAGGCCGTGCGGATGTCGTTCACAATCTCCACGCTGTTCAATATCATCTCCCGGTAAATCTGGTTGCGCCGCGTGGAGAGGGCGACAGCCAATGCACCCGTCGAATGTCTGCTCAATTGTTTGGTGAAGTCGCCCATGTTGTCCGTAAGCTGCGATATTTCATGGTAGAAACCGTAAATCTGCGCCGCATAGCAGACAATCGAACGGAACGAGTTCAGGTAATTGTTGAACTCCCGTTGCAAGTCCGTCGTACCTTCCACTTCTTCTTTTGTCCACACATGCCCTGTGGTTTGCATCAGCATGACCTTCTCTTGGTTTTTCAGTTCCTTCTCGGCCTTGTTGGTATAAACCAGAATCATTCCCGCAAGGGTCGCATCGTTCTGCGCCTGTACCTTCGAGATACCGGCGCACAGCAACAGAATCCATATCGAGATTATCCGCTTCATCGTTCTTCGTTTTTTATTGTCCTTTTTTCAACGGGCGGTGGCTGCCGCCCTGCGCCAGCGGGACATGGCCAGACGGGCCACTTCGCCGTTGCTGCGGTCTATCATACCCGCCGTTATGTTGTTCCACACGTCGTTCAGGGTATAATAGCGCAGGCTCAAATAGAGCAGATGCAGTTTCCGGCTGAATGCCGCGAGCTGGTCGTTCAAAGCCCACAGGGTTTTGCTCCGTTCCGCCCCCGTGAGCATGTTTTCCGTGCCGCCTTTGGCCACGGCATCGTTCAGCAGCGTGAACACGGAGACCAGTTCCGTCGCTGTCTCGATATAGAGGTTGTTCATGTTCATGCTGGCGACGATACCCTGCGGGTTGTTCCGTATCGCTTTGCCCAATTTTTCCAGTGTGAGGAAAATCCGTACACCGTCATTATAGAGGTGCGTGCAGGCTTTCAGCGACGAGGCATAGCCGCTCGCCGTCTTGAGGTAGCTGTTGTACTGTTTCTCCCACTCGTGTATGCGATTGAACTCTGCTGCGATACTGTTTTGCATCAAGGCGGTCTGCGTCTGTCCTTTGATTTGTTTGTCTATCTGGCCGTTAATCAATTCATTGCCCTCGGCCAACGCCGCCCATTCCAGCGGGTTTGAGGCGGCAATCTGCGCCTTGGCCAGTTGCGGAAGCAGACCGGCAAGTATCAAGACCGCCCATATACTAATGATTCGTAATCTCATAGATTCCCTTTTTTCGTTTATTGATTTCCACACGTTCACGGATAATCGCCACGATGTCGTTTCCGCATCGGACGCCGATAAGGTCGAGCCTTGGCGTGTTCCGGTCCATCGAGAGAATGCGAACCGTCTTTAACCCGCAAATCTGTTGCAGGAGGCTCTGGTGTTCTTGAAAGTCCACGATACGGTACAGTTCCATGTAGTCCACCCTGCGTATGAAAATGCCGTGTTCGCTGACAAGCTGTTCTTCGCCGACCCTGTAACGTATCCGACGCAGGTAGATGAAGCGATACAGCAACACGAGGAGCAGAAATAAGGAAACGATTCTCGCCATACTGCTCAACGGCAGACCTTCCATGCCGCCGTACACCAGCCCCGCCATGCACACGAACATCAGCGGCAGTTCGTCGATGACGAATTGCCCGGTATGCGGCCGCAGAAGGATATTCCGCTCGTCTTGTATGGAATGCTGCATAGTCATCGGCGAAAATGTGTTTGTCGTTCTTGTTCAGGTTCTTCCTCTCTGACCGACTCTTCACGGACCGATTCTTGCTGTTGCTCTGCCAGCAATTGTTCATTCCAGCCTGTATAGCGACAGTCCGGCATTTCACGGGAAATGGCGACATCATGCTCCTTGTCGATACCGAGAAAATCCTGTAATTTCTCACGGAACTCACGGTAACACTTCCTCATGGTATCTATTTGGTCCTGCACATCTTCCGGGGCACACAACCTGCTCGAACTCATTGATATGGCTTCTTCCCGTTCGGCATCGAATCGTATGCAGCTCTCTTGCAAGCCGCCTTTGGGCAACAGATAAAATTCTCCTTCGTCCAGATCATTGCCGTCCGGTATGGAATCGAGATATGGTTTCCGCTCCGGTGTCTCCTCGATGGTGGAGCGTATCGTGCGGCAGATTTCCTTTTGCAGGGTTTGGGCAAACTTCCACCCCTCCCGACCGGTGTCGAAACAGATATGCTGCCGGGCCGGGATCGTAAGCTCAAGCACGCCTCGCATCTGTTTCTCGGTAGGTTCGCCGCCCGTTGAGACGAAGACCGCCTTTCGTAGCTCTTGGTTTTTCGCCTGATGAAGCTGGTAGTAGGCCATTGCCTCGCTGGCACTCTCGAACCAGTAGATATGCTTGGCTTCCGAAAGAGCTGTCCGGGCAGGACTGGCAATCCATACACCTTCCCCCGAATGGTTGCCCTCGGTCATGTCGTCGTAGCTGGAGTTACCGTCCGTGTAGGCGTGTCCTCGCTTCTCGAATCCTACGATCTTATCCGCATCTTCGGGTAACGTCATCGGAAAGGCGAGGCAAGTGCGCCTCTGACCGTCCTCGCTGTGTCGGGTCGCCAGACAGAAGTCCCGGTGAAAGGTTTGCTGCGTACAGAGGTCGATACCCCTTTTCTCGAAATAGGGTGCAAACTTCTCCTGCGTACCCCTGTCCTGCGGATCGAACTTCTGAATGTTGTAGTCCGCAATGTCGAACGGTCGGGTGTCCCGCTGGGGTTGTCCTGTGCGGGTTTCCTGTTCGGGAATAGGGTAATGCAGAAGGCGGTAGCATACGAGTTCCACCAGCCGATCCGGATTTATGCCCTCATGGTATTCTGCAAAAAGATGCGGGTGTTCCTTGATGAACGAAACGACGTTGTATTCCTTCTGCCGGGGTGGCTGGCAACAGCACTTCCCATGCTGTGTGATGACGAACTTGTCGCCCCGGATACGCTTTCCCTCACTGTCCGTGCGGATAAACGAAGAGAGACGCAAACCGAAGCGTCGGTTCTGGCGATAACCGGCATCGAGCAGTACATCCCGGATGTCGAGCCTTTGCAAAAAATCGTCATGTGTCAGTTCTTTGTCATTCATTGTCTTCTCTTTTGTTGTTTCATGTGGGGTGTGCCGCATTGTCATCGGTGGAAACGTGCTTGCCGTTCCTGTTCGGGTTCTTCTCTTCTGGCCGGCTCTTCGTGAACTGATTCTTGCAGCTTGGCTTTTGCCAAGAGCTGTTCGTTCCAGTCCTTATAGCCTTTGTCAGCGGGCTCGTACACGATAAGGTCGGTGCTGTCCTCGCCGGGAGCGGGAAGATTACGGATCGCATCCTCTATGGCCATGATATTTTGTCTCATGCCCTCCAGCGTTTCCTCACTGGCCGAACCCTCGGCAAGAGCCATCTCGTACTCATCTTGGCACACCATGCTCATCTCCTGCAAATATCCGTCGCCGATTGTCCGATAGTCAAGCGTACCATCTTCCCGATAGATTTCTTTGGGACGTAAAAGCGTGCCGACTATCCTGTGAAAGTCGAAGGGTTCGAGTTTTACTTCGTAGTTTTGGTTCTCCTCGCCACTGATACGGACCAGCAGTTTGTCGTCTTTCGTCACGTTACTGGTGAATGTCTTGCCCGCATGGGTGAGCGCGAAGTTGATGGCGAAGATCTGCCCGGCACGGTCCCCGTCGAAGCAGAGATGGTGGTAAGCGTGTGGAGTGGCCTCTATCATGGCTTTGAACTGTTGCTGGCTCGGTGCTCCGCCAGTAGAGACGAACACTCCCTTTCTAAGTTCCTTGTCCCATTTCTGGTTAAGCTGGTAATAAGCCATTGCGTCGTAGGCACTCTCGAACCAATAGATACGCTTGGCTTCCGCAAGTGGGGTCTTGGCAGGGCTGGCAATCCACAGCCCCTCGCTCGAATTGCTGCCCTCGGCCTTGCCTTTGTAGCTGCCGCTTCCGTCCATTCTTGCACGTCCCCGTTCTTCGAAGCCCACGACCGTACCGTCGCCTTTGGGCAAGGTCAGCGGAAAAGCGAGATTGGTGTATGCCGCACCGTCCTCACGATGTTTCGTCGCCAGACAGAAGTGGCGGTGGAAGGCATATTGCGTGTAGAGGTCGATACCCCGGCTCTTGAAATAAGGATAGAACTTCTTCTGTGTCTCCCGGTCCTGCGGGTTGAACTTGTGCAGGTCGTAGTTTGCGATGTCGAACGGGCGGATGTCCCGCTTGGGCTGTATAATCCGCGTTGTCCGGTCCTCGATAGGATGGTTCAGCAGCCGGTTGCACACGAGGTTCACCAGTCGGTCGGGGGACATGCCCACACGGTATTCCGTGAAGAACTGCGGGTGCTCCTTGATGAACGAGATGATGTTATAGACTTTCTGCTGCTGGGCTTGGAAGCAGCATTTTCCCTGTTGCGTCACGATGAACTTGTCGCCGCGGATACGCCGTCCCTCGCTGTCTATACGAACATACGAGGGATAGCGCAGGCCGTCGCGCCGGTTCAGGTGGTAGCCCGCGTCAATCAGCACGTCCTGAATGTTCAGCCTTTGCAGGAAGTCGTCGTAGGTAAGGTCTCCTTCTCTCATAGTTGTCTTTATCTCCCTCTTCTCATATCGTTAATATCCTGATTCATCTGTGCCTCGAAATTGCGTATGGCCACGTCTCTCGGCGTATCGACACCGGGTTTGAAATACGGGTGTGGCGGGCCACCGAAACGCTCGCCGTAGAACTCCGGACCGTGATGATGATGCCGCAAGCCGTGGACGACGCCCGCCGTGATGACCGTTCCCGCTGTGAGGGCGGCGAAAATTTTCACGCCGAGACTGCGCTGCGCTTCCGGCCGCATCTTCATGTCCACCTCGCTGAATATCTTCGAAAAGATTTTCATGCGATGGTAGTCATCGACCGCAAGGAATTTATCGTAATCCTTCTGGCTGATCTCGTGAGTGATGACTTGCCCGTCGATGACGGCCGTCATCTTGTACTTGCCCTCTATGGGGGATGGATGTACGGCTATTTCGCCGACCTCGACCTCCCTGCCGTGCCGTTCTTCCCGATACCAGCCCTTGCGCTCGTCGAGCACGGAAATATCCCGTCCATCGACGGAAGCGGTTGCGCCATACGGCATCTCCTGCCGGAGCTGGTTTTCCAGAGGGGAGAGGATTTCCTGCTCCTGTTGCTGGCGTTGCGTCAGTTCCTCCTGCACTTCGGGGTGCAAGCCGAGGGCGATACGCCGCTCGCTGTCGAGATCCGCCATTGTTACCTTGTCGGCGAAATCCGCCCTGATTACCCCGTTCAGGACTTCCAGTCGTTTCTCGACAGGTTGTTCCTCGATGGAGTTGGAGGTCAGGACGGCCGTTTCTTCTTTCGTCAGGTCATAGACCATATCGGCGGCCACCTTTTCGGACTGTACGGTCAGGGTCCGTGCCTCCTTATCGACGATAAGACCGTGGGAGGCAAGACACTCCTGCCATTTCTCGTTGGAAAAATAGACCGGAGAAGCAATCAACTCCTTGTAGGTACGGGCCGGTTCTGTACTGCGCGGACGGCTGACTATCGGCGTGATGACCGTTTGCAAGTCCTGCAGGACATCGGTCTGTCGTGCGGACTGTATAGGCTGCCCGTCCTTGTACTTGTAATAAAATCCGTAGCCGCCCGATTGCAATTCGCCCGGCTTCATGCGCCCGTCCCACCGTTCAGGGACAATGGGTGGTCCCGGATAGAACAGCTGTCCGCCGACCCGCCGCAGATGGAAACCCCACTGGTGGCGTGGCGTCCAACCGAGGAACGGAGGCGGCATACCCAGCCGTCCCACACGTCCGTATTCGCCCATACCGATACGGTAGCCGTGCAATCCCATAGCGACACGGCCGTTGGCGTTACGGGTATGGACGAAGTTCTTGGGCATATAAAAGTCTTTCCCTACAATGCTCGTGAACACGTTGTAGGCTTTCTTGTTGGCCGAGTTTGTCCCCCAGTCCGTCAGGGCCAACATCTGACGCTCGGTAAGGTCGTAGGTCAGCAGCGGCGAGTCGTGGCCCTGTACCACGAGCCGGTAGCCCGTGCCGTCACTGACCACGTGGGCCTGCATACCGTTACGCCTCAATATGTCCTGCATTTCGGGTTGCAGGTCCATCATTCGGGGGTTGGTATTCTTTCGTATCGCCATAATCCGTTGTTAAAAAGGTTTCCGTTATGCGTCTCCGCTCTCCATCGCCGCTTCCAGTTGTTCGTCCTTGTAGTGGACGAACTCGGCGGCCGATTCATTGCCCACCATGAGACCGTGCTCCTTGCAATAGCGGGTATATTCCTCCTGCCATTCGGGTGAGAAATGATTCACATAGTCAAGCCAGCCGTACTGGCCGCGCTCCATCTTCTCGATAAGTACCTCTTCGGGATAATATTGGTGTTCTGCCATATTTGATGAATGTTAAGATGTTATTTGTGAAGTCCCGCCGCACGGTTACGCTCGGCGCTTTTCTTCTGTTCGTTCCACAGTTCCTCGGTATATTCCTCTTCGGGAACGTAGTCGAGATTGCCGTCGTCGTCCATCACCCAGCAGCCGTACACGCCGAAAGTGTATTTGTCCCACTCGCGTTTGGGTTGTTCTTTCCATTTTTGGCTGTCGCCCGAACAGAAGCGGATGCCGGTCTTGTCGTGCAGGTCGATACCCACTGTGACGGGTTCGTCGTCTACGACCAGCGTCAGCGGTTCGCCGTTCTGCATTCCGTTTACCTCTACCGGACCGAGATGCATTATTTCGGCCAGCACTTGCAGGTTGCGCCCGATAATCGGCGTGGGAACATACATCACTTGCTTCGTTCCCTCGTCTATCTGCACGAATGCCTTGCTGTGCCGCCCGTCCGCCGTCTCCACGTCCGCAATGATGGCTTTGCCGTCAAGAAGCTGTTTCTGTTGCGCCTCGTCATAGCGTTCCAGCGGCGAGGATTCCAGAACGGGATAGAACACCACGTCCGGTCGGCCGTCGTCCCTGCGGACAAGGGCGAAGCGGCTGCGGCTCTCTATCAGTTCTCCTTTCTCGTCACGGACACGCACCGGAAGCACGGGAGAGTGTCGACCGTCGCAAATCTCATCAAGGACACGCATCGGCAAGTCCTCGATCATCTCCTGTGTAAGCCCGAATCGGGCCAGTGTCGGATAGGGCAATTCAATTAGTTCAAATCGTACTGTATTCATAATTGATTCTGTATTTTGAATTATACTTTGCAAAGATAGATTCTTTTCATTTCGCTGTATATAATAGAATAATATTAGTGTATTAAGAGTGTTTATTTTTATGTTCAAAGTATGATTTTACACATAAATTCATACTCTGAATGCTTTTTTTGTTGTACTTTGGTCGAAAAAGGTCGTGGAAACGGGACATCTTGGGCAGAGCTGGTTATATTTGCCGCATGAGAAAGAAACTACTGTTTTTGATGGCGGGTGCTGCAAGTGTCGCAGGCCCCGTTCAAGCACAATTCAATACGGTTTCGACCGTGCCGTTCCGATACAGGGTTGAAGTCGTTTCTGCCGGTAGGGATAATGCGGTAACCTTGCCCGGATACACGCTTTCCGTCCAAGACACCTTACCACCGTCAGGAGACGCTGCCCCGGCATTGTCTGCCGACACCTGCAAGCACGTATGGATAGAACGCTATCTTAGCGTAAGCTATCCGCTGCGCCGGATGAAAATCAACTCGCTTTATGGGTATCGGAAAGACCCTTTTACCGGAAAAAGAAAGTTTCACAACGGAATCGACCTCCATGCGCGGGGCGACGAGGTAATGGCCATGATGGCGGGAGTGGTAGTGAAAGTCGGGCAGGACAAATCCTCCGGCAAGTATGTAACCCTCCGGCATGGAAACTACACGGTCAGCTATTGCCACCTGTCGCGTATCCTTACCCGGAAAGGGGCTGCTATCGGGCCGAGGGATGTCGTCGGCATTACCGGTTCTACAGGACGCAGCACCGGTGAACACCTGCATATTTCCTGCAAGCTCGACGGCAAAAGTGTCGATCCGTTAATGGTACTGGATTACATCAAGTCCATACGCGAAGAGTGCGTGGCGGCACTGGCCGAATCCAGAGAAACTTCCTCATTAAGTCTTGCAGATGAAAAATACAGATAATTCTCGTTTATTTTTGTTAATTATTTTATGGAAATGGTAAGAAAGGGGGGCTATGCTTACCCTATGGAAAGTAAAATTAAAGCATAAAAGGGTCCGTTGTTGTTCTATCGTTGGTACTGACGGCTTTGGTATGCAGTTCCGGTGCGCAGCATGTTCCGGCGGCCGGTGTGGCGGCTGCGCAGGAATGTTGTGTCCGAAATACGGACAACGCCTCTTTTCTGCAATTTCATGACAGAAACTCTATCCGGCAAAAAAAGGACAGCGACATAACAGGCATAGTCGGAGAAATCCCCGATGTGGCTTGCCGTGCCGGCGCATAGGTAAATGGGGTGCATCTTCGGTACATATCCGTGGAAACGGCCCATCTTCTCCGAACTTTACAGCGGTATCTCATTTGCCGCATGAACAACCTGACCTATTGTTGTACCCTCGTGCATGACTCTTCCCGTAGCCCGAACTGGGACAATGCCTGCGAGCATTATATTTTCGGGATGAGACGGATTCTGATTTAGCAGTTTGTTTTTCATGGTTTATACTGATGTCTACACTTGGCTGAAAAGCGAGGTGTAGCTGTTCGTGGTGAATATATTGAATAATCAAAAAAATAAAATTTTCGCACGGTATGAATCAAAATATTTTCGCTTCCGAAACGCTGTTCTCGGCGGCATATCTCAATATTGAACAAACTACTGATATTTCACGTCATTATCTCCGTTTCTCTCTGCACGGTCGGACTGTTCATCTTGTTTTGTTGTTGGGACTGCTACGGGCAAGCCTGACGGTGTTTCCCGTGAGGCGAGCAACCCAGTATGACCCGTCGGTATGAAGCTGGACATCATTTAATCTGAGCGGAAACAGGAGCAATATTTCGCTTTATGCCTATGCGGCGATAGATAAAAAAGAGTGGGGTTGGTGTGGATTGGATGCCAGCCCCCTTGTTATACAGAATAAACATACAAAAAGCAATGGCTTGTCCCGCCGGAACAACAGGCTTCGTGTCCGGCTACAAGTCTTCTACGAAATGATTGGTTGCCTCGTCCCAATATTTCCTGTACACGAACTCGTTGTCGCCATTCAGGTTTAACTGGTACATTCTGAATATCACGGGGAAGTTCTTGGGTTGCCACAGTTCTTCGTATGAGTAACGGTACGTCATGCCGAGCTTCCGCATCACGTTTCCGCTTCTCGGGTTGTTCCTGTCGTGCGTGGCGGTGATGTAGGGCAGACCGTCTTTCCTCACTTGGGCGATGACGGCTCCGCCCGCTTCAGTGGCAATCCCCCGATGCCAGAACTCCTTGCGGAGCCCGTAGCCGAAATCGTGGTGTTCCTCCATATCGACTTTCACGTAGCCTATCGGGAAATTGTCCGTTTTCAGGCAGATGGCATAGGCGTAGGCTTGCGGCTGTCCGTATTTCGCCGCATACCTTTCCTGATAAAACCGCCGGGTTTCTTCGAGGTCTTTCACCGGATACCAAGGCAGGAATTTATTGGCTTCTTCGTCTTTGAGTATCAGGAAGAGGGCTTCCATGTCTCTTTCCGTGAACTTCCGCAGTATCAGGCGGGAGGTTTCCAATATAGGTGTATTCATAAGCTTATCTGTCTAACCATCCTTTCAGCTCCGCCGCCCTTTCCCGGCTTACGATGATTTCCACATCGGGATACTTCTTCAAACGAATCTTCAGTCGGGAGTTGAACCAGTTATTGATACTCAAGATACTGTCTATATGGATGAGGTACTGGCGGTTGGCGCGGAAAAAGACATCGGGGTTGAGCTGGGATTCCAGCTCGTCGAGAGAATAAGGCACGGTCTCGGACGTGCCGTTGTTCAGGCAAAGGAGCGTATTGCGTTCGTCCAAAGCGATGTGGCTGATATCTTTCACCTGCACGGAAATATAGCCGTCGCGGTAAGGCAGAAGAAAACGCTCGCGATAACGGTAATTGCTTTGCCGCATATATTCCAATAGCTGGCGCACCTCTTCGCCGTTTGTCTGCGGGGAACTTGCGCGGCGCACTTTTTCCATGGCGGCGGCAAGCTCGTCGGCCTTGACGGGTTTCAGCAGATAATCGAAACTGTTGTATTTGAAGGCCTGGATGGCATACTCGTCGTAAGCGGTGGTGAAGATGACAGGCGAGGGCACTGCCGTCCGGCGCAGCACGTCGAAACTCAGGCCGTCGGACAGGCGGATGTCAGCGAATATAAGCTCCGGGGCAGGATGTGCCTGTAGCCATTCCACCGCCTCCACAATGCTTGCCAACGGCCCGTCGATGCGGAATGTGCCGTCGATTTCTTCCAACAGCCTTTTCAGCCGGTTGAAGTTCCGTTTTTCATCTTCTATGATCAGGATGTGCATAATCGTCGGGTATAATAGGTAATTTGACTATATATGAATGTTCGCTTTTCTTGATGACAGGCTTTTCCTCGCACAACAGGAAGTAACGCTCGATGATGTTCCGTTGTCCGATACCGGTAGATGACAGGTCGGACGACACGGGGCAAAGGTCGTTTTTCACCACAATGTGGTTTCCTTCCCGAAAGACGTGAATATGCAGCGGTTGGTGTACCGACAAGCGGTTGTGTTTGATGGCGTTTTCTACCAGCAGCTGGAGGCAGACGGGGGGAATCCGGCCGTCTGTCCGCTCCAGTTGTTCATCCACATCGACGCTTATGGCATTCTCGTAGCGCATCCCTATCAAGTAGAGGTAGGAACGCAGGAAATCCAACTCTTCGCTTACCGGCACGGTGTCGCGCTTCAAGTTTTGGATGACGTAACGGTAAACGCTCGACAGATTCTCAAGGAAGCGTTCCGCCAATGTACGGTTTTCCACTATCAGTTCGGACAGAATGCTGAAGTTATTGAACATGAAATGCGGGTCTATCCACCAAACTGGCAAAAGAAATGAATATCACGATGAATGACCGTCTGGAGTTTGCCCATGACGAGAACAATCCCAAAGAATGGTTTCTGCACAAGACCGCCGACAAACAAGGTTTCCCGCTGCAGTTCAACAGGGGAGGAACACGCTTGAGGAATAAGTACATCTGTAAGACCATTTTGGATATAGCGAAAGTCAAGGAGAGCGCGACATTCTTGGTATCGAAAGACCCGGTAAAGACCGAGCTGGGGTCATTTTACAGAATAATACTCTCTTGTCCCATTCTCCCGAAGAACAAGCCCAAACTATAAGCCTGTAACCTCTGTGGTCTGTCCGAAGGGCGAATGCCTTTCGGACAGATTGCAGGGCAACCGATACCTTTTATAGCACGATTATCTCCTTTTTTACCTTCAGGCTGTTTTCCCTGTTATACGTCGGCTTTCCCAACCCCGTAAACAGTTGGAAGTCTGTGCCGTAACAAGTCGTCAAGGAAAGGGACGGGAGGCCGTTCCAAACCGGCGGCAGCCCGGATCGTGCCGTTCCATGCCGGAGCTTCGACCTGTCGAAACAACACGGTATTCCACAGCCCGACCGGTCTTTATGCCGCTGGTTTCGGACTTTCCGCCTCCTGTTCCGTATCTTTCCCTTGTGACCTGCCACGTCAAGGGCAAACAGCGATACTTCTTATCCGCCCCGCGCTTTCATTCCGCCCGGTCGAAATTCAGGCGTGGAGCGGATAAGGAGAATCCCGTTCGTGTTTGCCCCGGCAGACCCTTGCTTGACCCGCCCAAGCCGCATTCTTTTCTATTTCATTTTCTCCTGCATTTATATCCGGCAAGGCCGTACCCCCCTTTTTACCATCATATTTACCGGCCTGTTCCGGTTTCCTCTCCGCCATCGCCGTCCGGTTTTCCAGCTGCAAAGGTCGGCTGCCGCGCTTGATCCGGCGGCTTGAAGTGCATTCCCTGCAAATTCTTCCTTTCTGCGAAAGAGTAATTGGCCGGGAAAACCGCCGTATGAAGCCCTGCCGGCAGTCGTGTACCGCATCTGTAAAATCCCGGAACGGTTCAGGCAGAGAAAAGAACCGAAAAAAGGGTAAAAAACAGATGTTTCACATAAAAGACAAGAGATGGACAAGAAAAACTGTAAAACAGGCAAACGCACAAAACGGCAGGTTGAAAAAATCCTGATGGTTATCGACGTCAAACGGGAAATCATAGATATTCTACAGATAACCAATCGGCGTTTTATGTACAATCCGCAAACGGGAACTTTAATTTTAGGAGATGAAATGTACGGCAAAAGCATTTGCAGCTCCCATGCTCAAGAGTTCCATGCGTCACAAGCGGAAGGACGCTTCGATGATTATTTGCGTGGGTGGATAGGTGTCTCGAAAAGCTATCCCCACGGTATTGTTCATTTTGCCCCCGCTGTCAGCATGGAACAGTTCGACTGTGGATTTGACGCGTTGCAAATGTTCGCCAGACTTGAAGGTGTAAACGAAGATACTATCGTTCGTGGATTTTGCACTATGCCGGAACAGAGGATGGGGGATTTGCTGCCTTCCTCTCTTTAAGATACCGGCCCGGTCAAAACTGGCTATAAACGGGAATCGTGCCTATGGCAACACCATTGGCGGAGGGCACGATATCCGTTTATAAATACCGCAACTCCGTTGTCGGCTTCCTTTTATACCTCTCTCTTTCCCTCTGCTCTTATACTTTGGCGAAGCCCTCTTCCTTTTATATCAGTTATAGGTATAATCTCTACGGTCTCCTCTCTGCCGTCGCCGTCCGGTTTTTCAGATGCAAAGGTCGGCTGCCGCGCTTGATCCGGCGGCTTGAAGTGCATTTCTTGCAAATTCTTCCTTCTACGAAGAGTAATTGGCAAGAAAAGCCGTCGCATGAAGCTCTACCGGCAGCCATGTACCGCATCTATAAAATCCCGGAACGGTTCAGGCAGAGAAAGGAACCGAAAGAAGGGAAAAAATAAACAGTTTAGGTAACGCAGGACCAACCACCTTGCCACAAACAATTTTCTATTATGTTACATGTTCACACTATCGGACGCATCGGCAAAGACTGCCAGGTTATTTCAGGAGTACACGGCTCATTCATGGCTATGGACATAGCCGTTGACGATTATTCAAGAGGACAAAACACTACCACTTGGATAAGGGTACGCAGCAACAAGGACAACCATATCCATTTGTCCGAATATCTGACGAAAGGAAGACTCATACTCGTTGACGGTACACTGTCATCTTCCCTGTGGAAAGACAAGAACGGCGAGAGCCAGATACAGCTCTCCATCACGGCAGAAAGCATTGCCTTTATCAATACCGGAAAACGCGAGGATGCGGCAGCCGGAGCGGACAACGATGTAAACGGTGCAGACAGCGTACCCGTTCCTCCCGCCGATTTTCCGCAGGACGAAAAGGAGGATTTGCCCTTCTGATAAGATAATAACTATCTGAAAATAAGCAGATACTAAATATAGTATTTACTAATCATAGTAAAATAGGAAATTAGTAAACCTATTCTTGTTAAAATTAGTAGATACTATATTTTTGTTTTTTAGTTTCGTCCTTTCTTAAGAGTTCATACATCTCAAACATTTTTTCTATCCTTACAGAGTTTTTCAGAAAATGTTAGCCCATTATTTAATAGATTTGTCTTTCTTGCAGTTTATTTAATATTGGTTTTAGAACAATAGACTTAAAATCCACTCATAACTTTAAGAAAATCACGGTATATAAGGTCCTGTTTCATGAAATTTCACTACCTTTGTGCCGGATTGAGGAAACTCTTTCCAAGACATATTAGAAAAGAAAGAAGCGTTATGCTTATCTCGAAGTCGGGAACGTAGGAAATTCAAGACTATTCAGAGGGAAAAGCGTAATTGGTTTCTCACGCTATAGCGTGGGCTGCTATTACCATACTCTGAATAAAGGTTATTCCTACGACCTCCGACTTAGAACGTGACATTTGCAGTTCCACGCTTCGTGGTTTAATCAAGCAGACTCTACGGGACTGCAAGAGTCTTAATTTATGATGAACAGATATAGCCAGCAAAGTATTTGTATGCTGAAGAATATGTTCGTTAGCAGAAACATTATTAAATGGGTTTTGTTTCTAATCCTTAATTTTTCCCTATGTACGCAATCTTTTGCAGATCATTATCGAGTGACCGCTCCCAACGGTCTTAATGTACGAGCTTCAGCCAATAAAAACGGAAAACTATTAGGACAATTGTCTAAGGATAACGTGATTGATGTTGTATCTATAGAAAACGGATGGGCTAATATCAATTATAATGGCTGGCAGGGTTATGTCAGCGCATCGTATCTGGAAGCCGTAACAGAAACAGACGAAGCGGGTACTTCCACCAAAGAAGAGTCATGGGACTTAACCTCTTGGTTGTTTGATTCCGAAGGAGAATCGGCTTGGTTCACAGCGATAAAGTGGATACTGTTTTTAGGCATAGCCATCTACATTATTAAGATTGTGTTACAATTCTTCGCATTGATGCTGGTTGTAGGTTTGATTGTTGGAGCGATTGGATTGGCAGTAGGTTTTATTCTTGATTGGCTGGGTTGGATAGACTCTGGTACCATGTGGGATATGGCCCAATGGGGATTCAGTATAGGCAACGGGATAGGTCTTATTATGGGTATTCTCGGTTTTAAAGACTTGCATAAGGGAGCGACGGAGTCTTGGAGCGGTTCATCATCAAGCAGTTCAAGTGGTTTGAAAACAGCAAGTTTTACTGATTCTGGAACATTATATCATCTTACACAAGATTCTCCCTATAGCGAGTGTGATTACACCGACCAATTTGGCGGCAAATGGGGACGCGACAGTTCCGGATTTTATCGCAAATAAATGAATAATGTAACGTATTGATAATTAAACAATAAAACTGTATGAAAAAACAAATTATTTTGAGCAGTTTACTATCCGCACTGCTGATTGGCAACTGTTTGGATACACAGGCTGCAAATGAGGCAAGAACTATCAATGATTTGCCTTCGATGGCAAAAGTTTCCCAGAACAAGAGAGAGGTGTCTCCGGAATTTCCCGGTGGTATCACCGCATTGGTACAATTTTTATCAAAGAATCTAAAGTTTCCGACAGTTTGCAAGGAACAGAAAATACAAGGCAAAGTGTTGGTGAAATTTACAGTCAAGAGCGATGGCTCTATCTCAAATATTCGTGTTACCAAGTCTGTAGATCCTTATTTGGATAAGGAAGCTGTCCGCGTAGTGAAGTCCATGCCTCGTTGGATTCCCGGTACACAGGATGGCAAACCGGTAAATGTGGAATACACTCTGCCTATCACGTTTAAACTCTGATGAATCTAAAAACTATAAAACGATATACGTATGAAGCGATTATCTATTTTACTATGCCTCATTGTCTTAGGGGCATTCTTCATGAGTCATGCGACTTTTGCGCAAACAAGTTTTTCCATTCCTCCCAAGAGTTATCCGGTAAATGTGCCGTTCAAATGCGATGCCGGAGTGGATCGTTATTGGCATGTTACCAGCGTTACTTGTACGGGACGCGCTAATGGCGGCTATAAATTTCAGATAAAGGGAGTGGCACAGAAGACAAGCCGCAGTTTGCCCATAGACTTGTTCTACCTGATGCCGGGCAATCGGATAAAAACAGCGGGTACTTATTATTTTCCACGTATCGAGGAGGGAAAAACATTCAGTTTCGAAGTGGTATCGGCATTCTCCGGGTACGCTCCTTCTAAGTTCAACGGTTTTCTTATCTCCAGTGAAGTGTTGCAAAGAACATTACAACAGGAATTGGAAGAGCAAAAAGAAACAGACAAAGATACTCCCGAAAGAAGATTTGGTATGCCAACCACTCCGAAGGAAGATAGACGAGAACCGGCACAATCCAAGGTAAGCCCCAATAAGGTGTACAAAGGCAGCGAGGTGGATAAGGAGCCGGAATACCCCGGTGGAAACCAAGCATTGCTGGCGGATATTGCCCGAAGCATACGTTATCCCATGATCTGCAAACAGCAGAAGATTCAGGGCGATGTGCTTGTTTCCTTTATAGTGGAGAAAGACGGTTCGGTATCTGATGTTACGGCTGTGAAAAAGGTTCATGCCAATCTCAATACCGAAGCCGTAAGAGTGGTCAAGTCCTTAAAGGAATGGACACCCGGAATCAAAGACGGACAGCCTGTACGGGTACAGTCTGCCGTATATGTCACTTTTAGTCTTTAATTTTAACCATATAAAGCAACAGCATAATGAAAAAATTGATATGCCTAAGTTTGATAAGCCTTGTTTGTGGCTTCTTGAGTGTACACGCGTCTATACAAGCAGATGACACAAAACCCTTTGTGGGCAAATGGGAATATTGGGAAGGCAACAGCCAAATTCAGTTGGAAATAGACCTTTACAACACACCGACAGATGGCAGTTACGGTGCTTACAATGTGTTTGAAGGAGGCTATGGGCTTACCTATAGTATTGTAGACGTCTATCACATTGATAATACAGAGGCTTCGGTTGCCGTAGAAAGCAGTATGGGAAAACAAAAAGCGGAGTTCAAGTACAATCCCACCACGAAGGAACTGTCCTTCTTGCCACCCGGTTCAGAGCCGGTAGTGTTTAAGCAGAAAGATAAATGTAACTACGTATTCATCAGTGGAGGAGATAAAATCAATGTCCGTTCCACCCCTGTATCGGGTAGTTCTTTAATGAAAGCCAACCGTGGACAAAGCTTCAGATTCTTGGGGAAAGAAAAGGGATGGTTCAAGGTAGAGCTTTCTGCCCAAGACAAACGTATCGGATATATTTCTCCGAAGTATGCTTTTTACTTGAAAGATAACACCATCCCAGAACATGCTTTTTCAAAAAGTTATGCCAATGCTCTGACATCGTTCACACTGGAAAAGAAAGGAGAACAAGTTTTTATGGTCAAAACGACCATGTATCCTCCACAAGGTGAAAGCATTCCTATGTCAAGCGTGGAGTCGTATGCCGGAAAAATAGAGGGTAACGCACTGGTCTTTACCTATTTTAGTGGAATGCCCACGCAGGACATCAATGAAATGTCGAAAGTAGAGCCTTATGTGGTGTATTACTGGAAAGAGTCGGGAATGTTTATCATGGAGGGCGAGAATTATGCAGCAGATATGTAAAAAGAGCAGCAGCATGAAAAGAATGGTTTACCTTGTCGCTTGCCTGCCTTTTTGGCTGACATCGTGTGAAGAGAAAGTCACCGCCTTGCATTTCAACGAGGCGGAACAGGTATTTGAAATCGGAAAAGAGAGTGAACTGCGTTTCCTGAACGAAACGTTCGAAATCAAGGATAAAAACATGGAAGCACAAACGCTGCTCACCGATGCAGGCAAGGAGATTCCAGCAGATGAAGTGCGGATTAAACTGGTGAAGGACATCGAAATCAGCGGTGAATGGACACCGATTAAATTCCCGGTTAGGGAGTTCGACGGCAACGGACATACCATTACCTTCGACGGAATACGGGTGGTCATTGAAGAGAGCTCCAAAGGAGTATTTGATGTCGGTCTGTTTGAAGAAATGGGTGGTGAAAAAGAAGCTGTGGTCAAGGATCTGACATTGGCAGGTGACATGACCATCGACGCTCAAAAGAGAGAAGACGGTTATAGCCTGCTTGCCGGTTCTCTGGCGGGAGAGTTCAAGAATGGATGTATCGAGAATTGTACCAGCAAGGTGGATATCTCATTCGCTGACAATAAGGGTATCTGTACACTCTGTCTGGGTGGACTTGTCGGAGACCTGGATAGCTACGGCTCCGAAGTGGAAGTGGCTTTGCGTGGCAAGATAATCAATGAGGGCAACCTCACCGTTAATCCGTGCAGTGATGCCTACATAGGTGGAGTCATCGGGAGGGCCACCAATTATGGTAAAATCTTTATCAAAGAGAATGTCTGCGTCGAGAATAAAGGCGATTTGACCGTGCAGTGGAAGGCCGATGCCCAACCTGATCATAGCTACATCGGTGGTGTTGTCGGACTTTTCAAAACCAATGAAACTGATATAGAGCATCTCCATAATTGGGGAAACATCCGCTTGGACACACAGAATACATCTGCTACATTTAATATCGGAGGGGTATGTGGCGAACTGACACCTCACAACTACGAACGAATCTATCCGTTGGATCTGTACAATGCAGGCAACATCGAAATCAAGCATGACCTGCTGGCTGAATTTTCCGCCATCGGAGGAGTAATCGGCAGTTTCGGAGGTTCCTCTTTCCATCAGGTGGTGAATGAAGGCAAAATCATTGTGTCGGGAAAAGGATGCAAATACATCTCCGGATTGCTGGGTTCGGAAAGCTCGATACACGGGAACTGTTATCTGCATTCGTGCTGTGTAGATAAGGTCGGAGCTTATCCCGTCTGGAATATCTCTTATCATCCTGTCACCAAGCAGGTCCCCTGCAAGGAAAATCATCCAACAAATCAAAAATAACGGAACATGAAAGCATTACAGACCATACAAGCTGTCGCTCTTTCTTGCTTGCTGTCGATAGGAGCAGCAAGCTGTGGCAGTGAAGAAAGCAACCAGCCTTATACACCGCTTCAGGTGTATTTTGATCCGGTAAGAGTGGATATGAATGCGGAACATCTGATGCCTTATTTCGTAAACTATCCTACGGATTGGGCAAAGATGGGATTGCGCAACTATCCGAAGCTGGTCACCTACGAATACCACAATGCACAATGGGGTGTGACAAGCACCTCGCAATACGAGTTCTTGCCTAACGGCCGTTTATCCGAACAGCGGCGCACTTCTTTCAATGTGGGTGCAACCGGATTTGATGTCATTTCGTATGAATATAACGGCAATTCCAATCTGACCCAAATCAAATCGGTAGATGACGGACGTTACAAACGCCGGAAAAAAGATGACGGCTTCACATACGACAGTGCAGGTCGGTTGATACGTCGCGACAAGAACGGGCGGGGACATTATGACACAACCACTTTTCTGTATGCCTATCACGGTAATGGGGTATTGCAATCCATCCTGCCCGAAAAAAAGAATGGCACGGTCAATGAATCGGGCGTGACGCTTCATGAGATGCAGTTTGACTCGCTCGCTCACTTGAAGTCTTTTGAAACACCGAAGACCACGAACATGTTCTTGAAAGACATCGACAGTTACAAGACAGGACAATCGGTGACAACCTATGTCTATACAGGCCATCTGTGTACACAAGCCGTAGAGAAGATTCCCGTTGAATTTGACGGGGGGAACGAAACACTGACTTGTACCAGCAGCTTTGCGTATAACTCACACGGAGACTTGGCTACTTGGACGTATAGCGGAGGTGTATATAAAAGTAAAGGCAACAACTGGCGGGTGGATGACATGACGTTTACCGTCTCCTACGATTATGTATATGATGAAAAAGGAAACTGGACACAAGCTACCGTTACATTCCCGGCTAACATCGATGAGATACCTGCATTGCGTACCTACTATAAGGCTTTCAGAGACGGATTTACATCGAATCGGGATCGTTCTTCTGCTGTCAAAGCGGGTGAGACTCCCAGCCTGACAGTTGTCCGCAGCATTGATTACTGGGACGATGAAACGATTGCTTCCATGAAAGCTGCAAAAGAAAACGGTCAACCTGTCCTAATGGGTAGTTTACGCTACGATAAGTATGATGACAATGGGAACTATGTCGGCGATGAATATACTGCTCCAGAAGAATATACAGAGAAACGAACCATCGAGTATTGGTAAATTTGTAAAATCTCTATTGATTTACTTTCTGACCCTTTCTCATTTGAAATTTGCTGATAAATAAACCAAGCCTTATTAGACAAGAGAATCTATTGCTACAATAATTGCTATGGATTCTCTTGTTTTTTTGTACTCATCTGTAAAGTGTACTCGAAGGATTTTTTCTGAAGAATACACTTAATTCTTGCATTTAAAAAGTACTGTAGTACAGAGCAAATCTGCCTTACTGTATAGTATATACTATAT
>VSQE01000030.1 GCA_009775705.1 Prevotellamassilia sp.
ATATAAGTTCTTGGATATTAAAAAATTAAAGATGATTGAAGATATAATTATCGGTAGATAGGACCAATTGAAGAAAGCATAGAAATAGAGTGATGCCAAGATCAGAATTATTTTTGCCGCTGTGTATTTTCCAAAATGATTCAGACCAAAATACATGAGAAATGTTGTTGGCAGAAACAGGAATATGAAAACAAACGAATTGAACAGCATGATAATGGATTATGGGGTTATTTTATGAAAGTGGCTGCAAATATATATATATTTGTGAAATTAATGGATACTGTTTCCTTAAAAAGTATAATTTTTACTTTTTCTCCACAATGCTGTCACGCAGCACCAGTCTGGCTTCGGGGCCCATGTTGAAAAGCAGGTCGGCAATGCTCAGATTGGGCAGAAAGCCGTTGCGCTGTGCGAAGACCTGCCAGTAGGGAACCGGCCGGAAGGCAGGGTCGGAGGCATAGTCCGTCTTGGGACGGATAGACTCGCGGAAATCGTCATGGCCGGCCGGTGGTTCGGACAGGTAGGCGGAGGTCACTTCAACGCGGGGAGCCAGTTCCAGCAGACGGCATACTGTTTGCCGCAGGGCCTCGTTGAAATCCACCAGAAAGGTGTAGGGCCGTTCGTAGAGGGGCAGAATGTCATCGGCATAATATTCGAAGAAAGGGCTATTCTCGTAGGCGCTTGTCAGTGCTGTGCGGTGGCGGTGGCGCCAGTTGCCGTGTCCGCTGATGCGGATGTCGCGCGTGGCGGGGCGCGCGGTGGCATCGTGCTCTATGGGGATGGTGAGCGCCAGCGGACCGTCGGGTCCCGCAATGATGCAGCGGTTGCGGTAGGTCTGTTTCACATAGTGCTCGCAGCGTTCCTCCCTGATGCAGGGGGCGGCATAGAGTTTGGTATAGTAGTGTACGGGGCCCAGATAGGCCGAAGTGAGCAGTGCGGGATTCATCGGATCGTCAGGAAAAAGCGTTGCGGCCGTGGCAACCGGCTCCGTTTCCCTTTTTCGGGAACCGGGGGAATCGAGTAGCTGACGCAGACAGGGCGGCCTATGACGGAGCTGTTGGGAACCAGCCGGCGCAACTGTCCGCCGGTCCAGAAGCGTCCGGCGGGGACGATGAAACGCCCTTCCACCGTGTCGCCGCCGACGGCATCGATTCGGCCGAGACAGATTTTATCGGGACAGTCGGGGTGGCGGAAAGCCACGGCGCTGCCTTTTTGCGGAGCGTGTGACAGGACGATGGAGATGCGGTCCACCAGCACACGGTCGCCGGCCTTCAGGCCCAATGCGGGCACATCGGACGGGGTGACATATTGGGTGAGGGCCGCTCTCATGCCTACCACTGCTGCCGCGGCCACCGTTATGGGCAGGACAATGCGCCGCAGGCAACCCGTCCTTCCCCATAAGGGAGAGGGCATGCGGAGTTTGCCTAAATAGCGTTTTGCAACCATGTTTGTCTGTCCGTGATCTCAGGAGTTATTTGGCGTTGGCCACCCACTTGAAGATCCTGTTCCAGCGTATCTTTCCATCGAAGAGACCGTAGTCTGGGTCCAGCGAGAGCCATACGAAGAGCGGTTTGCCCACGACGTGGTCTTCGGGCACGAAGCCCCAGAAGCGCGAGTCGGCCGAGTTGTCTCGGTTGTCGCCCTGCATCCAGTAATAGTCCATCTTGAAAGTGTAGCGGTCCGTCTGCCGTCCGTTGATGAAGATCTTCCCGTTCTTCACCTCCAGCCGGTTGCCTTCGTAGACACGTATGGGGCGTTCGTACACGGGGAGGATGTCTGTGGTCAGGCGGAGGGTTTCGCCTTTCTTGGGGATCCAGATACCGTCGGGGCCGCCATAGTTGGACGTAGTCCAGTCTTTGGCCATGTTCTGCGGATAGAGCCAGGGCGTATCTTCGAGGAAGGAGGCCCGTGAGATGCTTTCCACGAAGTCCTGTTTTTTGAGCACTTCCAGCACGTGGCGCGTCAGAGGCATGAACACGTGCGTGCGTCCGGCCTCGTCCGTCAGGGTCTGCGAGAGGTCCTCGTCGGTGATGCCCAGCTCGCGTTTCAGGTATTCGGGCAGGGGGGAGCGGAACACCACGTCATAGCAATATTGCGAATGGTCGGGTTCGCGGTTGGGCTTCCCGTCAAGATAGATGGTGTCGTTGCGGATGAGCAGCGTCTGTCCCGGCATTCCCACACAGCGTTTCACGTAGTTCTCCCGGCGATCCACAGGCCGGCTGGTCACTTTGCCGAACTCGGCGGGGTGGGTACGCATGATTTCCTGCCCCGTCGCATAGATGCGTCTGAACACCGCTTGCTGCTGTTCGTAGGGAGTTTCGGGGGTGAGGGCGGAAGAGGGGAGTGAGTTTGTCGCGGGAAGCCGGAGCGCCTCATCGCCGTACTGATAGACAAGGCGGTAGTAGTCCTGGTTCTGCTTGTTGAGGGCCACGGTGTCGCCGGCGGGATAGTTGAACACCACGATGTCGTTCAATTTGACGCGGCCCAGTCCTTCCACGCGGCGGTAGGGCCAATGGGGGTGTTCCAGATAGCTCTTGCAGTTGAAGACGGGGAGCGTGTGCTGTGTCAGGGGCATCGAGAGCGGCGTCTGCGGGATGCGGGGGCCGTAGCTCAGTTTGCTCACCAGCAGGTAGTCGCCCGTGAGGAGCGTTTTCTCAAGCGAGGAGGAGGGAATCACGAAGTTCTGGAAGAAAAACTGGTTCAGGAAATAGATGGCCACGAGGGAGAAAACCAGTGCGTCCACCCATCCCATGATGAAGCGTGTGAAGGGGTTGTCGCTTTCCTTCCACCATCCCCAGTTGATGTTTTTCGTGATGTAGGCATCGTAGATGAAGGGCAGGACCACCAGTCCCATCCAGGATTTCACCCAGAAGAGGAAAATCAGGTAGAGGACGACGACGAGTGTCAGTCTGACGTATGCCTTGCGCGGCGCGGGGGCTGTGAGTTTCAGTTTCATGCTGTGTTATGTGCGGATTATGGTAGAGGCGTTTTTTCAGAAATCAAAGAGGTCGTCAATGCCAAGCAGTCCGGAGTGCGTGGCCGTGAACTCGGCGGCGAGGACGGCTCCTAAGGCAAAGCCCTTGCGGCTGTGCGCGTCGTGTGTGAGGGTGATGCTGTCGGCCTCGCTGTCGTAGGTCACGGAGTGGATGCCGGGCACTTCGTCGCGGCGCACGGCGTCGATGCGTAACAGGTTGTCGGGAGTATGGCGGGTGCCCGATGTCGTGCCGTCGGCCGCGTGCAGCTCTCCTTTCGTCCATCCCGTCTTGCGGTCCATCTCCGCCACGATCTGCTCCGCCAGTGTGATGGCCGTTCCGCTCGGAGCGTCCAGTTTGTGAATGTGGTGGGTTTCCTCCATCGTCACGTCGTAGGCGGGAAAGCGGTTCATGATGCGGGCCAGATATTTGTTGACCGCGCTGAAGACGGCCACTCCCAGTGAGAAGTTGGAGGCCCAGAAAAGGGTATTCCCCTCTTCCGCGCACAGCCGCCGCATCTCCTCGCCGTGGTGTTCCATCCATCCGGTAGAACCGCTCACCACCTTCACACCCTTCTGCCAGGCGCGCAAACAGTTTTCGCGGGCCGTGTCGGGGGTGGTGAATTCGATAGCCACTTCCGCACTGCGGAATGCCTCGCTGTCGAAGTCTCCGGTGTTGTCCTTGTCGATGATGCAGACGATGCGGTGTCCGCGTTTCAGGGCGATCTCCTCGATCATGTGCCCCATTTTGCCGTATCCTATGAGTGCTATTTTCATTGTGTTTCGCGTTTTCGGTTGAAATTTCTTGCAAACTTACAAAAAATGAGCGAGAAAAGAGCGTCGCGGGCCGGCTTTCTTTGAGAGGGCGGGCACCGGTGTACGAAAGGCGGCGGATGAAGGAAAATGTTACAGGCAATCACTGTAAGGAAGCCCTTTGATGTAATTTTCCATATATTCCCAATCCGGATAGCCTTCGGAGTTGACGGGCAATTTAATCCGTGACGCCGGCATCCGTTTAGGGCGCCATTTTCGGCCGTATGCCCAGCGGTAGCGTTCTTTCTCGATCAGTGTACACAGGAACATGGCGATATAGCGGTTAAGTTCATGTCCTTTCAGATAGAGAGGATTCACGCTATGACTACAGGTGAATTTTTTTTTCTGATAGAAGGCAAATCCTATGGATCCGTCATTGGAGACTGTAATCCCGTTACCCGGAAAAATCTTTTGGAAGAGTCTCTGGTTGGGATCTTCGCCTGTTTTGCTGGCATCGTCTATGTCTTTTACGGAATATCTTGCAGTGATGCCGTTATTGCTGTCGGTTGCTCCTATGAAAGGAATTTCGCTGCCGCTTGTGTCTTCCGGCTTTTTGTTATAGAAACCTTTGCGTATTTCAAATATTTCGTCGTATCTGAACCACCGCCATGTACGGACATCGGTCAGCGCCAGTTTTTCCGAGGCGGCGGAAAAGGAATCCCGGCCGTTCCATACGGCACGGGCTGTCGGTGGCAGGAGAGGTATCAGGGAGGATGCGACAAAACTTTCCATAAAATCCCAGTCGGGTGTACCGGATTCATTGACAGGCAATTTTATGGTCGACTGCAACATCAGCTGTTTGTCCCATTTGCGGCCGTAGTTAAAGCGATATTTTTCTTTATTTATAATTGTCGTCAGGAATATGGCTATATTCTTATTGAGCCTTCCTTTTTTCAGAGAAAGGACATTGATGTCATCGGAAGCCCAGAAGGGATCCTGCTGATAGAATGCTTCCGCAATGGACCCGTTATAGCTCACTGTGATCTTGTTTCCTGCAAAGATGTGTGCGTTGTTTGCTATATGTGCCGTAACACCGTTGTTCCGGTCTGTCGCGCCGATATAATTGATGTCTCCGGGGATCATGTCGGCTTTGACCAGTCTTTTCCCTTTTTCTATGTAAAAGATTTCGCTATATGCGAAGTTCTTCCATCCAGAAGTGTTCATGGGTTGTCAGTTCTTCGAGTTTGCAATAGAGAATGCGACATACTCACGCATTTTTTTCAGGAAATCCTCCTCGCATAAAGTGGAATAGTCGGTTTCCATGTAGGCTTCCGCGCACCATTCGTCATCTGCTGTCACTTCGTGGCGGACGGAAAGTCCTTCCACCTCGTCCAGATTGCGATAGGCCGAAATCCACCGGTTGTGTACGTCATTCTTAAAACGGCCGCGCACGTCGATTCGTCCCTGATGTTTGCGTTTTTCAAAGCCGTCGTCCTTGAAATATCCGAACCAGGTTTTCCGGCCTTTGTTGGTTTTGTTCGCTTCCCATACCATTATACAGGTAACCACGCCTACCGGATAGAAGAGGTCATCGGGCATGGACAGCACGGCTTTGAGACAGTGGCGGGCCAGCAGTTCCTGCTTGACGGCCTTAAGGTCTTTTTCCTCTTTAATGGCACAGCTCATCTGCACGATTGCCACGACACGGCCGTTTTGTGGAGATACCACATCCAGCGCGTGCTGTACGAAGCGTAACTGTTCGGCCACTCCCACATCGTATGGCGGATTCAGAAATGCGACTGTGGGCTTGTGGTTTTCCTTTATCCGGTCTTTTATCTGGAAACAGTCTCCGCAATAGATGTTGCTTTTTCCGTCTCCGCGCAGCAGCATATTGGAACAGGCGTATGTGTACATATTTGGTCGCAGTTCCACCCCGACGAGTTGTCGGGAGCGGATTCGCGTTTTGAGCGCATCGTCATTGCCCGCTTCCCGAAACATCCGTTTCATGCCTGCGACAAGAAAACCGGCAGTTCCGCAACAAGGATCATAGAGGACATCATGAGCCGTCAGGTCTGCCAGATCGCAGAAAAAGTCCGTGATATGAAAAGGTGTAAGCACCAGTCCTTGCTTTTGCTCGCTTCCGGCATAGCGGATAAATTCGGTGTAGAAACGGCCCAACACGTCGTAGCCCGAATGTTCCATCGTGGTGAGAGGATACACGTATTTGTGCAGATAGTTTATCATCTCTTTCAGCACTTCCAGTGTGGCACGTTCTTTTCTGGAGTGCTTGTCCTTGATGTAGTCTTGCGTGAAAAGCGGATCGTTCTGTATTTTTCTGAACTCTCCGAGCATGGCTTCACGGTTCCGTACCTGATTAAGGGTCAGTGTTGTCTCTATGGCCTTGATCATGGATTCGCTCAGGCTCTTGATGGTGGGCTCCACCGCATAGCCGAGCTTGAAGGAAGGGCTGATGAGGGAAAGCAGGATGGCGCTGACCATCGTGTTGCGCATGGTTTCCGATATGGAGTAGCTGTTGTACACCATATTCAGGTCGATGGCTTTCTGTACAATATCTATGTTGCGTAGGTTCCCGGCGAATTGTTCGTTGGAAAATATATGCAGATAGGAGTTGACAGACAAGAGCCGTTTGTCCGGGGTTTCCTTGTACCCCGGTTCTCCCTTGTGCCAGAGAAAATGTGACACGCGCAGTTCTTCCGGGGTCTCTCCGCTTACGGCTATGGCCAATACGTCATATTCCGCAGAAAGACTGCGGGCATAATGCAGAACCCCGTCTACGGCATAATCCGTGATTTGTGTACGGTCCAGACTTTCGTGCATGGCAGGCAGAGCCTTGCATTCTATCACGATCAGGTAACGGCTGTCCGAAGGGAAACTGACGATAAGGTCAGGGGCGCCTATCCCTTTTTTTCCTGTCTTCGACTGTCCCCGCATCAGGTCGGCAATACGGCGGTTCACGGATCTTTGCTCTTCTATTTTTATGGATTTGCAAAGAGGATCGGAGTAAAAATGTTGGCGTACAATATTTTCGGTGAGACGTTCATTGACCATAAGTCCTAAAATTATCATTAGAGTGCTGATGCGACAGCCTATCTTGCAAAGATACGATTAATAATTCAACTCTACAAAAGAATGGATTTTTTTAAGAACTTGGTGTTTTTTGTTCGGCGTTCGTTTAGCTTTGCGCGACAGACAAGAAGTTGCGCCGCATCTCTTCTCCTGCCCGGAAAGCGCATGCGGTGCAAGCAACTGGAGTGGTCCCCTATACAAAAACCGTGCCAAACCGAAAAGGGCGTAAAACCGTGCGGCTGATATTTCAGTCTTTTTAATGGTTTTGCACGAAGTTTAACCTGAAGGTTTCGGAAAAACTACAAGAACGGACCTTTTTTTCACAAGATAGTATGTTTTTCAAAAAAGATAGGACCTTTTTTCAACAAGATCCTATGTTTTTTTCACGTTAAGCGACGAAAAAAACCGCCCGATAGGCGGCTTTTCAGGGTTGTTCTACTTTGGTAGTGCAAATATAATACCTGCGAGGGCGAAAAGCAAATGTTAATTAACTTACTTTTAGACTCCGGATTTCTCCGTTGCGGGGTGTGACAGGCACAAACCGGACGGAAATCGGGGGGAGTGCGACGGAAAAACGGGCTTCGGTTTCCGCACGAGACAAAAAAATGCTAATTTTGTTCTTTCAAAGAAATCAATACCAAATTCAGGATATGGAAAAGAAATATAACCGCACGCTCATCACGGCGGCTCTGCCATACGCCAACGGCGGAGTTCACATCGGTCATCTGGCCGGAGTGTATGTACCCGCCGACATCTATGCGCGCTATCTGAGACTGCGCGGACAGGAGGTTCTCTTTGTCTGCGGATCGGACGAACACGGAGTGCCCATCACCATCAGGGCACGCAAGGAAGGCTGTACGCCGCAGGATGTTGTGGACCGCTATCACGCCATGATAAAGAGCTCGTTCGAGGGCTTCGGCATCTCCTTCGACATCTACAGCCGCACCACCTCGGAGACGCACCGCGAGGTGGCCTCCGACTTCTTCCGCCGCCTTTACGAGAAGGGCGAGTTTGTGGAGAAGGAGAGCGAGCAGTACTATGACGAGGAGGCCGGTACCTTCCTGGCCGACCGCTATATCACGGGCGAATGTCCGCACTGCCATGCCGAAGGGGCCTATGGAGATCAGTGTGAGAAGTGCGGCACGGCACTCTCGCCTACCGAACTGATCAATCCGAAGAGTGCCGTCTCCGGCTCGAAACCCGTGCTCCGGAAGACGAAACACTGGTATCTGCCGCTCGACCGGCACCAGCAGTGGCTGGAGCCCTGGATTACGCAGGAGCACAAGGAATGGCGCCCCAACGTGATGGGACAGTGCAAGAGCTGGTTCGACATGGGCTTGCAGCCGCGTGCCGTGAGCCGCGACCTGGACTGGGGCATCCCCGTGCCTGTGGAAGGAGCGGAGGGCAAGGTGCTCTATGTCTGGTTCGACGCCCCCATCGGCTATATCTCGAACACGAAGGAGCTGCTTCCCGACACGTGGGAGAAATGGTGGAAACAGGATGACACCCGGCTGGTACATTTCATCGGCAAGGACAACATCGTTTTCCACTGCATCGTTTTCCCCGCCATGCTGAAAGCCGAGGGCAGCTATATCCTGCCCGACAACGTGCCGGCCAACGAGTTCCTGAATCTGGAGGACGACAAGATCTCCACCTCGCGCAACTGGGCCATCTGGCTGCACGAGTATCTGGAGGACTTTCCCGGCAAGCAGGACGTGTTGCGATATGTGCTGACCGCCAATGCGCCGGAGACGAAGGACAACAACTTCACCTGGAAGGATTTCCAGGCGCGCAACAACAACGAGCTGGTGGCCGTTTACGGCAACTTCGTGAACCGCGCCCTCGTGCTGACGCACAAGTACTATGACGGACAGGTGCCGGCCTGCGGGGAGCTGACGGACTACGACCGCACGGTCATCGGGGAGTTCAAAGGCGTGAAGGCCGAGGTGGAACGCCTCATCGAGGCTTTCCGCTTCCGCGACGCGCAGAAGGAGGCCATGAATCTGGCCCGCATAGGCAACAAATATCTGGCCGACTCGGAGCCGTGGAAGGTGGTGAAGACGGATCCCGACCGCGTGAGGACGGTGTTGTACGTGGCCTTGCAGCTGGTGGCCAACCTCTCGGTAGCCTTTGAGCCGTTCCTGCCTTTCTCTTCGGAGCGTTTGCGCGGAATGCTGAACATGGAACGCCCCGACTGGAACCGTCTGGGAGCCACGGACCTGCTTTACGAAGGGCACCGGCTGGGCAAGGCCGAACTGCTGTTCGAGAAGATAGAGGACACCGCCGTCGAGGCGCAGCTGACCCGCCTGGCGGAAATCAGGAAGGCCAACGAGGCTGCGGCCTACAAGGCCCGGCCCGTCCGCGCGGACATCGCTTTCGAGGATTTCGAGAAGCTGGACATCCGTGTGGGGACGGTGCTGGAGTGCGAGCGGGTGCCGAAGGCGGACAAGCTGTTGCGCTTCCTCATTGCCGACGGACTGGAGAACCGCACCATCGTCTCCGGCATAGCCCGCCATTACAAGCCTGAAGAGCTGGTGGGTAGGCAGATCTGTTTCATCGCCAACCTGCCGCCCCGCAAGTTGCGCGGCATAGAGAGCCAGGGCATGATCCTCTCGGCCGAGAACTTTGACGGAGGTCTGAGTGTGATCACGCCGGACCGCGAGGTGAAGCCGGGCAGCGAGGTGAAATAAGGAGAGGGGACCGGCTGCGTATCGTATAAAGCCGTCTTCAGTTTCTGATTTCGTCCATGCTTACCCCCTCCGATGGGGAGGAGTAAGCATGGACGAAATATCATATATAAGTAGTTTGTTGAAATCCAACAACATGTGACATTATATTCCCAACTCCTTTTTTAGCCACACTTTCAATATTGGATCAGGAATGACAACCCGGCGTTTTTCGATTTCTATAAGTTCTTTTTTGACCAAAGCTCGTTTTACTATACTGACATTGGCCGATGAGCCAAGCTGATATTTATGTATAATCTCTTGTGTGGTGAATTCACTATGAACACCATCAATGATCGCTCGCAAGAAATTCATCTGATAAGTGGTAAGGCTCTCGGTCTGCTTCTCGAACAATGGGGTGTTTTGGTCGATAATATCTTGATATGCCGCCTCGAAATCCCGTTCGGTGGCAGTCCCATCCGTATGAATCCATACCAGCCACGCCAATTGCTGCACATAAGACGAGTGGTTATCTGCCATTTGGCATATTTTTTCAGCCAACTCTCTTGAAATCAGCTTGCCTGTTACTTCAAACCGACCGCATATATAATCTATCCAATCCGATGTACCTATTTTCGGCAGATAAATGGCATCACCGAATTTGTAGAACGGCAGGCTTTTTTTCTCGAACAGTTCATTCATCAAATGCCTTTTACTGCCGAACAGACAATAAGACACCGACTTTTGCAGTTGCCACACAGTACGTAGCCGTTTTTGAAACGTTTTGGAATCCTTGAACTCGGCAATCTGCTGGAACTCGTCGATACACACAACGATATGACAGTCTTTTTTCTGCGCTATTTTTTCCGGAAGCTGCAAAATCTCATCGACATCGTTATTCTTGGGATTCATCTCAAGCGAAATGGAGAAATCGGTCATCGGATCTGTGCCTATTGAAATTTTGGGACTGATACGGGAAAGGAATAGTTTGGTATTTTCCAGCCACTCATCCAATTTAGACGATGTTTGTTTGAGGACAGCAGCGGCGAATGTATCATAGAAATCCTTATCACTGCGACACGAGAAAATATCAAGATACACAACTTTCAATTTGTCGGATTGTGCTAGACGACACGCTTTCTGCACCAAAGAGGTTTTCCCCCAACGACGGGGTGAAATCAATACGGTATTGACACCATGCCGGAAATTCAGTAACAGACGCTCCGTTTCTTTCTTCCGGTCGGTAAAATTATCTCCCGATGTGGCAACGCCGAATATAAAAGGCTTGTTCTCCATAAGCTTTAAATCTTATTCGGGTGCAAAGGTAAGAAATATTGTTATTACTAACAATGTTATTAAAAAACTGTTGGTTGAATTAAATTACCGAAATATATTTTACAGATAATAATAAGTAGAGAAATTTTGTTGTAAAATCTCTAAGTTTTTTGTATTGACGCAATCATAAGTTATAAAAAAATATATATATTTGCAAAAAACAGATTATGGGAAAATTTATGCATGAACAATCTTTAATCCCTTCACGTCTGGAGCGTCTTCTTTTCCCTTTGAAGCACACATTACTGTTGAATGTGATTGATCCTTTGCAGTGGTTTTACATGGAACCGTTGGTTCATGCCCTGAACCGCTCAGTCGTTGTGCTCTGCCATTTCAGCCTTCGCGAGGTGGGGATTCGCTTACCGCAGGGAGCATATCCTTTGGAATTAGGCGGCAAGGATGTCTGTTCCTGTTTTGACAGTGAACGGCAGGCGGACGAAGGACAACATGTTTATGCTGATATCGTTTCTGCTTGTTTGGAAACTTTGCAGCCGACAGGACTTGTAGTTTGCGGCCGCGGTACGAAAGAACGGCAGATGGCTGATTGGGCAAGCCGCAAGGGAGTGAAAGTTATATATTTGGCTCAAGGTTGTTGTCCCGACAGGACTTTTCCCGATAGTGAGACTGTGCTTGACTGGACCAATCCGGGTTGTTTGTTGTCCGTGTCATCCGATGACAAACGAAATATCGTAGGTGTGTGCTTTCGTCACAAATCCCGCGAGAAACGGTCGCAAGTCCAGTTAGACCTTGTAAAAGAATTGTGTGAGACGTTTCCTGCCGCCCGGATAGGTGTGGTGCAGTCTGACGGTACACTTATCGCCACTGCCGATGATATTCGACTTCGTGCGTTGCCGAACGTCCGCATTCTGCCGGCGGGTTCATGGAAAGACCTGCTAAGTCGGGGACGCGTTGTAGTGTCGGACGATGAAGATCTGCTCTCTCAAGCCTCCCTTTCCGGATGTCGCCCGTTGCTTTACGATTGGGATACGGGATCGTGCGCGTTATGGCAATGTCCCTTAAACGGCCTGCATGTTCCGGCTTGGGGCGAGGATGCCGCACGGAAGATAGCATGGCGGTGCAATCTTGAAATCCCCTATTGTCCCGATGAACAGGCTTGTGGCCGGCTTCACCTCGGGTGCGGCCATAATTTTCTGGACGGCTGGCTCAACACTGATATGTGTGATGGCGGGGACATCAGGTTTCTCAATGCCGGAAAACCTTATCCCTTTATGGATGAAATATTCGAATATGTTTTCTCCGAACACTTGTTTGAACATCTTTCAATGGAGGAGGGGCTGACAATGCTTCAGGAGTGTTTTCGTGTACTGAAGCCCGGAGGGCATCTGCGGCTAACTACACCGGATCTTGATTTTCTCATCCGTCTCTATGAACATCCGGAGGAGGAATGCCACAAAGAATATATCCGTTGGAGCATAGGCGCCTTCGATGAATCCGTCAAACGTTTTTATGGTGCGGAAGAAATTCCTGCCATGTTCGTTTTAAACAACTTTATCCGGAGCTGGGGGCACAGGATGGTGTATAATCAACCCGTGTTGAAAAGTATGTTGGAAAAAGTCGGCTTCAAAAATGTGCGAATCTGTCGTTCGGGCGAAAGCCATTGGTCGGTTCTCAAAGGTGTGGAGCATCATGGTACGCAAATTCCGTCATCATACAATATTCTGGAGAGCATGACGCTTGAAGCCACAAAATAAACCAAACCATTTTATTATTAATCTTTTAAATTTTTAGACTATGAGTATCGAGAAAAAAGTCTGGAAATCCTCAAGGCCGGACTTGATGACACATTTGACCTTATGGACGAAGAGGCCATGGACCTGATAGAGGGAGGTTACTGTTCTAACGGATACTGTGGCGGGCCGTATTGCGCAGGAACCTACTCTCCGGATGATCCGACGACACCTGCCTCCACCCCGACTCCGTCATCTGCTCCGACGTGTGAATGTGGAACGAATTGTCCTTGCAGAACCTGTGGCTGTAAATAAGACAGATTTTCCTATGTAAGCGCATGATCTAATATATGCGCTTACATAGCATCTTGTATATTGAGAAAGGAACAGATGTTTGGACTATGCGTTCTGCGAGTTGTTGCCAGACAAATCCTGATTGACGGGTAAATATTCGAATATGAAACAATCGTACTACACATTCACCTTCGCCATAGGCACGGACATATTGCTCTATAACGCGATGAGCGGTGCCTTGGCGAAGCTACCGAAAGAAGCGTGGGAGGCGCGTGAGACGGATGTTTCCGTATCCGATGCGTTGAAAGAGCAAGGTTTTTTTATTGACGAAGACGTGGACGAATTGGCATTGTGCAAATTCAAGTATTATCAAGGCATGTTCGCCCACAAGGACTTCGTGGTGATGATTGCCCCCACAATGCAGTGCAACTTTTCCTGTCCTTATTGTTTCGAGGGTGAGCATAAACGGGCAGGGCTGATGGATGACGCTGTTGAGGACGCACTTGTGGAGGTGATGGTGGCGCACAAGAAAAAAAGATTCACATAACCTGGTATGGAGGAGAACCTCTGCTGGGTTTCAAGAGAATGCTTTCCATAAGCCAACGGTTGGCGAAAGAAGGAGTGGATTACGATTCCCGTATTCTGACAAACGGCAGTTTGCTGAGTGAAGAGAAGATTGCCCGGTTGGATATTCTGCATCTGGATGCTGTCCAGATATCTATGGATGGCATTGCCGGTGACCATGACAGGCGCCGATGTTATAAAAACGGCACTCCTTCGTTCCAACATATCATAACCAACCTGTCTCTATTGCTTAAACGTACTGACGTCAAAGTGAACGTGAAGGTTGCACTCGACAAACAGAATGCCGGCGGTTACAATGAACTGAAAGCATTCCTTTCTGAGAGATTCCCCTCTTATGTAAAGAGCGGACAATTATACGTCTCATGCAGCCATGTGCTTGACAAGACGGGTTTTGACACATGTGCCACGTGTTATACACGGGAAGAATTGTTCCGGAACGGTATTGCTTGCCTTGAAGCGGGACAAGAGAATCCTTGGTTCAGCCCGGAGCCCCAACCGGCACGGGCCTGTATGTTCCGGCAGCCCTTTTCGCTGAATGTAGATTCGGAAGGTTATATGTATCACTGCATGGAACAATTCGGAAATCCCCGCTATCGTATCGGTAACATCAAGAACAAATCCGTCAACTTTTCCCGTTTGGCACAAGGTATGTTTGCAAAGGATCCCTTTGACGATCCCGAATGCAGAAACTGCAAAGTTCTTCCACTTTGCGGTGGCGGTTGCCCCATGGACAGACTGAAGCATGCGGAAACCGACGGAAAAGAACCTGACTATTGCAGCATTTATCGGGGACATATAGAACAACTGATACCTTACATGTACAAATCTTATAAGAAAAAATGAGCGAGAAATCTGTGAAATTAATATGTCTGCTTCTTCTATTGATGTGTCTTCCACTTCATGCACAAAAGACGAATGGGGGCTTTATTTGGGGAGAACTTCTTGATAACTTTACCCGCGAATCGTTGGTAGGCGCAAAGGTGACCCTGCTCACGGCAGACAGTGTGGTCGTGGATTCCATCGAAAAGACGAGCAAAGGGGCTTGCGTCAACAATGTCTGGGGTGCATGGTATTTCGAAGTTCCCAAGAAAATGGAGAAAAGTATCGTCAAATTCGAGTATGAAGGCTACGAGACCTGCTACCTTGACATACCGGCCATGACATTCAGCGGGCGCAACAGCATGAAGCGCTTCGACGGCTATGCCCGCCGCATTCCCCGTTCCCGTCTGTTGGGCGAAGCCACAGTGACGGCTACGAAGGTGAAGTTCTACATGAAGAAGGATACGCTCGTCTTCAATGCCGATGCTTTTCAGCTTGCGGAAGGTTCCATGCTCGATGCGCTGATTAGCCAGTTGCCCGGAGCCGAACTGAAGGATGACGGCCGCATTCTGATAAACGGACGGCAGGTGGAAAGCCTGCTGCTCAACGGTGAGGATTTCTTCAAGGGCAATAACCGCATGATGCTCGACAATCTTCCCTCCTACATGGTTCAGAATGTCCAGGTATATGAAAAGCAAGGCGACATCGGGAAAATGATGGGTAGAAAGGTAGGTGACGAGCAGTACGTCATGGATGTGAAACTGAAGAAGCAGTACAGTATAGGATGGATTGCCAACGCCGAGACGGGATACAGCACGGAAGACCATTATCTGGGACGACTTTTCGCCCTGCGGTTCACACCTCAATCGCGAATTACTGTAGTGGGTAACATCAATAATGTGAACGATACCCGCAGACCGGGTCAGAACAGCGAATGGACACCCAACAACATGCCGAGCGGTACGCTGACTACGCGGATGCTGGCGGCTGACTACATGGTGAAGGACAAGTATCGCCATTATGAACTTTCCGGCAGTGCCGATGTGGACCATTCCGATGCCGCGAACCTGACGCGCAAGGCCAGCGAGACATTTCTTCCGGACGGAAATACGTTCGAGCGCAGCGAAAACCGGATGAAAAGCCACAATGTAAGAGTCAGTACGAGCCACAAATTCATATTCACACCCCGCGATGAGTGGAGATTCTTTTTATCACCCAGATTCAGCTACAGCAGGCAAGAGGGAAGCAGCGCCTATGCGGGGGCGACATTTCTGGCTAATCCGGGCGAATACGCCACGGCCGACCTCATTGACAGCATCCGCAAGCCACAGGCCGGGAGCTTGCTGCGCCGTCTCGCCGTGAACCGTACACTGACGGAAAGTCTCAACAACAGCCGGCGGTATCAGGGCGGCCTTTCTTTTTCCAACATCATGAAATTGGGAACGGATATGATTGAAGTGAACGGTGCCGTGAACGGTTTTGGCAATCGCCGTAACGTGTTCGACCATTACCTGCTTGACTATCCTTCCAATCCGTCCCTCGCGCAGGACTACCGCAACCGGTGGACAAAAGGCCGACCCGACCGTTCCTTGGGTTATAACGTACGTGCAGCCTACAGTTATTGGCCCAGCGGCCAATGGCTGGTGCAACCCGGTTATACCTTCGGGCAGAGCCACATCCATAAGGACAACACGATTTACCGTCTGGAGCGCTTGGCAGGATGGGGATTCGGAACGGACCATCCGCTCGGTATGCTTCCCTCCGAACTGGAACAATTGACTTCCGCCATCGACGGAAAAAACAGTTATGAGCGTCGGGAAACCGAAACATGGCACGAAGTGGGAGTTTACATCAAGGATGACCATTGGGCGGAGAAAACAGGCAACTACTTCCATTTTGATGTAAGACTGCCTCTTACTGTCACACACAACCGCTTCGACTATATGCGGGCCGACTATGACAGAGTGACTACGCGCAATACGGTGTTTTTCCAGCCATCGGCAAGAGTGGAATACAAATGGCATGGCGGAAAACGCAGTGTTTCGTTTAACTATAACATGAGACAGTCCGCCCCTGACATGCTTGACCTTCTGGATATCGAAGACAACGAGGATCCGCTCAACATCTATCACGGTAATCCCGGATTGAAGAACACAACCGTGCATACCCTTCGTTTCGACCACAGCAACAACAGCCCGCGCAAGCAACGCACCTTCGGAGCTTATGCCGTCTACAATGTCACCCGGAACGCCAAAGCCATGGGTTACGTCTATGACCGCTCCACAGGTGTCAGGAATTACAGGCCGGAAAATGTGAACGGCAACTACTACGTTTATGGAGGCGTGAACTATTCCATGCCCCTTGACAGAAAAAAGCGGTTCACCTTCAGTACTTCGACTTTTGGCCAGCTGTTTCACGGTGTGGACCTTATCTCAACCGAGGCAGGTGTCGCTCCTTCGCTCTCTTCTGTAGATACCTATTGGGCTACAGAGACCGTGAGACTCGACTACCGTATGGGAAAACTCACGTTTGGTGCGAAAGCCTACTGTTCATGGAATCGTGCTGCCAGCGAGCGGGAAGACTTCGTTCCCTTCACCGTATGGGATTTTAACTATGGCCCTACCGTCCAGGTGGAACTACCTTGGAATATGCAGCTGGTGAGTGACCTGACGCTCTATAGCCGTCGCGGATACGATGATCCGGCGGCCAACACGGACGATGTTGTCTGGAATGCCCGTCTGTCCAAGCGCATCCTGAAAGGCGGTCTCACGTTCTCGGTGGATGCCTTTGACATATTGGGACAACTCTCGAACCTTACGCAGACGGTCAACTCTCAAGGCCGCTTCGAAACCTTCCGTGATGTAACTCCGCGTTACGTAATGTTTCATGTAATCTATCGTTTGAACATAAAGCCAAAGGCACGGGGTATATGATTGTCGGGATATGAATAATAGGATGTAGGGTCTTTTGAATGGATGAAGGCCGATAACTGATTAATAAGAATGAACAACAGAAGTGCAGATCTGACTGTCATTATTCCTTTTTTGAACGAAGCCTCCGAGATACGGAATACCGTTGCCAATTTGCGCGATACGGCCGAAGGCATCGTAGATATTCTGCTGATTAATGACTGCTCAAATGACGGTTACGACTACAAGGCTGTAGCACGGCAATACGATACGGGATATGTGGAACATCGGCACCGGATAGGAGTTGCCGCTTCGCGCGACGAAGGGGTTTCCCTGGCAAAAACCGATTACGTCCTGTTGCTTGACGGACACATGCGGTTTCCACAAAACGGTTGGGACACATTACTTATGAAGTATTTGCCAAAAGACCATCGGGCAGTATGGTGTGGAAATACTCTTATTCTGAATCGTGAGGATGACGGAACAGTTGTATGGAAGGACACATATCCTTCTTATGGAGCCTACATGGAGTTGGATAAAGAGGCCTGGGGAATTTGTTGGAACTATCATGATCCGGACCCTGATGAAGATGTGTGCGATATTCCTTGTTTGCTGGGGGCGTGTTATGCTTTCCACAAGTCTTATTGGGAAAAACTGATAGGATTGGAAGGTCTGCAACAATATGGCCTTGACGAGCAGTTTCTCAGTTACAAGGTGTGGATGGAAGGCGGCAGCTGCAAACTCATCAAGTCTTTGCAAGTAGGGCATCTTTACCGAAAGAAATTTCCCTATCGCATGACCGACAATTATGTCGAGTTCAACCGTATGTTCATGACTGAACTCTTGCTTGATGGTGAGTTGCGCGACTCTTTCCGTAAAAAGATTATCCATAAAAATGGCGTGGCAGCTTATATGAAATTTGCCGAACGCATTAACAGTCAGGCTGAAGAGCTGGCACGGATGCGCGGAAAGATGGATGCTTTGCGACAGGTTTCTTTTGAACAAATTGCGGAAATGAACCGTAGGGTGGCTGAAAAAAATAAAACGACATAGACATTCCGCAGATGAAGCATTTTTGGAAAGGTTTTCCGCACTGTGTACAGTTGGATGCCATGGATTGTGGGCCAAGTTGTCTCCGCATGATAGCAAAGTATTATGGCCGCAGTTATAGTCTGCAATATTTGCGTGAGCGTTCCTTCATCACCCGCAATGGTGTCTCTATGTTGGGTATCAGTGATGCTGCCGAAAGCATAGGAATGCGTACAATGGGGGTTAAGCTGACTATTGAACGTCTGGTGAAAGAGCGGCCGCTTCCATGCATACTGCATTGGAGCCAGGATCATTTTGTTGTATGCTATGATATAAAAAGACGTAGAAACAAGGAAACACTCTTCTATAATAGCTGATCCGCGCAGCGAAAAGGTTGTTTACACCGAAAGCGAGCTGAAACCTTTTTGGGTGAGTAGTCATAGTCAGGGATATAGCAAGGGAGTTGCTTTGCTGTTGGAGCCAGGTCCCTATTTTTATGAAGATGAAGATGGGAAAAAGGAAGACGAACAGGAGAACAGGGTTAAGGACCTTTGGTTTTTCTCGCGTTACCTGGCACCCTACAAGGCAGAATTGTTTCATGTTTTCCTAAGCATGTTGGCGATAAGTGTTTTGCAGTTTGCCACCCCGTTCTTGACCCAGCAGATGGTTGATGGCGGTATTCAGGGACGTAACTTGAACATTATAACCATGGTTCTTGCCGCACAATTGGTGTTGTTTGTCTCTCAGCTTTCTGTTGGCATGGTGCGCAGCTGGATTGTCCTTCATACGAACGCACGCATCAACATCGCACTCATTTCTGACTTCCTGGCTAAGCTAATGCGGCTTCCGCTCCATTTTTTCGATACAAAGATGGTGGGTGACATTTTGCAACGTATAGGCGATCATGGACGCATAGAAGGTTTTCTTACAGGTATGTCCGTCAGTACGCTGTTCTCGATGATTAATTTTATTGTTTTCGGTGTGGTTCTTGCCATTTATGACACTACCATATTGCTCATCTTTCTGATTGGAAATTTCCTGTATGTTGCATGGGTACAGTTTTTCATGCGGTATTTGAGAAAACTTGAAATCAAGCGCTTTAACCAGGCTGCAAACGAGCAGAATAATCTATTCCAGTTAATCACGGGCATGCAGGAAATCAAATTGAACAATTGTGAACGGGAAAAGCGTTGGGAATGGGAACGTATACAGATCAAGTTATTTAAAATCAGTCAAAAAAATATGGCTGTAGGACAGTATCAGCAATTAGGTGCCGTGTTCTTCAGTCAAATGACAGGCATAATCATTACGTTTGTTGCTGCCCGGGAAGTTGTGGAGGGAAACATCACTTTGGGTATGATGATGTCGCTTTCCTTCATCATCGGGCAACTTTCAGGTCCGATCGGGCAGATAATAGAGTTCATAACAAGTTGGCAATATGCAAAAATCAGTCTGGAACGGCTAAATGAAATACATAGGAAAAAGGATGAGGATGAGACAGCAAGTCTGAAACGAATGGATTTACCTGAAGATAAGACCATTCGTTTCGACCACGTATGGTTCAGTTACAGCGGTGCCGATCGGAAATATGTGTTGGAAGATGTATGCCTGGAAATTCCTCAATGCAAAATGACGGCTATTGTAGGAGCTAGTGGAAGCGGTAAGACAACGTTGATAAAACTCCTTTTGGGCTTTTACGACATCAACAGGGGAAGTATAAAAGTTGGCAACACTCCGCTGTCGTACATCAACGCCCATGCATGGCGTGATCATACGGGTTGTGTGATGCAGGACGGTTTCCTTTTTTCCGATACGATAGCCCGCAACATTGCCGTGGGTAGCGACCGTATTGACCATGAACGCCTGTTATATGCGGCAAAGATGTCCAACCTGCTTGACTTTGTTGCCTCGTTGCCTTTGGGTTTCGATACGCGTATTGGCATGGAGGGCAACGGTATTAGCCAAGGACAGCGACAACGTGTCCTGATAGCCCGTGCCATTTATAAGAATCCTGACTATCTTTTTTTCGATGAAGCGACCAATGCCCTTGATACGAAAAATGAAAGGGAAATATCGGAAAACCTTGAAACCTTCTTTAAAGGGCGTACCGTTGTCGTGGCCGCTCACCGGCTGACCACAGTCCGCCGTGCTGACAACATAGTGGTAATAGATCAAGGAAAAGTGATGGAACAAGGTACTCACGAGCAACTGGTGGCCCGGAAAGGATTATATTACGAACTTGTCAAAAACCAATTGGAACTTGGCTCCTGAAAAATAACAATGAACAAACAATCGGAAACTTTCGAATTAAAGCAACGCAGCGAGGAAGTGCAGGAAATCATGGGCCAGAGGCCCCGTACTCTTGTTTTGTGTGGGAATATTTTGCTCATATTGCTGATAGTGTCTTTTTTTGTGGCCAATATGCTCGTAACTTTCACTGAAGTAAGATCTTTCCCTATGACAATGCAGGAAGGTGGCATGTCAGTCATACATGTTCCGGCAGAAGATGTAGCTAAACTGACTCCGGGGCAACGAATGCAGATTAATATGGAGGTTTATCCGCGAGAAACTTACGGACAGTTTGCGGGGCGCGTAATGCGGGTCAATTTGATTCCGGATAAGCTGGGTTATAGCGTGACATTGAAAGTAGATAGGGTAACAGACATGGGAAAACGACCTATACTGATAGCTGGGATGAGAGGAACAGCTTCATTGGAAATGAGTAGGCGAGGCTTTTTGCATAGCTTATTGATTAATAGAAATAATTAAAGCCATTCAAATTATGGAGGACGGAAGAAGTGTGGATGTCAGTGTCGTAATGCCAGTCTACAATGGCGAAAAGTTTTTAAAAGAAGCCATAGACAGTGTGCTGGCACAGACATTTGAAAATTTTGAATTCATCATTGCCGATGATGGTTCAACGGATGATACTCCTCAGATTATAGCTGCATATACGGATAAACGCATAAAGTATTTCCGTAATGAGCATGATTATATTCAAACGTTGAATGCTGCAATGAAAATGGCGCAGGCACCCTTTATTGCCAGAATGGATGCGGATGATAGAATGATGCCGCAACGCCTGCAAATCCAACATGATTATCTCTTGTCTAATTCGCAAATTGATGTCTGTGGTAGCTGGTTCAGAACTTTGGGAGAAAGGGAATCCAGCCTGTATAAGGTCATGAGTGATCCGGAGGAAATAAAAGTAGCTTTGCTGACGATGAATCCTGTTGCTCATCCCACTGTCATGATGCGTCGATCTTGTATAGAAGAACTGGTAGCTGTTGATCCTGCGGGGCCTTATCGTCCTGCTTACATTTATGCCGAGGACTATTTCCTTTGGTGCGAACTTTCAGCCATGGGACATTCTATCAGTAATATACAGCAATGTCTGTTGGAATATAGATTTTCTGACAAACAAGTAACACGAGTACACAATTCTATTATGCTTCGTCATGCGCGGGCAGTGCAAAATTTTTATTGCATGCAGGTAGCGCGAGAGATGACAGAAAATCTTCCACAGACTATCTGTTTGTGGAATGAACTTTTTCAACTTGCCAATGAGAAGATAATTCCCTTTCGTACACTTTTGGAAGTAAGTACTGCCCTCTATCGGTCATTTAGAAAAACAAGTTGTAGAAAAGAATGAAACACGCTGTTCTGATTGTTGCTCATACACAATTTGATTTGCTGCTGGATCTTGTTAGAAAATTTGATAATAATTTTTCTATATTCGTCCATGTAGACAAAAAAGCTTGTCTTCCCCGCTCCATTCTTGACACATTACTCTCGGATAGTCGGGTCAGATTCATTGATCAGCAATATAAGGTAAACTGGGGAGGACGCAGCATAGTCGATGCGGTATTGTGGCTTTGCCGAACTGCCTTGTCCGATAATGAAGGTGTTCGTTGCGATTATTTCCATCTGATTAGCGGTACCGATTTTCCCATTAAAAACATCTGTTATTTCAAATACTTTTTCGAGAAACATGCTGGTCGTAATTTTATGGAGTTCTTTCGTCTTCCTAATGTTCGGTGGTACAGGGAAGGAGTTGACAGATTAATGTTTCTCCATCCGATGGATAGAATTGATTGGGGAAATCCTTTGGCACAGAAAATTTATGAGCGATATGTCGGCTATCAACGTTCCAGATCGTTGCTCCGTCCGTTGCCGGGACATCCTATTTATGGAGGTTCGACTTGGTGGAGCCTGACGCGTGAGGCTGTAGTCTATATATGCGAACATGCGAACGACAACGGCTGGTATGATCGATTGGAAGATACGTTTTCTCCTGACGAGATGTTTGTCCAAACGATCTTGCTGAATTCCTGTTTGAAATGCACCCTCGTCAATGACAATTTACGCTACGTGAATTGGGAGGTGAGAGACGGCCATAGTCCGGTGTTGCTTGACGAACGTGATGCTCTGGCTATTAGAAAGTCTTCAGCTCTGTTTGCCCGTAAAATGGATAGAAATGTTTCCCTACCTCTCATGGAGCAGATAGCTAAGGAAATTTTGTGGAATCAGTGATGATTGATTCTTTTTTATTTGGAGAAATTTCGATGATTGATGTTTTAATAGAAATCATGCGCTTGTAATGCTTTTGAAACCGTTTTTGTGCATTGTGAGTAATTTTTCCTGACCAGGTCAGGGAAAGAGAGGTCACGGCCCGTGTTTGATAATGAGTTCCGCATCATCTTCAGTTGGAGTTCATTTTGCAGAAAAAGAGAATCCCTGCCATCCGCGTTACGGTGGCAGGGATTCTCCGCGTATAGTTGCCTTCTCAGGCGATATTAGCCATGTGTAAGAGTTTTAGTCGGCCAGTTTTGCCTTGATGAATTCGCGGTTGAGGCGGGCAATGTTGGCGATGCTTTCGTTCTTGGGGCATACGGCCTCGCAGGCACGGGTGTTGGTGCAGTTTCCGAAGCCCAGTTCGTCCATCTTGGCCACCATTGCCTTAGCACGTTTGGCGGCTTCGGGACGTCCCTGAGGCAGTAGGGCAAACTGGCTCACCTTGCTCGAAACGAAGAGCATGGCCGATCCGTTCTTGCAGGCGGCCACGCAGGCGCCGCAACCGATGCAGGTGGCGCAGTCCATGGCCTCGTCGGCATCCTGTTTGGGGATAAGGATGGCGTTGGCGTCCTGCGGCTGTCCGGTGCGTACTGTCACATATCCGCCGGCGGCCTGGATCTTGTCGAAGGCGGAGCGGTCTACCATGCAGTCCTTGATCACGGGGAAAGCAGCCGAGCGCCAAGGCTCGACGGTGATCACGTCGCCGTCATTGAAGCGGCGCATGTAGAGCTGGCAGGTGGTGGCACCGGTGGCCGTCTTGCCGTGAGGCGTACCGTTGATGTAGAGCGAGCACATGCCGCAGATGCCTTCGCGGCAGTCGTGGTCGAATGTGAACGGCTCTTTGCCCTCGTTGATGAGTTCCTCGTTGAGGATGTCAAGCATTTCGAGGAAGGAAGTGTCATCGGGGATGTTCTTCATTTCGTGCTGTTCGAAGTGACCTGCATCCTTCGGGCCGTTCTGCTTCCAGTATTTGATTGTAAAGCTGATATTCTTAGCCATGTTGAATTTCTTTTTGGAGTTCTACGGATTAGTTCTTGTAGTTACGGGTTTGTACCTTGATGGCTTCGTAAACGAGCGGTTCCTTGTTCAGGACGGGGGTTGCATCGTCGTTGCCCTGGTATTCCCAGCAGCCTACATAGAAGAAGTTCTCGTCATCGCGCTTGGCTTCGCCTTCTTCCGTCTGGTGCTCTTCGCGGAAGTGTCCGCCGCAGGATTCCTCGCGGTGGAGGGCATCGTTGGCGATGAGTTCGCCCATGAGGATGAAGTCTTCAAGGCGGATGGCTTTCTCCAGTTCAACATTTACGCCTTCTGTGCTGCCCGGAACGAAGAGGTCCTTGTAGAATGTCTTGCGAAGTTCCTTGAGCATCTTCAGGCCTTCTTCGAGACCGGCTTTGGTGCGGCCCATGCCCACGTGTTCCCACATGATGTGGCCCAGTTCCTTGTGGAGGGAGTCTACGGAGCGCTTGCCCTTGATGTTGAAGAGGCGGCCGATGCGTGTCTTGACAGCGTCTTCGGCGGCCTTGAACTCGGGCAGGTCGGTCGAGAAGCGGGGTACGGTGATCTGGTCGCTCAGATAGTTCTGGATGGTGTAGGGGAGCACGAAGTAGCCGTCGGCCAGACCCTGCATGAGGGCGGATGCACCGAGACGGTTGGCGCCGTGGTCGGAGAAGTTACACTCGCCGATGGCGAAGAGACCCTGGATGGAGGTCTGGAGCTCGTAGTCAACCCAGATGCCGCCCATGGTGTAGTGTACGGCGGGGAAGATCTGCATCGGAGTCTCGTAGGGGCTTTCGTCGGTGATTTCCTCGTACATGTCGAAGAGGTTGCCGTAGCGGGCTTCGATCTCATCGCGGCCGAAGTCCTTGATGGCCTGCGAGAAGTCGAGGAACACGGCCAGACCGGTGTTGTTCACGCCATAGCCTTTGTCGCAGCGCTCTTTGGCGGCACGGCTGGCCACATCGCGGGGAACGAGGTTTCCGAAGGCGGGATAGCGGCGTTCCAGATAGTAGTCGCGGTCTTCTTCGGGGATGTCTTTGCCTTGCAGACGGCCTTCCTGGCAGGCTTTGGCGTCTTCCAGTTTTTTGGGAACCCAGATGCGGCCGTCGTTACGCAGCGATTCAGACATCAGCGTCAGCTTGGACTGTTTGTCGCCGTGAACGGGGATGCAGGTGGGGTGGATCTGGACGTAGGAGGGATTGGCGAAGTAGGCGCCTTTGCGGTAGCAGGCCATGGCGGCGGAGCAGTTGCAGCCCATGGCGTTGGTGGAGAGGAAATAGGTGTTTCCGTAGCCTCCCGTACCGATGACCACTGCGTGGGCGGCGAAGCGCTCGATGCCACCCGTCACAAGGTTGCGGGCGATGATGCCGCGGGCGCGGCCGTCGATGATGACCACATCGAGCATTTCGTAGCGGGTGTACAGCTCTACGGTGCCGGCGTGTACCTGACACATCAGGGCGGAGTAGGCACCGAGCAGCAGCTGCTGGCCGGTCTGTCCTTTGGCGTAGAAGGTACGGCTCACCTGTGCGCCGCCGAAGGAGCGGTTGGCAAGCATGCCGCCGTATTCGCGGGCGAAGGGAACTCCCTGTGCCACGCACTGGTCGATGATGCTGGCGCTCACTTCGGCCAGACGGTATACGTTGGCCTCGCGGGCACGGTAGTCACCGCCTTTGACGGTGTCGTAGAAGAGGCGGTACACGGAGTCGCCGTCGTTCTGATAGTTCTTGGCGGCATTGATACCTCCCTGTGCGGCGATGGAGTGGGCGCGGCGGGGCGAATCCTGAATGCAGAAATTCTTTACTTTGAAACCCATCTCGCCGAGTGATGCGGCAGCGCTGGCTCCGGCCAGACCCGTTCCCACGACGATGATGTCGAGCTTGCGCTTGTTCTTCGGGTTCACCAGTTTCTGGTGAGCTTTATAGTTGGTCCATTTTTCAGCAACGGGACCTTCGGGTATTCTTGAATTTATAGTAGCCATTTGTTGTTTCGTTTATTGAATTTTGACTTCATTGAGATTGTGTCCCGTTAGCAGCATCCGCCGCAGAAGGCGAATTTCAGGGCCACGGTCACGAAGATGAGCATCAGCACCGTCACGTAGGCCATGCCGATGGCTTTCCAGCGGCAGAACCAGGTCTTGCCGTTCCAGCCGAGTGTCTGGAAAGCGCTCCAGAAGCCGTGCGTCATGTGGAACCAGATGGCGGCGAACCAGATGAGGTAGAGCACCGTGAACACGGGGTTGGAGAAGGTGTAGGCAATCATGCCGTAACCGTCGGATGCGCTGGCCACTTCGTTGATGTAGGGCATGCCGCCGTTGGCCAGTTCGGCAAACATCATGTTGAACCAGAAGTTGTAGAGGTGAAGCAGCATTCCCACTACGACGATCACGCCGAGCACGAACATGTTCTGTGCCGCCCATTCCACCTTCTCGGGCCGGTCGGTCACCGCGTAGCGGCTGGCACCGCGGGCCTTGCGGTTCTGGAGTGTGAGGATGACGGCATAGACGAAGTGAAGCGCCACCAAGGCTGCCAGGCCGGCAGTCGCAGCTACGGCATACCAGTTGGCTCCCAGCATCTCGCACACCATGTTATAGCCTTCTGCGGAAAAGAGGGCTACCAAGTTCATGCAAGCATGAAACGTTAGGAAGAGAATCAGCGCAATGCCTGTTACGGACATTATCACCTTTCTTCCGATAGATGAATTACATAACCACATACTTTTGTTAGAATTAAGTTGATATTAAAATTGTTTCCGTAGCTGTGGGTGCGGGGGCCGCACCTTTTCCCTGCAAAATTAAGTTATTTATTGTGTTCTGCAAAAAAAAGTTGATTTTTTTATATTTTATACGTGACTTCGAAATTGTATATGAAAGGATTGGGTGTGGAAGTCGATTTGCGACAGCCATACAACCGGTTCACACTCATCGTCCGGCAGGAGCACACAAAAACAGAAAAAGGGTGGCGACTTCAATCCGGTCACCACCCTTCTTTAAGCATTGAAGAAGTTCTGCTAATGCGCCATGAACATTCTTCTACACCACGGCCTACAAATACTTGTTTAGAACTGGAGCATGGCTTTGTAATCCATATTACGTTCGCTGATGGATATCGGGATGCGGGCCATTCTGATATTTATGCCCGCTGCGCCGGAAATTATCATCTTTCCCTTGAGCAGGTCATTAGCCATGAGAGTCTCGGGAAGATTCACCAAACATTGATATTCCTCGCCGTCCTGTGTTCTCGCAATTCCTTTTTCGTTGGCTGTCAGTTGTTTTTCGCGCACACTACGGTTAATCAGGGTAAAGTTCACGATGAGGTTCTTGCCTTCGCTTTGAACTCCGTCAAAGTTTACCTGAATGTCACTGTCTGTGATGAAAGTCCCTGGACGGTTTGACGGTTGTAATTCGGGAAGGACCACATCAGTAAGCACATATTCGAAATCACCGTAAGGATTATTCTCGGTTGAGTGGGTGTATTGTGCGCGTCCTTGGATTTTGAGAAGATCAATCTTTTGAGCGTCCAAAGGCACTCCGACAATGGTAAAGCGCTGCATGGCTGTCTCATTCGGGCCGATGTTTTTTTCCAGACTCCGATCAGAACTAACAATGCAGAATGGCGAACCGTTTATGGCAGCAAGTTCATTCCGCTCAAAAGGATTATGAGAGCCGAAATAGGGACTTGCCTTTTTCGACGCCTTGTTATGGAATTGCACGGGCAGCAAGATATTGTTGCCTATACGGCGCACCTGGCCGATGTTGACAGAAGGTCTCACGCCGCTCATTCCTTTGCTGCTGTCGATATGCAGTCTCCACAGGATTTCACGGTGATACCGTTTATTGACATACTCCAAAAGTTCGGGGCCAGTCACATAAGGTTGCTTGTCTCGTGGAAGTTTGTCTTCCACTTGTGTCAGCACAAGGTTGTCCGGTCCCAAATCTTTGGCCAGAGTCGTGAGACCGAGGAATTGGATTGATTTGTCCGGGTTGACAATGATAAAGCATTTGCCTTTCGCCCCTGCGTTGTTCACCCAATCGGCCGCTAAAACCCCGTCCTCAATTCTTGGATTCGTGAGTTTCAGTTCTTCTGTCGATGAGAAGATGGTCTTGCTGTTGAAGCGGATAAAACCCGGTGCGGACTGTCCGGTGAAGTTCTTTTTGAGTTTCCCGGCATTCATGAAGTCTGACGGAAGAATCTTCATCGGGGCTTTTTTCTCTTTGAAAATCTGTGTAAAATCAGGCACTTCGTTGAGAAAGTCAAGATTGGCATACATCCGCTTGCGGGTGACGTTGTCGTTCATATCGCCTTCGTATACGCCCGCGAGATTTACTTGTGCATGTGATGTCAGCCCTATGAGAAGGCTTGTCACCGTCAATAAAAGTCGTTTCATTTCGGTTGGTTTATGTGATTATTGTTCCCAATCGTCGGTATCGAATCCGCCAAGTTGGCCTCCGGGAGTGAAGCACTGGCCGCCTTCGAAAATTCCGGCACGGGATGCGATGTCTTCATATATGACGATGGGAGTTTCGAGTTTTTCTCCGTTGTCTTCGCCGTATTCAACACTGTGGGTGAGGAGTATATATCCCAGATGGATTTCCCCGAGATAATAGTTCTGCTGTGTGAACACCCGGCCGGTATTGTAGGCCAGTGTCACACTGCTGAGAGCCATGACTCCATTTCCTTTTTTCCAGAAAGTCCAGCCGGAAACGGATTCGCTGGTTTCGGATGTTTCGATGTTGAGAAGTTCGCATTCGCTCTGTTCTTCATCGAACACGTAGGGAGCTTCAAGCGGGTGATTGGCTTGGTTGATTTTTAGAGTGTCGGCATAGCCTTCGACGCCGGTTGCGATGTCGCGTACCTTGACAAATTTGCTTTTTTCGTTGGCATCATACTCCACGATTACGCCGTAGAGCAATGTGTCGGTAGGTTCTTTGCCTGATGAATCGGCATAGAGCGGCGCGCCTTCGTCGCCGATGTTGCCGTAGACCGGATTGGGAACATGGGATGTGCAAGACTGTGTGAGAATGCTCACAACGAGGATGAACATCGTCAGAGTAGATTTAAGGGATCTCATAGCGGGATTGTTTGAAATGTTCAAGTTTCATATTTTACGGGTGCAAAGTTACTACAAAAAAGTGAAATGCGGAAAGATATAGTGATAGAATTGAGTTACAAGGGTTTTGGTTGAAGTG
>VSQE01000031.1 GCA_009775705.1 Prevotellamassilia sp.
CAGCCATCGCCTGCGCAATATGATAATCATACAAAAGATTCTCCATCTTCTCTGTCTTCATGATGCCCTTCGGCATTTCCTGCTTGCAGGAAAACAGAAGCGTCAGACCAACGAAGAAAAGAAGGAACGGACGGAAAGAAAATGCAATGGTTTTCATGCCTCGGACGTATTGTTGTCAAACCGGAAAGAATCGCCTGTCAAATACTTATGATAGAACAATATCAGTGCCCCGGCACCACAGGAGATGGAAGCGTCCGCAAAATTGAATATGGCTCCGAAGAAAACATCACCTCCCACCAGCGGAACCCAGTCGGGCCACCTGAACAAAGGAAAATAAAACATGTCCACGACACGTCCGGAAAGGAACTCGCCATAGCCGCTTCCCCACTTCACCAAAGATGCCGGCTCGACAAAAACCGAAGAATAAGCCGGAATACTCTCCGTAAAAATCAGACCATAGAAACAATTGTCTATGATATTTCCGGCCGCACCGGCCACAATCATCGACAAGCATATGATAAATCCCAACGGATAGCGCCGCCGGATGAAACGCGACAACAGGAAGCAGAAAAGCACAACGGCGAAAATCCTGAAAACTGTGAGAAACATTGTCCCGACAAATTCCATGCCGAAAGCCATACCCTTATTCTCGGTAAAACATATCTGGAACCAATCCGTCACCTTGTAAGACTCATGAAGAAGCATACCGGTCTTGACACGGAACTTGATCACCTGATCTGTCAACATGACAAACAGGATGATTCCCACTGACACCCATGTGCGCAATCTTATAGAACTGTCTCTCATTGCATGAATTCTAAATCAGGGCCTACAAGAACTTACCTTGCAGGCCCATGATATTGTGTTGTTTCTTATTTCTCGGCCAACTTCGCCTCGATGCCCAATGTGGCATGAGGCACGGCACGCAACCGCTCCTTCGGAATCAGTTTTCCCGTAGCACGGCAGATGCCGTAAGTCTTGTTTTCTATACGTACCAGAGCAGCCTGCAAGCCCTGAATGAATTTCTGCTGACGGACAGCCATTGAAGTCAGCTCCTCTTTGGTCTGTGTCATGGAGCCTTCTTCCAAAGTCTTATACGTGGGCGACGTGTCATCCACATCGTTGCCGCCACGGTTCATCAGCGAATCCATAATTTCGGCATACTCGCGCTTCGCCAGTTCCATTTTATCAAGAATCAAAGCCTTGAATTCGGCCAGTTCCTCGTCATTGTAACGTGTTTTTTCTTCCATAATTCATCGAATATAAATAGTTACCGATTTGCTTTTTTTATATTCACCTGAAGACTGAAGCCGTCAAAATCGAAAACTTCCGCTCCGGATATATCATCAGAGAACTCAAAGCTGTCTGCCAACACTTGTCCGCAAATGTAATCATGATGTCGACTTACGGCCTCCTCTACGGCCCTCTGCCGTTCCATGATAATTTCAATGCGGTCCGTTATGTCGAATCCGCTCTCTTTGCGGTAAGTCTGGATCCGCTTCACAATCTCACGGGCAAGTCCTTCGCAACGCAACTCTTCGGTTATTTCAAGATCCAACGCCACCGTAAGAAGTCCGTCATTGATGACAGTCCATCCGGGAATATCCTCGCTGACAATCTCAACGTCCTCCCGCTCTATCACTACCGGCGCATTCTCTACCGACAGACTGAAGGAGCCGTTCTTCTCCAGTTCGGCAATCTGCTCCTGGCTCATCCCGCCGACAGCGGCGGCAACAGCCTTCATCAACTTGCCGTACTTCTTACCCATCACGCGGAAGTTGCATTTGATTTTCTTCTCCAGCACCGAACTTTCCACAAACTCCAGAATTTTGACATTCACCTCGTCCAGAATAAGCTGCTTCACGGCTTCGATACTTTCCTTCTGCCGGGAATCGGTTGCCGGAATAGAAATACGGCGAAGGGGCTGGCGCACAATGATTTTCTCCTTCTTACGCAACGAAAGAACCATGGAGGTTATCTTCTGTGCCATTTCCATCCTGTATTCCAAAGCCTTGTCTATCAAGTCCTCCTTTACCTCAGGGAATTTTGCCAAATGCACGCTGCCCACTCCCTCTTCACCGCTTAAATCACCATAAAGACGATCTGCATAGAAAGGAGCGATCGGAGCCATCAGCCGGGCCACCGTCTCCAAGCTGGTATATAGTGTCTGATAGGCACTCAGTTTGTCCGTATCCATCTGTCCGGTCCAGAAACGTTTGCGGCTCAGACGCACGAACCAGTTACTGAGATTGTCGATAACAAAAGTACTGATCATGCGGCCGGCCCGTGTCGGTTCATAATCCTCATAGGCCGCGGTAACATCCTTGATCAAAGTGTTCAGTTCGGAAAGGATCCAACGGTCTATCTCGGGACGGTCGGCTGGAGCGACCTGCCCCGTCCGATAATCAAAACCGTCTACATTGGCATACATGGCAAAGAAGGAATATGTCTGGTAGAGCTTACCGAAGAACGTGCGGGCCACTTCCTTCACACCTTCCTCGTCAAACTTCAGATTGTCCCAAGGAGAGGAATTCGTTATCATATACCAGCGCAGAGGATCGGAACCGTATTTCTCGATCGCTCCGAACGGATCGACAGCATTGCCCAGGCGTTTCGACATCTTATTGCCATTCTTGTCCAATACCAGCCCGTTGCTGATCACAGCCTTGAAGGAAACGCTGTCGAATACCATCGTGGCAATCGCATGGAGCGTAAAGAACCAACCGCGCGTCTGATCCACACCCTCGGCAATGAAGTCTGCGGGATAGACAGTTCCGGAATCCAGCAGTTCCTTGTTCTCAAACGGATAATGTATCTGCGCATAAGGCATCGAGCCGGAATCGAACCAGACGTCTATCAGGTCCGTCTCACGCTTCATGGGCTTGCCTGTTTCCGAAACCAGCACGATATCGTCCACGTAAGGGCGATGCAAGTCTATCCTGTGATAGTTCTCTTCGGAATAGTCGCCGGGAACGAAACCTTTTTCCTTCAAAGGATTGTTCTTCATGAAACCGGCCGCCATGCTCTTCTCTATCTCTTCATACAACTCACTGATGCTCCCAATGCACTTCTGTTCCCCCTCGTCATTCATCCAGATGGGAAGCGGAGTACCCCAGTAACGGCTGCGGCTCAGATTCCAATCGTTCAGGTTCTCCAGCCATTTTCCAAAACGGCCGGTACCGGTAGCCTCCGGTTTCCACCGAATCGACTTGTTCAATTCCATCATGCGCTCCTTGCATGCCGAACTGCGGATGAACCAACTGTCCAGCGGATAGTAGAGCACCGGTTTGTCCGTTCTCCAGCAATGGGGATAGCTATGCACATGTTTTTCTATGCGGAACGCCTTATGCGACTGCTTCAGGTGCATGCAGATAGAGACATCAAGCGTCTCGTCTTTCTCCGTGAGCGCATCGTCGTAAGCGTTTTTCACGAACCGTCCGGCATATTCTCCGTACAGGTTCACATCCACATGCTCCTTTACAAAAGTCTCGTCCAAATCCTCGATAGGGAAGAAACGACCACGAAGGTCTACCATCGGACAAAGCTTGCCTTTTTTGTTGACCATCTGCAAAGGCGGGACTCCTGCCTTCTTGGCCACAAAGGCATCATCGGCACCGAAAGTAGGAGCGATATGTACGATACCCGTACCGTCTTCCGTACTGACATAATCACCGGGAATGACACGGAAAGCTCCCTCACCCGGATTTACGAACGGTATGAGTTGTTTATATTCCATCCCTACAAGCTCCTTGCCTTTCCACTCTCCAACGATCTGGTAGGGAATAACCTTGTCGCCAGAATTATAGCCGGCAAGGTCAGCATTCTCGCCGGCAGGGTTAAAGTAGGCACCGACAAGGGCTCTCGCCATGATCACACTGACAGGCTCGCCCGAGTACGGATTATAGGTTCTCACGCAGACATAGTCAATCTCCGGACCCACACAAAGGGCCGTATTGGAAGGCAATGTCCACGGAGTTGTTGTCCAGGCTATGAAATGGGGAGTACCCCATCCCGTCATCTCCGGAAGGGGATTCACAATTTCGAATTGAGCAGTAACCGTAGTGTCCTTCACATCGCGGTAACAACCCGGTTGGTTCAGTTCGTGCGAACTAAGGCCCGTTCCGGCCGCCGGCGAATAGGGCTGAATCGTATATCCTTTGTACAAAAGGCCCTTGTCATACAACTGACGCAACAACCACCAGAGCGTTTCGATGTACGAATTTTCATACGTCACATAGGGGTGCTCCATATCCACCCAATACCCCATCCGGTGACTCAGATCTTTCCACTCCTCGGTAAACATCATGACATTCTTCCGGCACTGTGCATTATAGTCTTCGATGCTGATGCCCTTTCCGATGTCTTCCTTCGTAATGCCCAGTTCCTTCTCCACGCCCAGTTCCACGGGAAGTCCGTGCGTGTCCCAACCGGCCTTGCGCTTGACCTGATAGCCCTGCATGGTCTTGTAACGGCAGAACACATCCTTAATGGTACGGGCCATCACATGATGGATGCCCGGGTGCCCGTTTGCCGAAGGGGGACCCTCAAAAAAGACAAACGAAGGGCAGCCCTCACGTTCTGACATACTCCGGTGGAACAAGTCCGCCTTGTCCCATTCATTAAGAACCTCTTTATTAACCTCCGAAAGGTTCAATCCGTTACGTTCGGTAAATTTCATAATGGCCAATAATCTATCGATGTTACAACCTGCCTGTCGACAGGCTGTCCGTTTAACGCTAATAATAAGGTTGCAAAGTTAATAAAATTAGGGAAGATAACCCTTTACATTTTATTTTTATCCGTCCATCGGACCAATAAAGTCGTTTTTTTCTTGGAATACAATAAAAAAGTGTGCCGCGATCGTGAAAATCGCAACACACTTTCCTAAAAGAATTATACTTATCTGATATGCTTATTCTCCAGACATGAACCAGCGAACGTAGCAGAAGTCCTGACGGTTGGGCAGATCCTTATGCTTGGGATACATTCGATAGGCAAACTTGAACGAACCCGCCAGGTCAATGCTGGTCTTCAGTTCAAAGGTATAGAGATTGCCGTCGTGATTGACAACCTGCATGGGGAACACCTTATAGATGCTGTCGTTGTTATCGGCATCCGTGGTCACACATACGAGATCTATTCCGATGGCATCATCCAGTCCCTGCTCGTCCACGATGTAACGTACAAAGAACTCCTTGTCGCTGACGAGATTGGCCTGCAACAGGTTCTCGCTACGCTCGGAAGACACCACGCGAATGTTGTCCCAGCGCTCTGCCACACTCTCTTTCCACTGTGCGATCTCCTTTGCTTTCTGGTTGTTATCGGCAGAGAGAACTTTGAAACGTGCGGCTTCCTTGCTATAGAAACGATCATAGTAGTCATCCAGTTGACGCTTCATAGTATAGTGGGGAGCAATCTGTGCGATGGAGTGCTTGACCGTGCGCACCCAGTTCTCGCTATATCCTTTGCGGTTACGTGCGTAATAGAGCGGGATGATTTCCTGCTCCAGCAGGGAGTAGATAGTAGAAGCGTCCAGACGGTCCTGATGGTCCTGATTCTGATAAGTACGCTTGTCGGTCAGAGCCCAGCCGGCTCCTTCACGGTAGCCTTCGTACCACCAGCCGTCAAGCACCGAGAGGTTGACAACACCGTTCATCAGTGCCTTCTCGCCACTCGTTCCGGAGGCCTCAAGAGGACGGGTCGGAGTGTTCATCCAGATATCCACACCCGAAACAAGACGGCGGGCCAACTGCATGTCATAGTTGTCCAGGAAAATGATCTTACCAATGAATTCGGGACGCTGCGAGATTTCAAAGATACGCTTGATCAGCCCTTGGCCCGCACCATCGGCGGGGTGTGCCTTACCTGCAAAAAGGAACTGCACCGGATAATCCGGATTGTTCACAATCTTGGCAAGACGGTCGAGGTCGGAGAACAGGAGATGGGCGCGCTTGTATGTGGCAAAGCGACGGGCAAATCCGATCAGCAACGCATTGGGGTTGATTTTGTCAAGCAGACTTACTACACGAGAAGGATCGCCCTGATTCTTCAGCCAGGATTCGCGGAAACGTCCGCGGATATACTCTATGAGCTTTGTCTTCAGTTTGCAACGGGTTTCCCATACTTTCTCATCGGGCACGTCATATATTCTGGACCAAATGTCGGCGTTGCTCTGGTCATTCATGAAATTGCTATCGAAATACTTGTTATAGATAGCTTTCCATTCCTTGGCCGTCCATGTGGGAAGGTGAACGCCGTTCGTAACATAACCCACATGGCTCTCTTCAGGATGCTCGTTATAAATGTCCAGGTATTCGTCGTGCGTCAGGATCTTGTGCTTGTGCCGGTTGGCATCGGGCAAATAGCCCGGCCATATCCCCTTGAACATCTGCTGACTGACCTTACCATGAAGCCAACTGACACCGTTCACTTCCTGACAGGTCTTGCAAAGGAAGGTGGACATGCAGAACTTCTCGCCGCGGTCATCGGGATTCGTGCGGCCCAATCCGATAAAGTCATCCCACGAAATGCCCAATTTTGCAGGAATGCCACCCATATACTTGCCGAAAAGGCCTTCCTCAAAATAGTCATGGCCGGCAGGTACAGGCGTATGAACGGTATAAAGCGAAGAAGCACGTACCAGTTCCAGAGCTTCGTTGAACGAGAGTCCCTGTCCCACATAATCAACCAGACGCTGCACGTTACACAAAGCGGCGTGGCCTTCGTTGCAATGATATACATCTTTCTTGATACCCAGTTTCTGCAAAGCCAGCATACCACCGATACCCAGCAGGTATTCCTGCTTCAGACGGTTCTCCCAGTCTCCACCATAAAGAGAATGGGTGATGGTACGGTCGAACTCCGAGTTCATCTCATGGTCCGTATCCAACAGATAAAGAGCTATACGGCCCACGTTCACACGCCAGATGGCAGCATGCACCTGATAGTTGGGGAAAGGAACATCCACGATCATCTGGTTGCCGTCGGCATCAAGTACACGCTCTATGGGCAAGCGGTCAAAATCCTGCGCTTCATAGTTCGCGATCTGCTGACCATCCATTGAGAGTGTCTGCGTGAAATAACCGTAACGGTACAGGAAACCCACGGCACACATGTCCACGTTGGAGTCGGATGCCTCTTTCAGGTAGTCACCTGCCAGAATACCCAGACCACCAGAATAGATCTTCAGCACGTGTGTCAGGCCATATTCCATACAGAAATAAGCCACGGAAGGCCGTGCCGCATCCGGCTTCACATCCATATAGGCACGGAAATTCGCATACACCTTGTCCATACGGGCAATGAGTTCTTCGTCCTTCGACAGTTCCTTCAACTTCTTATAGCTCAGGTTACCGAGAAGTTCTATCGGATTATGGCCCACCTGACGGAACAGTTCCTTGTCAAGACTACGGAACAGATCCAATCCTTCCGTATTCCATGACCACCACAAGTTATGTGCTAACTCGTCAAGCTTTTTCAGTGCCTCGGGAATGTGACTCTTCACGGTCACGGTTTTCCAGTTAGGCGTGTTGGCATTGCTAACTTTTACGTTCATATTTTTTATTTAAGTTTGAATTTTACTTCATTATTTGCCGGCCGATTTCCGCAAAGCGACATCATAGGCTTCGTAATAGTACTTGATAAAATGCTTCCACTGGGCCTTGTCAGCCAGACGGGCGGCTTTCTTTCTTACGGTCTCACGTTCCTTACCGTCCATGCGCAACATCTGCTGGATGGTGTCCCCGATTTCACGGGCCACGTCAAAATAATTCATGTCCGTGCGGTGAATCACTTTCACGCCGTCGGCCAGTTCGCCCTCGTGCCCCAACACACCGTTCACCCACTGGCCGAAGCCACTCAAGTCCGTAGTGACACAAGGGGTCTTGAACGCACAACTCTCAAGCGGGGTATATCCCCAAGGTTCGTAATAAGAAGGATAGATACACAGGTCATTTGCCGTCAGCAGGTCATAATAGGGCATATTGAAAATACCGTCCTGACCTTCCAGGTAACATGGCACAAGTATCACTTTTACCGGATCATTCTCCGTATTCCACAGACCCAATTGTTTAATCAGGCATAGAATCCGGTCTTCATTCAGATTATACAAGTCGTGTGTTATCATCGGGGTGCCCAGCGGTGTGCCTGCACCGTCCTCGCCTGACAGACGTTCCACGAGATCTTTTCGCGGGCCGAACAGCCAGCAGGGAACTTCTATCAGTGCCAGCACCCGGGTAGACATCCGGCAGACAGCCTCACCGTCTATCATCATGCTGCCACGCAGACGGGAATTCAACTGTGCGAGGGCTTCCAGATAAACATCGAAACCCTTGCAACGGAAATCGTTGCGTCCGCTGGTAGAGACGATCAATGTATTCTCGCCCATCTGCTCTCCCACAAGTGCAGATGCCACCTCCAGCACCTTCTTACGTGCGGCCTTTCTCTTTGCGGAAAACTCCGTTCCTTTGGGAACGAAATCGTTTTCAAAACCGTTCGGCAAAACCACATCGGCCTCTTTGTCCAAAAGCTGGCGGCACTCCCTGTCCGTGAAACTGCTGACCGTTGTGAAGCAGTCCGCTCTCCACGCACTTTGTTTTTCAATGCTGTGCTTGGCATCCATGTTCAACTCTGCCGCCATCTGATCCCCATTGTAACCGTCAAAAAACTCATACAACAGTTTGTCGTTTCCGGCAATGGAGCGGCCGATGCTCGTGGCATGGGTCGTAAAAATCGTAGCCACCTGAGGCTGGCGCTTTTTCAAAAAGAGCATGCCCAGTCCCGACATCCACTCATGAGCCTGATAGATTACTTTTGCCGCAGGGTCAATGCAACCGCGACAGATACACTCGACAAAACGGCCTGCCGCATAGGAAAACATCGAGGCCTCGTCGTAATCACCATAAGCATGAAGTGAATCCACTCCAAAGTCTGCCCAGGCATCGGCATATATCTCATTCTTCTTCTCGAAAAACGGAGCGAAATCCACCAATATGGCAATCGGCTCGCCGGGCACATTCCAGCGTCCGATACGCACCGGAATTCCTGCGGCCTCGGCCGTCTGTCTCCATTTCTTCAAAAGAGATTTACTTTCCTTAAAAAGGGGATTTACCCGGTCTTTTGCCAAATCCGGCCCGATAAAGAACACTTTATCCGCAAACTTCTCCTGCAATGTTTTCGCACGGGAGGAAAGAACCGTATAAATACCTCCCACCTTATTGCAGACTTCCCAGCTTGTCTCAAAAATCAAGTCAGGGGTCAATGATTTATTCGCCATATACCAAATTTTGAGTTGCAAAAGTAATCATTTTTTGTGACATACGGAAACGTCCTCACATCATGCAGTTCCGACATTTGGACAAACTCTCCGCCAAATTCTCTCCCAGACACAACCCTATAAAACAAATTGAGGAGCATCTCGACTGATGCTTCCTCTTTGTGGGCGCTGAGGGATTCGAACCCCCGACCCTCTGCTTGTAAGGCAGACGCTCTGAACCAGCTGAGCTAAGCGCCCCTTGTTCCTCTCAAAAGCGATGCAAAAGTACAGCCTTTTATTGAAACTTCCAAATAATATCGCGTTTTTTTTGCTTTTTCCTCTAAAATTTCCTTGAAAGCATCTTCTGAGGCATCCTCCGGACTATAAACCGGCTAACGACTGCACAATGCCCCGTACCTTCTCTTCCGAAGTTTCCAGACGGGAATACTCGTCGCTATCATTTTTACCCATGGTGACATCATTCAGACGATATCTCATCCGGCTGTCCATCCGTTCCCGGGCCGAGGCATGGATTTCCCGAGCACCCGTCTCCCGAAGAATGAGAGCCGCATTGCCGGGCCCCACTCCGCACCCGGGCATCACGGAAATACGGCCGGCGGCCTGCTCCACCAGCTGCCTCAACAAAGGTATTCCCTTTTCGGCCGTAGCGGCACGGCCCGAGGTGAGCAGCCGATGGAATCCCAGACGTATGATGCTCTCCAATGCGGCAAAGGGGTCCGCACACAGGTCGAAAGCCCGGTGAAAGGTAACACTCATTCCGCCAGCGGCCTCCACCAAACGCTCCGCGGCCTCTTCGTCCACATCTCCGTCGGCAGTGAGAGCCCCCACCACAACACCGTCCGCCCCCAACTCGTGGGCCATGCGGATGTCGGTCTCCATGATGCGGAGTTCTTCTGGAGTATAAAGAAAGTCTCCGCCCCGCGGACGTATCAGCACATGCTTCCTGATCCCCTCCAAAGCACAGACCGACCGGATCAGTCCCGCCGACGGGGTCAGTCCGCCTTCGTCAAGACCCGAACACAGTTCCACCCGCGCGGCACCGCAACGCGCCGCCGTCAAAACTCCGTCATAGCTTCCCGTACAGATTTCCAATAAAGCCGTCATTCCCTATCTTTTTTATTTGCGAAGATAACAACTTAATTTCTATCCCACCCCTTACTTCGATAAGTTTTTCCTAAATTTGCCCTTAATTCCATAATAAAGCCATTTACCATGAAAAAATATGTTTCAGACCTGCACGTGGCAGGCGTTGAATATCCGCGGGAAGGTTATGTGCTGCTGCGCCTGACCGATGCCAGCAGAAAACTGCCGGAAATGCAGCCGGGCCAGTTCGCCGAGGTCCGCGTCGACGGCTTTCCGGGAACCTTCCTGCGCCGCCCCATCTCCATCAACTACGTAGACCGCCGGAACAACGAGCTCTGGCTCCTGATCCATGTTGTCGGAGACGGAACCCGCACACTGGCCACCCTGAGAACGGGCGATAGGCTCAACTGTGTATTTCCGCTGGGACGAGGATTCAGCCTCCCCAAAGAAGACGGAAAAAAACTGCTTTTAGTGGGCGGAGGCGTAGGCACGGCTCCCTTGCTCTACTATGGAGAACAATTACGCCGGACGGGCTGCGAACCTGTCTTCCTGCTGGGAGGACGCACACAATCGGACCTCATGCAGCTGGACCTTTTCGGACAACTGGGAACCGTACACATCACCACGGAGGACAGTTCGGCCGGCGAGACCGGTTTCGTCACCAACCACTCCGTATGGCGGGAAAGCACTTTCGATGCCGTCGCCACCTGCGGTCCGAAGCCGATGATGAAGGCCGTGGCGCTTATGGCGCGCGAACGGCATATCCCCTGCGAGGCTTCGCTGGAGAACATGATGGCCTGCGGCGTGGGTGCCTGCCTGTGCTGCGTAGAGAAAACCCGTGAAGGCAATCTTTGCGTGTGCAAAGAGGGACCGGTATTCAATACCGACCTGCTCAACTGGAACGAATAAAAAACGAACGGACATCCCCCACTTAATTATATAAATAGGAATCATGGCCAAACTCAACGTTAACATAGGAGATCTCACACTGAAAAATCCCGTTATGACCGCATCCGGAACATTCGGCTACGGCATTGAGTTTTCCGACTTCATAGACCTCAGCCGGCTGGGAGGCATCATCGTGAAGGGAACAACTCTCCACCCCCGCGAGGGCAACGACTATCCGCGCATGGCGGAAACCGCCTCAGGAATGCTCAATTGCGTGGGGCTGCAAAACAAAGGAGTGGATTATTTCTGCGAAAACATCTATCCGGAAATCAAGAAAATCGGGACCAACATGATCGTCAATGTCTCCGGCTCCACCCCCGAAGACTATGCCGCCTGCGCCGCCCGCATAGCCGCACTTCCAGAAATTCCGGCCATAGAGCTGAACATATCCTGCCCCAATGTCAAGAACGGAGGTATGGCCTTCGGAGTTACTTGCGAAGGAGCGGCCTCGGTGGTCAAGGCTGTCAGAGAAGTCTATCCCCAAACGATGATCGTCAAGCTGTCGCCGAATGTCACCAACATAGCAGACATCGCGCGGGCCGTTGAAGCCGAAGGGGCGGACAGCGTATCGCTGATCAACACCCTGATGGGCATGAGCATCGACATAGAACGCCGATGCTCCCGCCTGAGCATCGGAACCGGCGGCCTATCGGGCCCGGCCGTAAAACCCATAGCCCTGCGCATGGTGTGGCAGGTAGCGAATGCCGTCAATATTCCCGTTGTTGGTCTGGGCGGCATCATGAACGCAACGGATGCGCTGGAGTTCCTGATGGCCGGCGCCACGGCTATCGAGATCGGCACCGCCAACTTCATCGATCCCACCGTAACGGTCCAAGTGATAGAAGGCATGGAAGCATGGTTGGACCGGCACGGAGTGTCCGACGTCAACGACATTATCGGGACACTCCGGACCTAAATGCCTCCAAGATCAGAGAGTTCTGACGCAGGCCCTTTTCCGGATGTGGAAAAGGGCCTGCGTCATTTCACGTTTAACGACGATAAGAAAAAAGACACTTCAGGCAAGAGTGTAAACGAAGGTTAATTAACATTTGGATTTCGCCCCTTGAGGCTGTATATTTGCACTACCAAAGCAGAACACCCTTGAAAAGCCGCCCGAAAGCGGCTTTTTTTCGACACTTAACGTGAAAAAAACATCCCATCTTTTTTAAAAAAGGTCCTATCTTTTTTGAAAAACATACTATGTTGTGAAAAATAGGTCCGTTCTCATTCTTTTTTCGTTTACCCTCAATGTTAAATTGTTTGGATGTACGTTAAAGTATATATACAAAATTTCCTGAAAATTTCTTTGGCACGGTTTTGGCTATGACGTTTTTCCAAAAAACATTCCATACAGGCCATGCCGCCCGTATCTTCACAAAAAATCCGTGCAGACCCCTTCCGGTTTCCGCACGGATTTTCTATAAATTACAGGCTCTTGGCCTGAAGCGCTCACCTCATTACAGGCCCAGGCTCTTCTTGACTTCTTCCACTTTCTGCATCGCCTCGACACGTGCTCCGGCATAGCATTTGGGACAGGCCATCTCGCCTTTGACCTCAATATAGAACTTGATTTTAGGCTCCGTTCCGCTGGGACGCACACTCACCTTCGTTCCGTCGGCCGTGTACCATTGCAGCACATTGGAGGGCTCCGGCATATCGAGCGGAGAGGCATTGCCCGCTGCATCATACTGGAGCAACACGGCGTAGTCCTTCGTACAAACCACTTGCGAACCGGCAATCTCGACAGGACGGTTGGTGCGGAAATTCTCCATCATCGCCTTGATCTCGTCAGCTCCGCTCTTGCCGGGCTTCACCACATTGATAGTCTGGTTCAGTGCCAGGCCATACTCTACGTAGATGTCCATCAGAACATCGTACAACGTCTTGCCCTGATCCTTCGCCCACGCACAGATCTCCGCCAGCAGCGAGCAGGCGCTGACAGCATCCTTGTCACGACAGAAGTCCTCGGCCATAAAACCATAACTTTCCTCACCGCCGCCAATGTACTGTTCCTTGCCTTCAGCCAGACGCACCTCGCGGGCTATCCATTTGAAACCGGTGTATACATCCAGCATCTTTATGTGGTTCTTGCGCGCAATCTCACGGATCAGCTCTGTCGTGACAATCGTCTTGACAATAAATTCGTTGCCCTGCATCTTTCCCTGAGCCTTGCGGTTCATGATGATGTAATAAAGGAAAATCATGCAGGTCTGGTTACCGTCAACAAGCACCCATTCCCCTTTGTCATCCTTACAGGCCATCCCGACGCGGTCGGCATCGGGATCGCTGGCCATGACAATGTCCGCGTCTATCTGCTTGGCCAGGTTTAAGGCCATAGTCAACGCTTCTCCGTTCTCGGGATTTGGACTTGCCACCGTGGGGAAGTCGCCGCTCTTCACCATCTGCTCGGGAACGGTATGTACATTCTCGAATCCCCAGAGTTTCAGACTTTGGGGAATGAGCATCATTCCGGTTCCGTGAAGGGGAGTGTAGACAATCTTCAGGTCTTTCTGACGACGGATGCAGGCGGGGTCAATGCTGAGGGAATGCACTTTTTCAAGATAAATATCGTCTATCTCCTTGCCTATCACCTCGATCAGCGCGGGATTTCCTTCAAACCGGATGTCTTCCACGCGCACTTTGTTCACTTCGTCAATAATACCCTTGTCGTGGGGAGCCAATACCTGCGCACCATCGTCCCAGTAGGCCTTGTAGCCGTTATACTCTTTCGGGTTGTGGCTGGCCGTAAGGATAATACCGCTCTGGCAGCCAAGATGACGGATAGCAAAGGACATCTCGGGCGTAGGACGCATGTCCTCGAACAGATAGACCTTTATGCCGTTGGCCGAAAATATATTTGCGCTGGTCTCGGCAAACAGACGGCTGTTGTTGCGGCAGTCATAACCCACGACAACGCTGATCTGCTCCTTATCCTTAAAGCTGAGATTCAGATAATTGGACAAGCCCTGAGTGGCGGCTCCCACCGTATAGATGTTCATCCGGTTCGTACCCGGCCCCATGATGCCGCGCAAACCTCCCGTGCCGAATTCAAGCGTACGATAAAAGGAATCGATGAGTTCGGTCTTGTCCTCATTTTCCATCATTGTGCGTACGGCGTCCTGTGTCTCCTTGTCATACAGAGGAGAATCGATCCAAGTCTGTGCCACTTCCAGGCACTTGCTGATAAGTTGTTGATTTTCCATAATCTGATGTATTAAATTACTTTCTCACATTTGTTCTACGGGCAATATCTCTATCCAGTACCCATCGGGATCGCTGATAAAATAAAGCCCCATGTCATGATTCTCATAGCATACGCAACCCATCTCTTTATGAAAAGCCCTGACGGCTTCATAATCTCCGGACACACGCAGACAAATGTGAAACTCACACTCGCCGAGATCATACGGCTGCGGATGATCGCGCAGCCAGGTCAGTTCCAGTTTGAAACCGGATGTCCCAGAGGCAAGATACACGATCCGGAAGGCACCTTCGGGCCCGTTGATCTCCCCACAGGGCACAAGTCCCAAGGCCTCTTTGTAAAAGGCCATGCTACGTTCCAAATCCGTCACATTGATATTGAAATGGTCAAATTTTGCCGATATTTCCATTCTCTTCCGTCTTTTTACCGATTACTTTATTCGAGACAAAGATACGGATAAATCCTGACACACCGGACCGACATCCCTCCAAAAAATCACAAATCCGCGCTGTCTTGCGGCAGGGAATTGAGCATATCCGTCTTCCCCTCGTCCACCAGTTTCAGAATAAGTTCGCCGAAGAGCGTATTGGCCCACGCGAACCAGGAACGTGTATATTTCTTCGCGTCATCCCTGTGGAAGGCCTCGTGCATCATTCCAGTACCTCCGTCCGTGCGCAACAGGGTGACGAGACAGTCCCTGATCTCGGCATCGTCCTCAGAAGTCATGGCCCGCATGATGAGACTCATGGGCCAGATATAGCCGATGCCGACATGCGGCCCGCCGATGCCCTCTCCCGCAGGGCCGCTGAAGAAGTAAGGATTGTCCTTGCTCCATATCAGCCGGCGCGTGTTCCGGTAAACGGGGTCATCGGCCGTCACATCGCTGATGTAAGGCAAAGCCAGCAGGGAAGGCACGTTGGCATCGTCCATCAGGAGCGCACTACCATATCCATCCACCTCGAAGGCGTACACCTTGCCGTACTGGGGATGGTGCACCACCGCATATTTCCGCAGAGCACCATCCACCTCATCGGCCAGCGTTCTGCATTCCGTAGCAAGAGCCACATCTCCGTTCACCTCGGAAAGCACCCGGGCTGCCTTGCGCAGACAACTCACGGCCATGAAATTGGAAGGCACCAGATAAGGGAACACCGTGGCATCGTCCGAAGGGCGGAAACTGGAGACGATCAGACCACAAGGCCGGCCCGGATGCCCTTGTCCGTAATTGGACTGCGTATCGTGCATGGCATGGGTGACACGCATAAATTTATAAGGAGTGGTTCCGTCCATGCGCTGCTGCTCCCGCATGGTGCGAAGCACGGTCTTCACCGTCTGCAACCACAAATCATCGAAGATAGAAGCGTCGCCCGTAGCCTTCCAATAGGCATAGGCCAGACGCAGAGGATAGCACTGCGAGTCCAGTTCATACTTCCGCTCGTACACCCCGGGAAGCATCTGGGTATAGTCCTTCCGCCATTCCGTACTCAGACTGTCGCGGCTCTGCATAAAGGCATTGGCATAGGGATCTATCAGCAGACAGCGGAACTGACGGCGCACAACGCCGCGAATCAGGTGGCGCAAGTCCTCGTCCCCGGCAGCCAACGGCAGATACGGCCACACCTGTGCGCCGGAATCGCGCAACCACATGGCCGGAATATCACCCGTAACAACAAAAGTATCGTCATCACCGTCTTCGGTCTTTCCGTAACGGACCGTTGTATCAAGTGTGTTAGGGAAACAGTTGGCGAACATCCAGCGCAGCCGGGGATGTGTCAGTCGGGAAGTCACCCGACGGATGGTCCGCTCGACGGCCTCGCTGCGAAAGACAGGTTTCTCAGGCCGTTTGGACACATAGTCCCCCTTGTCGGAAGCGCTTTCTGAAGGATGTACACAAAAGGGGGCGGCGGCCTTTGCTCCAATGGCGGAACATACGCCGAAGGTCACTACCAATCCGTAGTAGAAGAATGTATTTTTCATCCGTATTTTTTAATTATTTAAGGGAAAAGACAGGTTGCAAAGATACGGAAAATTTATATTCACACTGGCATATTCTTCCCGAATCTTATCTTTCACACCTATTTTCGGCCAAGTGTAGTATCAGCCGGCCAGTATTTTCCATTCATCCTGAAGGCTTTTTTACAGAAAATATATAACTTTGCGAACAGTAGGATAAAAACGCTGTACTTTACCGACAAAATCCTGAATAACATCATAATGTATTGAGCCATGAAACTGACCGACAAGAGAGCAAACGAAGCGAAAAAAGTATCTACCAAAGCCTATGGAAAAATATCCTGCTGGCTATCCTGTGTTTGACTTTCGCCGCAGTAGGATGCCTGATTATCCGAGACGATGATTGCAGCCTGATAACGAAAGTGCTGGGCGGCTGGCTGAATGTTGTATGCTTCGGCGGCAGCGGATTGTTTATCATTATCGTTACTCTCTATAACAGGATTCGCCATATTCCGCTTTTAATAATTCATGAAGACAAACTGGAACTGTACGTGCGGTGCAAAGGTACCTATCATACGGTACATTTTGCAGATGTGGAGCGTTTCCGATTGACAAAAGTCCATTCTGCCCAAATGATAGCCATTGATTATAAGAAAGTTCCATTGATGAAGAAGTTTGAGAAATCATCCTATTTCATGCAGAAAATAATGGGATTTAACATCCATGTGAACGGAGCAATAGAAAGCATTCCCGTTGACTTTCTGAGCATGAAAGGAAAAGAAATTTATGACTTGTTGAACGAATATTTGAGAAAAACGCATAGTACCCTCAGCTAAATCCAACGGATGAATTTGGCATCTTTATGAGTGTAAAACTCCAAAAACTTTCGCATGCTCTGTGAATCAAATCTATTCACCATGTTCTTCCGTATTCCACTTTTTTATCGTACTTTTGTAACCTGAAACATAGGATATGAAAATAAAGGAAGTCGTCGAGGCCCTTGAAAGGTTCGCGCCTCTGCCTCTGCAAGAAGACTATGACAATGCCGGCTTGCAGATTGGATTAACAGAGACGGAAGCGTCAGGGGTCTTAGTGTGTCTGGACATAACAGAAGATGTCATACTGGAGGCGGAGCGATGCGGGTGTAATCTCATCGTGGCCCATCATCCATTACTGTTCCGGGGTGTGAAATGTCTGGCCGACCACAATCTCGTGGAACGGTGTGTGCGCAAGGCCGTTGTGCAAAACATCGCCATCTATGCCGCCCACACCAACCTGGACAATGCGCAGGGAGGAGTCAACTTTGAAATGGCAGAACGACTGGGACTTGTCGAAACCCGTTTTCTGCAACAAGGCGCCACGTCCGCCGATGGGACGGAACAAGGAAGCGGCCTGATCGGAATCCTCCCTCAGGAAGAGAACCCTCTGATTTTCCTACAACGGGTGAAAGAGACTTTCGGCGTAGCTTGCCTGAATTACAGCAAAGGACCGGAACGTCCGGTGAAGCGTGTGGCATTGTGCGGAGGAGCCGGAGAGTTTTTGCTGGAAAAAGCCATCGCCGCCGGAGCTGATGTTTTCCTTACCGGCGAAATGGGGTATCACCGGTATTTCGGTCACGAAAAAGAACTGTGGATCGGAGTTCTCGGACACTACCAGAGCGAACGGTTCACCATTGACCTTCTGCTCCGTCTGTTGAAAGATACTTGTCCCGAACTCCGTATTTGCAAAAGCGACACCAACACCAATCCCATACATTATTTATAAAGAACAAAACCCAAACGACAAGAATATGATTACGAAAAAAGAAGTGACGGAAATGTCTGTAGAACAGAAGTTACAGACACTCTACCAGTTGCAGACACTGCTGTCCGAAAACGACAAGATCAAAACTCTGCGCGGCGAACTTCCTTTGGAAGTGCAGGATCTGGAAGACGAAATTGAAGGTCTGACCCTCCGTCTGGGCCGTTTCAACGAAGAAATAGAAGGGCTGAACACAGAAATCGCAAAGCGCAACTCCAAAATAGAAGAGGCTCAGGCCGCAGTGGAACGCTACAAAACACAACTCAACGATGTGAAGAACAACCGTGAGTATGACATGCTGTCGAAAGAAATAGAGTTCCAGTCACTTGAAATCGAACTCCAGAACAAGAAAATCGGAGAAGCCCGCCGCCAGATTGAGGCCAAGCAGGAAGAAATAACCGTCAACAGCACGACTTTGCAAGAACGCCGTGCCGATCTTGAAATGAAGAAATCCGAACTTGACGAAATCATCTCCGAAACCAAAGCCGAAGAGGAGAAACTGCGCGAAAAAGCAAAGAATCTGGAAATGACCATCGACCCGCGCCTGCTCACGGCTTTCAAACGCATCCGCAAAAATTCCCGCAACGGACTGGGCATTGTCTATGTGGAACGTGATGCCTGCGGCGGTTGCTTCAACAAGATTCCGCCCCAGCGCCAGTTAGACATCCGCATGCGCAAAAAAATCATCGTCTGCGAATATTGCGGCCGCATCATGATCGACCCCGAACTGGCAGGAGTGAAAGTGGACAAACTGCCGGAGGAAGAGAAACCGAAACGCCGCTCCCGCAGAACGACCGGCACAACGGCAAAATAATGAAACACCTTTTACTGATAATCGCAAAATGCACAGACCGGAAATTTCCAGTCTGTGCATTTCACGATTACCAGCCTGTATGACATGAAAATACAATTCATCGTTGTCGGAAAAACAACAGACAGACACCTGAACACGCTGATCGGAGAATACGTGGAACGCACAAAGCACTACCTTCCTTTCGAAATGGAAGTAGTGCCCGAACTGAAGAACACCAAAACACTGACAGCCGAACAACAAAAAGAACGCGAGGGAGAACTCTTGCGGAAAACGCTCAAAGAGGGAGACCACATCGTATTACTGGACGAAGGAGGCAAAGAGTTCCGCTCAACGGAATTTGCCGAATATCTGCAAAAGAAACAGCATCAGGTAGCCCGCCGACTGGTCTTCATCGTAGGAGGTCCCTACGGTTTTTCTCCAGACATTTACGCACTGGCGAAAGAAAAAATCTCCCTTTCCCGCATGACGTTCTCACATCAGATGGTCCGTCTTTTCTTTGCGGAACAAGTCTACAGGGCCATGACCATCCTACGAGGCGAGCCTTACCATCATGAATAGGCTTCCCTTGCCGGCACTGTTCTGCCTGTGTCTGTTTTTCTTCCTTTCTCTGTCCGCCGAAAGAAAGGCGAGACGCTTCCGCGTTATGGAATACAACGTGGAGAACCTTTTCGATACCTGTCATCATGAGGGACACGATGACCTGGAATTTCTGCCCGGAAGCGAACGACAATGGAACACCTACCGCTACTGGAAAAAACTGGGACAGCTGAGCCGCATCATCACTGCCGCAGGCGGAGCAGAGCCGGTGGATCTGGTAGCCTTGTGCGAAGTGGAGAACGACAGCGTACTGCACCATCTGACCCAACGGACCAGACTTGCCCGTCTGGGATACAAATACATCGTGACACACGGAAACGACGTCCGCGGCCTGAATGTAGCCCTGCTCTATCAACCGGAAACTTTTCTGCCACTGTCCTCGGACACGCTGCGTATTCCGCTTCACAGGGAAAATGAACGACCCACCAGGGATATGCTTCATGTCTGCGGACTGATAGCAACCGGAGACACTCTCGACGTATTCGTATGCCACCTGCCGAGTCGCCGCGGCAGCTCTCCCGTCTCCCGCGAGCTTCGTTGCCGCGCAACCGCCTGCCTGCGCCATGCGGCCGACAGCATTCTGGCCTGCCGCCAGACTCCGTCGCTACTTCTGCTGGGTGATTTCAACGATGAATACAACGATGCCTCGCTTGCCGTTTCCTTCGGGGCGGTGCCTCCATCGTCAAAAAGCCACCGCCAACGTCCCGACACCGCAGCCTTTCACATCCTCTCGGCACGCCTTTCCGCACCAAACGGGATCAAAGGAACCTACAAGTTCCGGGAAAAATGGAACCAGCTGGACCAAATGATTGTGAACAAAGAGTTGCTCTCGGAAGAACGCATCTTTTTCATCCCTTCACCCACTTGCAGGATTTTTGACTTTCCCGACCTCCTTGAGCCCGATCCCGTACAAGGCGGAGTAAAACCGAGACGCACGTATCTGGGTCCCGTCTACAAGGGAGGTCCGTCAGACCATCTGCCTCTTCTGCTGGATTTTGTCCGATAAACGACACAGTTTTCCAATCAGACTGGGAAATAATATTTCAAAGAGCCGGAACAAAAAGAAATTCTTTCACTTGCTTTTTGTAACTTCGCGGCCGTAATATCTAAAGTATATGATTTCAGAAAAAGTAAAAGCTGTCCTTTTCGATCTGGACGGAACGTTGCTCGATACACTGGAAGATCTCTCCACAAGCGTCAACCATGCTCTTGCCGCCTACGGACTTCCCTTGCGGAACAAATCCGAAATCCGTTCTTTTCTGGGAAACGGCATCCGCCACCTGATGAAATGCGCCGTTCCTTCGGACACGGACGATTCTCTTTTTGAAAACATCTTCTTTTGCTTCAGAAGCTATTACATCCTTCACTGTCTGGACCAAACACGCCCCTACAAGGGAATCATGACGCTCCTGAAGACCTTGCAGGAAGAGAATATAAAAATGGCGGTAATTTCCAACAAACTCCACCCGGCCGTAGTCGAGTTGAACGAGCGCTTTTTCAAAGAGTATATCACTCTGGCTGTCGGTGAGAGCGATACGATACATCGAAAGCCAGATCCTTCCGCGGTGCTGGCCGCACTGAGAGAACTACAGGTATCGCCACTGGAGGCAGTGTATGTAGGCGATTCGGAAGTCGACATCGAAACCGCACGAAATGCCGGGACGCGTTGCATTGCCGTAACATGGGGATTCAGAAACGAGCCCGAACTGATGGCAGCCGGAGCGACAGAAGTGATAAACCGTCCGGAAGAACTGCCGGAAAAACTTTGACAGCCACCTATACAAGCGACTGTTCCATTCTACGACTCAGCAGATTTTCAAAAGAAGGGATAATAATTTTTCCCCTTTTCATTTCTATCAGCCCGGCATCTCTCAATCCTTTCAGCATTTTCGAGACATTGAGACGAGTGGTTCCCAGTTCTTCCGACAGAGGAATCATTTCTATTTTCAATTCTTTTCTTCCCGCCGGTCTGAGACTGCGGATTCGCAGGAAATGAATGAAACGTTCCTCCACGCTCTGTGGAATCCGCTTCCATAAGAATCCGGCCGTCTGCTGCATCTGCGTACTCACCAGATTCAGATAGTTGATGCGAAAAGTAGGGTAATTGAACAAGATGTCTCTGACTGCCGGTTTCTCCAACTCGAAAAGATAAACCGTACCTGTTGCCTGAAAACTACGCGAATAGCGCGTACGCAATCCGAAGAGGCATTCCGGCTGTATCACCATCGGCAGGTTCATCCATTCAAAGAAAACATAGTTGCGGTCATCGCTAACACGGCGCGCGCACAACTCACCGTCCAGCACAAAATAAAGACTGTCGCAAAAACTGTCCTGACAGATAAATTCCACATCCTTCGCCTTCTTTTGGAATCCGATCCGGATGCGTTCCGCAATCTCCAGAAATTCATTTCTGCCAATGCCCTGAAACAAAGGAAGCAATAGCAATCTTTCAAAAAAATCCGGTTTCATAGTCATTCCTCCCGCCGGGCACCTTCCACATATCGGCTCATACCGGGAGACATCCAGGTCTGCAATTGTCCGGCCTCATTCTCGTATATAAAATATGCCTCCAACTCCGAATTGCGCTTCAGGATACGACGGGCCTTCTCCATTCCCATCACCATAAAAGCTGTGGCATACGCATCGGCCGTAGCACAGTCGGGGGCCAATACCGATGCCGACAGCAACTTGTGCCGCACGGGCCAGCCCGTTTTCGGATGAATGGTATGGGCATAACGCTTCCCATCCCTATAGTAAAAGTTTCGGTAGTTCCCACTGGTTGCGAGAGCCTTATCCGTCATCCGCAACACCGTCTGCACCTCTCCGCTGCCCTTCAGTCCCTCCTCGACAGGCTTGCTGACACCAATGCTCCACGTCTTTCCCCCGGCATTATGGCCACGACAAACCACCTCTCCGCCAATCTCCACCATATAATTCCGGATGCCCAACCGGTCAAACATACGCGCCACCCTGTCCACGCCGAAACCTTTTGCAATAGCCCCGCAATCCAGCATAACACGCGGGTCCGTCTTCACGATCTGTCCGTCCTTCATCCGGACTTTGTCATATCCCACAAAAGGCAACAGACTGTCAATCATTGCACTATCTACATTCTCCGCATTCCTGAAACCGAATCCCCACGCATTCACCAAAGGCGCCACCGTTATGTCAAAGGCTCCGTCGGTCATTTCCATAATCTGTTCAGCCAGTCCGAAGACTTCTCGGAACAAACTGTCGGTTTCAAAGTTCTCGTTCCGGTTGATACGCGAAATCGTACTCGTCTCATTGAAGATGGAAAGGGAAGTATCCACTTTCTTCAATTCGCCGACTATCTCGCGGTCCAGATCGCGGGAATATTCATACTTGATATGGTATATTGTTCCGAAAATCTTTCCTTCGTTTTCATATTGCGACAGTCCTTTCTTCCCCGCCAATATCCAAAGCGTAGCTCCTGTCAAAAAAAGAAGGAAAAGAATCTGCCATACTTTCAACCGTCTCATTTGCCCTCCATTTAAATTATCCGAGCCAAATATGCTCCACCAATACCCTCAATCCTATAAAAATCAAAATACATCCGCCCAACTGCTCCGCTGGCCAGTCAAAGCGCTGCCCTATCTTCACACCAATGTTCTTTCCGAGCAGGCTGAACAGGAACGACATCAGGCCAATCACTGTCACTGCAATTGCAATGGCCGGATAAGTACGCAGCCCCATTCCCAAAAAAGAAAACCCGACGGCAAGCGCATCAATGCTGGTTGCCACAGACAGCGTAAACAAAACCAACGGACTAGAAGGGTTGAATTTAGGTTCCTCCGCCGCCGGATGGCAGCCGTCCCAAATCATCTTGCTCCCCAGAAATGCCAGCAATCCGAAAACCACCCAGTGATCATACGCCTCTATCTGCCGACTGAACACAGTGGCCGCCAGCCAACCCAGCAATGGCATCAAAGCCTGAAACAGACCGAAAGAAAATGCCATGGCCCAAGCCTGCCGTCCCATACGCCGTTGTATGATACCACAGGTAACGCTCACCGTAAAACAATCCATCGCCATGGCCATTGCCAACAGGCAAAGCTCGAAATATCCCATGTCCGTATCTCGTTATATATCAAAAATAAGACAGAATGTTCCTCCCAAAGCATGACCGTCACTTTTCCCGTAACCGGGCACATACCAGGCATTGCCCGTCACCGGAGTTTTCTCGTGCAGACGGAGCCGGTAGCGGAAACTCCATCCCAGATGAAAAAAACTCCAGACCTTTGCCTCCAGTCCGAAAACCACTTCGGCCCATTGCGCGCCGGCACTGACATCCTTGAAACTGAAAGGCATTGATGTATCCCACACAGGATCTACGATAGGCGGACCTTCCAGATCGTATTTATAAGAAGTAAAAGCATACCTCAATCCGGCAAAAATACGGTTGCCCGAGGTCACATCCCGTGCCAGATTATAATCGCAGCCCACCCTGAAATAAGGAGCTTTCGTCTTATAATGCAGTTCCGTACTCTCATCCGTATGGTCGCTCAATCCGATGCCTGTTTCCACGATGGGGAAAAAGCGGTTTCTCAGATTGAGCCGGCAGGCTGCCTCCATCTGTCCGTAAGGCGAGACCGCCGCCATCACGGCACCGGCCACATCGAACGAAACCGAGACTCCCGCCAACAGCGGAGAAGTCTTTTTTCGCAGAGCCGCGGCAGCCTCTTCACGCGAAGCATACCGGACACCGCCCTTCTCCTGCTTTTCAGCCGGACGGTTGTCCTCTGCCCCCGCGACCTGTCCCGCCAGCGGAACCGTCAGGCTACTTAGAAGTAGCACGAAGATATATCTTGAGATTTTCAATGTCATCATAATTAACAGTGGTGCGGACTACTGCTACACTGTCTACCGTAAGCGGCATCAGCGAAAGAGCATGAGAGGTCCATCTCACACCCTGCAAAGTATGAAAAACCGCAGGCGGACAATCCAGCGATTCGAAATGCGGCTCGTTCGTATGTTTCAGAAAAATCGTGTCGGTAGCCTCCTGCCCCTCCAGATTCGAAAGCCGCAAGAGCAGGGTATCTTCACTGACACCCTGTCTGACGGGCAACAGAAACGAAGAGATGCCCAGCGCACGGTTCAGCAGCACGGTGTCGCGCCCGAATCCCCGTCCGTACACGGTCAGGGTGTCTCTCAGCGTCAGGGAGGTTTTCTCCTCGGCCGAATACAGACCGCAGTTCAACGCCACGACATTGTCCAGCGGACAGTCTATATTGGAACAGGCCGTCACGGCAAGCACCGCTGCCGGCAGCCACTTTTTCAAAAAAACAACGCCCGCCATATCCGATCAGATTGTCTTTTCTATCTGATAGTTGTTACGCTCCTGCGCGTTGCGGCTCACCAGTTCACCCAAAAATCCCGCCACGAACAACTGCGTTCCCAGAATCATCATCGTCAGCGCAATATAGAAATAAGGAGAACTCGTCACAAGCGGTGCCGGAGTGCCTTCGCAAATGTGTACCAGTTTGATTCCTCCCACCACAGCACAGGCTATGAAGCCGAAGGCAAACATCAACGAACCCAGAAATCCGAATACGTGCATCGGTTTGAGGCCGAAACTGTTCAGGAACCACAGGGTCAGCAAATCCAGATAGCCGTTCACAAAACGGTTCAGGCCTCCGAACTTGGTGTTTCCGAATTTCCGGGCCTGATGATGCACCACTTTCTCGCCGATGCGGTCAAATCCCGCGCTCTTGGCCAGATAAGGTATATAGCGGTGCATCTCGCCAAACACTTCGATGTTCTTCACCACGTCACGACGATAGGCCTTCAGTCCGCAATTGAAATCGTGCAGATTCCGGATTCCGCTCACACGCCGGGCCGTTGCGTTAAACAGTTTCGTAGGCAATGTCTTCGACAACGGGTCGTAGCGCTTCTGCTTATATCCGGACACCAGATCATAATGTTCTTCCGTAATCATGCGGTAGAGTTCCGGAATCTCATCGGGAGAATCCTGCAAGTCCGCATCCATCGTGATCACCACATCGCCCTGTGCCGCGGCAAAACCGCAATGCAGGGCCGGAGACTTCCCGTAATTGCGGCGGAACTTGATACCGTGTACCTGCCCGTCTTTCGCGGCAATTCCCTCAATCACGTTCCAGGAATCGTCCGTGCTGCCGTCGTTCACAAAGATTATCTCATACGAATAACCGTGCTCCGCCATGACACGTGTGATCCACGCATACAACTCAGGCAGGCTCTCGGCCTCATTGTACAAAGGTATTATAACCGAAATATCCATTTTCTCCATTCTTTGTTTCTTACATAATAAATTCACATACCGGCAGTCCTCTCGTCCGTCTATGCAGTTTTCCCGCGCCCCCGGCGCCGGGAAATCAAGGCTATGATTGCCGAAACAGGCGGAGAGAAGAGTATGGCGGAATAGATGACCATCGCCGAATAACTGGCCGCCGGAACAGCCCGCATCATGTCGGCCAAAGCCGACGGTCCCTTGCCCTCTGTCAGCCTATCTATTTCCGCTGCCATGCCACTCCGTTCCAGATCGGCGGCCACGGACGGATTCTCCAGCATTCTTCCGTAAGCATCAAAAACACGACCGTGGTCAAGATAAGCCAGATAGAGATATACGCCCAACGCCAGCCATACGGAAGCATACAGCGACATCAGAAAAGTATGGGCAAAACCCCGGCCGAAAGAGAAACTCCCAGTCCTGCCGGCCACTTTATCACGAAATCTCAACGTCAGGACGGTACAGACCACAGGAGTGGCCCATGCCACCGGTACGAAATACCAGCCCGCTTCGGACCAGGACATTGCCGCCACCAGCAATGCGCCGCACAACAGGCTCCAGCCTCCGAGCAACGCCCCGTTCTGCATGGCATAGGCATTCGTCTGCTTCAATGTATCGGAATATTCCATCGTCATATATTCTTAAACTCTGCAAACTTACACAAAAATGGGGAATTACGGGGAACGAGAACTGCAAAAACTATTGCAGACGGAAGCGATTCTACAGAAATTATCATACCGAAAAACGAAAAAATAAGTTAATTAACATTTGCTTTTCGCCCGCGGAGATATTATATTTGCACCAGCAAAGTAGAAGAACCCTGAAAAGCCGCCTGAAAGCGGCTTTTTTT
>VSQE01000032.1 GCA_009775705.1 Prevotellamassilia sp.
GGGCGGGACTTACCGGTTTGCAGGGCAACAGGGGAAGGGAACTGCCGCCCGAAATAACGGTCCAGCGGTATGGACGGCTGTCCCGTGTCGAACGATACGGCACCGCGCGACAGTGTGAACCGCCGTACCGTATAGTTGCCACGACCCGTGTCGAAGCGTCCCGAACGGAGGGCGGCTTCGCCGATGTGTGCCGTCAGCCGTAATGTGTCGCCCGGTAGGGACAGGCGTACCGTAGAGCGGGAGATGTCTACTTTGTCTACGGCAATATTCCAGTTGGAGGGTGTTGTGGCAGTATCCTTGCGGGCGGTGTCGCTCATTTCCACAGAAATGTCCGAGTTGTCCAGCGAGGCTGCATCCAGCTGTACGAGTTCTTTTTCCCATTCCACTCCGTGTGCCGAGGCCGTCAACTCTCCCATGCGACCTTTCAGTCTCAGGTCGGGGATGAAGTCTTTGGTGTCGAGCTGTACTCCCCGAAGGGAGAAGCCGTCCACGTCGGCCCGTCCTTTGAAAAGCGGCAGCATGCGTACTTCCAGCCGCAGGGCACGGGCCGCCAGCAGGGTATCGCCACCGGCCTCGACGGCTTGGACGTTGAGCACACTCAGGTCGAGCGGGAAGGCCAGCCGTACCCGCTCGACGGAAATCCGCATACCGGTCTTTTCCGACAGGCGGGAGGCCACTTCGCCTACGATGAAGTTCTGGACCGGAGGCAGATAGACAAGTAGGGCGAGCACGAGAAACAAGACGATGGGTATGGCGATGGCCGTGAGCAGCCATTTGAGACTTTTGCGGAGAAGAGTTTTCGTTTTCATCATGCTACAAAGTTACGGCCATCTACTGTAAGAGCCAAGCAAATAACGTCTTTTTAGACAGTCCTGCCCAGGTCTGGGGGCATGTGTGCCGTATGTGCCGGTCTGTCTGAATGAAAAAAGCCGGGAGCAGGGAAAATTTTTAAGAAAAATATGAAAAAAGTGATTTGCCGGCATGGGACAATCAAGACTCGATGAAGGTAGCCCTGTTGCTGTCTAACCGTAATTCGCGCAATTGGGACTGCTGTCCCGACGGGATGGCCGGAACCATGACAATGGATTCCGGCACGCGCATGAACTTCTTCGGACGTCTTTCAAGGATGAAGCGGGTTGAGGCCTGCGGAACAGTGACGCTGGGATCGGCTGAGGAACGCCGTCTCTATACTTGTTTGGCCGGTCAGGTTTTCGATGAAGTGGAAACGGAGTTGGAGGAAAAGTAAAGGCTTCGGGAATTTTTACAAGGCATGTAAATTTTTTTACACGCCTTGTAAAAAAATTACATGCCTTGTAAAAAAACAACTGGTGTGCGGCAATATCGCTATTTGCTGCACACCGGTATTTATATAATATATATACTAAATGTTGAACTGTTTGCCTTTGCTGCCGTCCTCGAATCCCTTTGCATATCCTTCACGATAGCCTTTGACGTATGCTTCGCGCTCGGTGCGGGTGGGAAAATTGTTGGATTCGTCATACGAGGCACGTTCCTCTCCGATGGCACCGTCATCCATGCCGCTGAGATAGCCGTCTTCGAATCCGGCTTCAGCGGCCGGACGTTTGTCTTTCCCGATCGTATCGGGCAGGGCGATGCTGATTGTTTCGGCCGGAGCCGTCAGAAAGGCTGTGTCCATGGTCATGTCGGGGGCTGAGGGGCTGCTTGCTTTCGGAAGGATGTAATCTGCGGGATCGTCCGCAGTTTTTTCGCTGGCTTTTTTCAGGAAGATGATGGCCAGTGCGACGGATATTCCTAAAAGCAGAAACAAAAGACTGCGCAGGCGGATGTCGGAATTCTTTTTATTCATAATGTATCAAGTATTCGGTAGATATTCTATTGAAATTCAGATGAGGGAGAAATTGCTTTCAGCGGCGCTGTTGTTGCAGGGTGTTTCCCGCGTCGATGCGCAGGAAGATGAACAGGAGCAGTGTGAAGCCCCAAAGCGATGAGCCGCCGTAGCTGAAAAAGGGTAGCGGGATGCCGATGACAGGTGTCAGCCCCATTACCATGCCCACATTGATGAACACGTGGAACAGGAAAATGCTGAGCACGGAATAGCCGTAGACGCGTCCGAACTTGGAGGTCTGCCTTTCCGCCAGATAAAGCAAGCGCAGGATCAGGCCCAGGAAAAGCAGAAGTACGGTGGCCGATCCGACGAAGCCCTCTTCCTCGCCCACAGTGCAGAAGATGAAGTCGGTGTCCTGTTCCGGAACATACTTGAGTTTGGTCTGCGTTCCGTTCATGAAGCCTTTTCCTTCCAGACCACCCGACCCGATGGCTATTTTGCTTTGGTTGACATTGTAGCCGGCTCCCGAGAAATCCGTGTCCATGCCCAGCAGTACCCGGATGCGCGATTGTTGGTGTGCTTTGAGTACATGGTTCATCACGTAGTCCGAGGAGTAGAAAAAGGTCATGGAGCCGAGGGCGAATACGGCTATGTAGAAATACTGGTGTAATCTTTCGCTCAATGCCTGCCAGATCAGATAGCCTACGGTGAACAGACAGAACCCGAGTTGTGCCCATGCCACATCGAAGGGGACTACAAAGCGTGAGACCAGCAGTGCGGTGGCCATGGTGATCAGTCCGCCGGAGGCTAACCGGCCCGTGTGGCGCGAGTGCGGGCAATAGACGCGGACCATCCCGATGCTGAATATCCAGATGAGTGTGAGGACCGAGAACTCACCGACGGAGGTCTTGGTTGCAGGCAGGAGCTCCTCGGAGAAACGGATGCCTACCACAAAATAGACGATGGCGGCGAAGCCGGTGAAAAGGAAACTGCCCGGCATCCCTTCGCGGTAGAATACCAGGAAGAAAGCCAGATAGACGAGGGCCGAACCGGTTTCCTTCTGTAGAATGATGAGGAGCATGGGCAGCAGGACGAGCGCGGAGGCCCGTAGCAGGTTGTGCATGTTGTCGAGTGCGAAGCCGTATTGGTTGCAGAGCTTGGCAACGGCCAGCGCTGTTATACATTTGGCGAATTCGGCCGGCTGGAGGTTGACAGATCCTATTTGGATCCATGAAAGGGAACCCTTGATGTCCCGTGCGATGAAAGGAGTGACAAACAGGAGCAGGAGGGCCAGCACGTAAAGGATGTCGGTGAGTTGGTCGAAGTAGCGGTCGTCCAGCATCAGGAGGACAAATCCCAGACCGAAGGCGCAGCAGATCCATACGAGCTGTTTGCCGGTGCGCGTTCCCCAGCTTATGAAATCGGTGTCACCTATTTCGTGACTCGCTCCGCAGAGGCTCAGCCAACCGAAAGCGAGCAGGGCTATGTAGAGCAGAATGATCAGCCAGTCTACGCGCAGCAGAGGATATTTGCTGTCGGAAAGGGGGCGGGAAGAGGAGGATATGGAGATGTACGACATGAATGTGTTGTCTGGAAAAAGGGGTTAGCGTTCGGTGGAGGAGTATTTGATGTGCCGGTTGCGGAACATCTCGGCTTTGGCCTGCGAGGCGGGGGAGAGGTGTCCGTTGAGATATTGCTCCATGATGAGTGCCCCGAGCGGCACTCCGTAGACATTGCCGTAGCCTCCGTTCTCGACATAGACGGAAACGGCTATTTGGGGCTTGTCCATCGGAGCGAATCCCATGAAGGCGCTGTGGTCGTGCCCGCGGTTCTGTGCGGTTCCGGTTTTTCCGCAGACCTCGATGCCCGGCAGGTTGGCGGCGCGGCAGGTGCCGCTGAGCACGGCGCGGCGCATTCCGGCCACGGCATATTCGTACCAGTGGGGACTGACCATCGTGTGGCGGGGCCGCAGGTAGAGGGTGTCAAGGCTGCTGCCCTGAATGCTGCGGGCCACGTGGGGGATGTAGTAATGGCCGCGGTTGGCGATGGTGGCGGCCAGATTGGCGATTTGCAGCGGAGTGGCGGTAACCTCTCCCTGCCCGATGGAGATGGAAATGACGGTCAGCGGGTTCCAGGATTTGTTGTAGTGTTTGTCGTAGTAGTCGGCATTGGGGATCATGCCTCGCTGCTCACCCGGCAGATCTGTTCCCAGCCGATAGCCGAATCCCATGGCTACGAGATGGTCTTTCCAACGTGTCATGGCAGCCTGGATGGAACCGTACTTCCGTTTGTTGCTGAGCAGACGGTAGAGGTTCCAGCAGAAATAGGCGTTGCACGAGGTCCCGATGGCCGGAACGAGCGGAGTGGGGGAGCTGTGGCCGTGACAGCCCAGATGAAGTCCTTTGTAGTTGAAGCCGTGGTGGCAGGGAAAAGCTATCTGAGGGTCGATGCTGCCTTCCTGAAGTCCGATGAGGGCTTGCGAGAGTTTGAACGTGGAGCCGGGGGGATAGGTTCCCATCATGGCACGGTTGAGCAGGGGCTTGTGCGGGTCACGGCTGAGTGTGCGGTAGATTTTTCCGCGTTCCCGTCCCACCAGAATGCGGGGGTCGTAAGTGGGAGACGAAGCCATGCAGAGAATCTCGCCGGTGGAAGGCTCGATGGCAACGATCGCCCCCAATTTGCCTTGAAGCAGGCTTTCGGCCAGTGCCTGCAGGTCCATGTCGATGCTGAGCGTGATGTTCTTGCCCGGAATGGGAGCCTTGTCGTATTTCCCGTTCTGGTAATGGCCTTGTGTCCGGCCTCTGGCGTCGCGCAGCATGATGCGCATTCCTTTTTCGCCGCGTAGCTGTTTTTCGTACGAGCGTTCCACGCCCAGCTTTCCTATATGGTCACCGCTTTTGTAGTAGTCGTCTTCCTCAATGTCGGATTCGTTCACCTCTCCCACATCGCCCAGGATATGTGCCCCCATGCCGTGGGCATAGTGGCGTACGGAGCGTTTTTCTATGGAAAAACCTTTGAAGCGGAACAGTTTCTCGCGGAACATGGAGAACTCTTCCGCCGGAATCTGGCTCATGAAGAGTTGTGGCGTATGGCGTGAATAGCTTTTCTTTGATTTGATATCATCCATGCGCCGGATATATTCATCGCGGGTGATGCCTATGGTGGAACAGAAATCCAGCGTGTCGATGCCGCGCTGGTCGTTCATGATGACCATGATGTTGTAGGACGGTTCGTTGTAGACGAGCAACCGTCCTTTGCGGTCGGTGATCAGGCCGCGCGAGGGATATTGTATATCTTTCCGGAAAGCATTGGAGTCGGCGTTCTTCTTGTAGTCGTCGCTCATGAGCTGTAGTGTGAAGAGCCGTATCAGATAGATCACGATAATGGTGACGGCGATACCGCCGATTACGAATTTCCGATTTTCAAAATTCAGTTCGCGTACCATGACGGGAAAGATTGAAAGAGTAAAGGGAATTTGCGGAGAGAACCGGATTTCAGTGTTTTCCGCAACCGCGGATCAGTTCCATCGCGACAATGAACAGCGTCGTGAGCAAAGTGCTGCTGCCAATGTTGACAAGGAGGCTCTCGGGGTTGAAGAAGGAGAAGGCTTCGATGCTGAAGAACAAGGCGCAATGAATGGAAACCGTTACGAGGATGAGGCGCAGGAATGGGCCCCATTCCATGCTGTGGGCCGAGGGGACGAGCACCTCGTCATCCTGATCGTTGGGAGAGAATGCACGTAGCAGGGGTGGAGTCAGTAAGGCGACAAAACAGAGCGATGCGGCGGCGATTCCCGGTGTATTTGTGAAGAGATCGACGGTAAGTCCCAGCAGGAATCCCAGCAACAGATAGCCACAACGCGGCGTATTGCTGGGCAGAAGCAACAGGAAATAGACGTAAGGCATGGGAGTCGCGTAGCCCATGATGTGGATATGATTGAAGACGAGCACTTGCAGCAAGAGCAGCAGCAGGAACCACCCGGTACGGGAAAAGAATGTCTGTATCATGGCATGTCTGTTTAGGGTTGCAGGGCCGCGTCTTCCTCTCTGGCATGGCGGCGCAGGGTATCTATCTCGGCTTTATAGGGAGTGGAGATGACATTGACATCGCGCAGATTGGCGAAATCGGTACCCAGATTCACCTCCAGTTTGTACGACTGGCCGTCGGAGGAATTGTGTATGCCGCTGATGCGTCCCACGAAAATACCGGGAGGGAAGACGGCGGAATAGCCGCTGGTTTCTATACATTCTCCTTTTCGGATTTTGGCATAGCGTGGAATGTCGTCCACACAGGCTTTCCGCAAGCTGTTGCCTTCCCATTGCAGATAGCCGAAATACCGTTGGCCGCGCACCCTGCAACTGATGCTCGATTTGCGGTTGGTCACCGGAATGACGAGCGAATGGTGCGGACCGGTCAGATAAACGATGCCGACTACGCCGCCACCGCCCACGACTCCCATTTCACTGTGTACGCCGTCCGCCTCGCCGCGGTCAATGACCAGATAATTGTTGGTGCGCTCTCTGGAATTGGAAACAACGGTGGCGGGTATCAGCTCATAGCCGGCCAGACGCTCCGCCATGATGTGCTCCGTGACTGATGTGTCCCGTATGGCGGTGGTCAGAGCCTCGCGCAGGCTGTTGTTCTCCTGTTGGAGCCGCAGATTTTCGGCGGTCAGTTCCCGATTGACGGTTTGCAGGTGAAGATAGGAAACGACATGTTCGTACCATCCGTTGATTTCGGCCACAACCGAGTTGGCGGCGCTGAACCATACGCTACCCTGATAGCTGTTGAAGCGGAATAGCAGGGAAAAACTGGCAGCCTCCAACAGCAGAAACAGAAAAAGATAATTGTATTTGCGAAAAAATTCCAGCAGGTTATGCATGGCGGTATAATGGGCTCTTCGTCTGTATGCACATTCCCTTATCCCGAAATCAGGCATTGGGTGGCCCGATTTCGGGATTCGTAGGGTGTGTGCTGATTTCTCTTATCTCATCAGGAACGTGAATTTTTCCACATTTTTCAAGGCAACACCTGTTCCTCTGGCTACGCAGAGCAGCGGGTCGTCCGCCACATGGAAAGGAATGTTGATCTTGTCCGTCAGACGTTTGTCCAGACCACGCAGCAGGGCACCGCCTCCTGTCAGATAGATACCGTTTTTCACGATGTCGGCATATAGTTCGGGCGGTGTGTTTTCCAGTGCGTTGAGTACGGCCATTTCGATCTTGGCGATTGATTTTTCAAGACAATGGGCAATTTCCTGATAGCATACGGGCACTTCCATGGGCAACGCCGTGATTTTGTTGGGGCCGTGGACCACGTAGTCTTCCGGAGTGTTTTCGCCCAGATCGGTCAAGGCGGCTCCCACATTGATCTTGATGCGTTCGGCCATGCGCTCGCTGACGCGGACATTGTGCTGGCGGCTCATGTATTCCTGGATGTCAGCGGTGAAATCATCGCCGGCCATTTTGATGGAATTGTTCGAGACGATGCCTCCCAGCGAGATGACTGCGATTTCCGTGGTGCCGCCGCCTATGTCGACGATCATGTTGCCTTCGGGGGCGTTCACGTCGATACCGATGCCTATTGCGGCGGCCATCGGTTCATAGAGCAGGAACACGTCGCGGCCGCCGGCATGCTCGGCCGAGTCGCGCACGGCACGCAGCTCCACTTCCGTACTGCCGCTGGGCACACCGATGACCATACGCAACTGGGGCGAGAAGAGGCGTTTGCCTTTGTGCACCATTTTTATCAGTCCGCGCAACATCTGTTCGCAGGCATTGAAATCGGCAATGACGCCATCGCGCAACGGGCGGATCACACGGATCTTGTCATTTGTCTTTTCATACATCAGTTTGGCACGTTCGCCTACCGCCATCATTTTTTCCGAATGACGGTCGAGCGCAACTACGGAAGGCTCGTTTACGGCGATTTCGTCGTCGCTGATAATGACCGTATTGGCTGTACCCAAGTCGATGGCCAGTTCTTGGGTAAAGGAGAAGAATTTGGAAAAGAAACTCATTGAGGATGTCGGTTAAATGGTTGACTTGCGGAGCTGCGTTTTTCAGGAACGTGCGAACCATTCGTGAATGGCTGTGTCGTAGTGGCTGCTGACGCCGAAAGCGCGGGTAGCGAACATGCGGCGTTCCTCCAGACTGGTTTCCGCTCCCCGCTGACTGATGATGTCGCGCAGCAGGCCGTATTCGGCTTTGGAGGGGATGATCACTACGTCTTTGAAGTTTTTGGCGCCGGCACGGATGAGCGAGATTCCGCCTATGTCGATTTTTTCGATGATGTCCGCTGCGGAGGCTCCGTCGGCAACCGTCTGCTCGAAAGGATAAAGGTCCACGATGACCAGGTCTATTTCGGGTATGTCGTATTGTTTCATCTGTTCGCAGTCGCCCGCCAGTTCGCGGCGTCCCAGAATGCCTCCGAAGATCTTGGGATGGAGAGTCTTGACGCGTCCGCCCAGAATGGAGGGATAAGTGGTTACGTCCTCTACTTTCTGGCAGGGATAGCCGAGCGATTTGATAAACTGTTGTGTGCCGCCTGTGGAGAGGAACTTCACGCCTTCTGCATGCAACTGGGCGAGGAGTTCTTCCAGACCGTCTTTATGAAAGACTGAAACCAGTGCGGTCTTGATTCTTTTTGTTTCTGACATAATGTATTTTAGCTAAAAAACGTTTGTGACTGCAAAGTTAGTGTAAGGGTAGGGATTCACAAAATGAAAGCCGAACATTTTGCTGTGAATCCGTGTTCTTTTTTGGGGCGGAGGTTTATATGACCGGTGTTGCCGCCTTCCTGAAGAAACTGAAGTTGACGCTTCCGTAGGCCCGGTGTTCGATAAAGTCCGGACGGTCGGAAAAGTCATATCCCTTGCCGTGTTCCAGAACGAAGAGCCCTCCGTCCGCTACGAGTGTGCCGCCCAGAACACGGTCTGGCAGTTCGCCCAGTTCGGACAGCGTGTACGGAGGGTCCGCAAATACCAGATCGAAGCGTTCGCGGCATCGGCCTATGAAGCGCAAGGCTTCCGTGCAAAGCGGGGCGGCCGCTGGGTCTCCCAGACTGCGGAGGGTGGAGGCGATGAAGGCGAAATGCTGGCGGTCGCGCTCTACGGTCACCACGCGGCGACAGCCGCGTGAGAGCAGTTCGAGCGAGATGCTGCCCGTTCCGCCGAACAGGTCCAGGGCGGATGTCTCTTCAAAATTCAGATAAGCTCGCAGGACGTTGAATAGGTTTTCTTTGGCAAAATCCGTAGTGGGGCGGGCTTTGAAGGAGCGGGGCACGTCGAAATGCCTTCCTTTGTATTTTCCGGTGATGATGCGCATGTCTTGTACGTTCTTGTTAAGGATGAAAGGAGGGATTGGCCGGTCAGTTACCGATGAGCAGGGTCATCAGGTCGTAGGGCACTCCCGCAGTGGTGGCCACAATGTTCCGGTTGAATTCTGCGGAGGGATGTATGGGGTGTACCGCCGGGGCGTAGCGGCGCAGTTCGTTTACAACGGGATCCCGCAACTCGGCGGTGCCGGCCACGAAAAATGGTATCGCCGCATTGTCTATGGACAGATGGCGGGTGATGTTGAACACGTAGTAGGCGGCATCGGCCGGCTCGTGTATCTCGTAGGTGTTGGTCATGACGAGGCGGTTTTCCTCGAAAACGGTAATGTCGGCTACGTGCTCGTGGCAGTAGACGAAAAGCCGTTTGCCTGCGGCGGCCGGTCCGCCTTTCGAGGCGAAATGGCGCAGTACCGGGGTGCGTGCCGACAGGTAGTGTACATTGCTGAAAGTGTCTTCCAGTGTGCGGCAGGTCATCTCGTCGAGCGAGAACAGAAGCACGGCATTGACCGGAGCGACTACATCATAAAACACGCGTCGTTTCCGCTCCTCCGAGAAGCAGTAGTTGTAGAGTGCCTCGCAGTCTTCTTCCTGAAAGTCCGCCAGCGGAACGGGAGTGACCGCTCCCGACACGATCACCTGAACGCCGGATATGGGTGACTGCAGGATGGATTCCGTCTCGCAGGCCTCGCGCAGGTTTACGGTGAGCGAGGTCTGTGACCTCACGTTGTAGGGCGAAAAGTCGAAATAGGTTTCGTGGCGTTGTTCGTACCGTGCGAAACACAGTTCCGACGGCGCAATGCGCAGATAGAGCGTCCGGGGCGGTGCGGGGGTATGGGGAGCGGTTTCGTTCATGTGTTTTTGTTGTGTCTGGTTGTGCGGTTAGTCTTTTTGCGGAGAAGATAGGGACGCAGGATGCCATAGCCTGCTGCGGCTCCCAGCAGTGCTCCCAGCGAGTTGGCGGCAAAGTCCGCCCAGTCTCCGCTACGGCAGTCCGTGGCATATTCCTGCGTCAGTTCGATGATTCCGCTCATCAGTATGGGCAGGACAACGGCAAACACAAGCAGTCGTTTGCCGTTCAGACGGCAGTGGCTGCGCAGGTATTCCCACCAGATGACCGTACAGGTTCCCAGATACATGACGATATGTACCACCTTGTCGAAGCCCTCGATTGTGTCCAGACGGGTCGAGGGCGGCTTGAAGAGGCACAGAAACCATATAAGGGCAATGCAGAACAGGCTGAGAGGATAGGTACGGAGGTATTTCATGTCGGAATTTTTAGGAAGGACGTATGTGTCTGCCGGGGTGTTTTTTACCAGAACCGGTTCTGTTTTCCGTCATATTCGAATCCGGCTTCACGCAGTTTGCTTTCCAGCGCGGTGCGTTCTACGTCAAGGTCATCGCAGAGTTCATCGAGCGAATCGTAGTCGTCTCTGAGTTTCATGTTGACGACACTCAGCAGCATCATAGGGTCCTGAGGGAGTTGCATAGGGCGGGATAGTTTCTTTGTTATAGCCATGCAAAGTTACTTCTTTGAATTGACAATTTGTGCTTGCGGATGTTTTTAATTCTCGTGTTTGGATTGTTTTTCCGGCCAGTTTACCAGATACAGGCGGTCTGTTGTTCGTGTGAAGGCCGTATAGAGCCAGCGCAGGTAGTCGGCAGGCTGCAAATCCTCCGGCCGATACCCTTGGTCCACGAAGACACGTTGCCACTGTCCGCCCTGTGCCTTGTGGCAGGTGACGGCGTAGGCATATTTCAGTTGCAGGGCATTGTAGTAGGGATCCTGACGCAGGCGCTTCATGCGTTCACGCCGGGAAGGCACATCGGCGTAGTCGGCCAGAACCTGTTCGTAGAGCCGGTGACTCTCCTCGGCTGTGAGCGAGGGCGATTCCGAGGTGAGTGTCGAGAGCAGCACCCGGCATTCCGCCTCGAAATTGTCGTAGTTGCCGAATCGCAGGGTGGCGTCGGCAAAGCGGAAGCCGTACAGTTCGTGGATGTTTCGGATGCGCACCACCTCGGCCGTGTCTCCGTTGGCGATGAAGTCGAAGGGCAGCCGTTCGTCGCGGGACAGTCCGGCGGCAAGCCGTTCAGCCCAGAAATAGTTGTTTTTGACTACCATGACGAGGTCTCCGCGTGTGAGTTCTTCCTCGCGGTCGAAGATGCGTGTGCGGATGCCGTTGTTGTAGATGTTGGCGCGTTTGTTGGAGCGCGTAATGACGATGGTGTCCGACGTCCCGCAGTCGCTGTATGCCGAAACGAGCGCCTCTATCAGTTCGTTGCCTGGCAAGAAGCGAATCTCGCCTTTTTTGCTGCCGGTGATGCGGGGCAGTTCCGTGCTGTTTCCGGTGAGCATGTGTCGCAGCAGGGTGGCTCCGGAAAGCACATCGGAGGTGCGGCTCTGGCGTACCACTTCGGTGAGGTCGATTTGGCGTACCCTCAGTCCGTAGGAGGCCAGCACGTCGGCTCTCAGGGCCGGGCTATCCTCTTCGCCTACGGGCGGCAGCTGGGCCGTGTCGCCCGACAGAAGCAATCGGCAGCCTTCGCCTTCGTAGACATAGTGTATCAGGTCGTCAAGCAGCATTCCCGATCCGAAGAGGCTTTGTCCGCCTCCGCTGTTCCCGAGCGCGATCATGGAGGCCTCGTCTACGATGAAAAGGGCGTGACGCAGTTTGTTGAAGCCCAGAGAGAAGCGGGTGCCTTCGCCGTTCCATGTCTGTTGGCGGTAGATGGCGCGGTGGATGGTGAGCGCCCTGTCGCCGGAGTGCGAGGAGAACACTTTGGCCGCCCTGCCGGTGGGGGCGAGCAGTACGACTTCGCGCCCCAGTCGTTTCATCAGGCGCACCAGAGCGCCGATGAGGGATGTCTTGCCCGTTCCGGCATAGCCGCGCAGGATGAAGGCCTCTCCGCCTTCGGGCGACAGCAGGAAGCGGGCCAGGTGTTCGGCGGCCAGCTCCTGTTCCGCCGTGAAGGGAAGGCCGAATTCAAGGGCGAGGAGACGTTTCAGTTCATCGTGTAGCATAGTCCGGACAATGATGGGATGTGTTTTTTTGAGAGGAAAAGCAGGGCTGTCTCCAGATAGAACTTTCGGAGACAGCCCTGCCCGTAACGGTTTGGGCGTGTGGCCCGCATGGTTGCTCCGCCTGCGGGCTATGCCTGTGTTGCTTTATGCGCGTTCGATGTAGGCGAGCACATCCCCTTTCGAAACATGGCTTCCCTGACGGGCGTTGATTTCTACCAGTTTTCCGCCCAGTGCCGCCGGTATTTCCAGAATCTGTCCGTGAGTGTTCTCGATGTAGCAGAAGAAGTCTCCTTCTTTATATTGCTTGCCGATGAACGGCTCGATACTTTTCACACATTCGCCGTCACCGCCGATTTCCCACAGAACGGTACCGCTCTCGGGAGCCACGAGGGCATCGGCTTTGGCATGCTTGAGTGCGCTGGCCTCTTCGGGGGTGAGTCCGTTGGCCTGATTCTTGTCCTTGGCGGCTTGCAGGTCGGCCAGGAAGCGTTTCTTGGCCGCACCGCTCTTATAGTCTCGGTACTGTGTCTCGTGCATGGCAAACTCAAACAGTTCTTCGTCATCCTGTCCGCGGTCCCAGCCGTTTTCTTCCATCTCCTTGACGAAACGTTCCAGATCATCGGGATAGTAGCTCTGGGGATCGGCGTCGGTGAACTCGAAACCTTTCTCTTTGGCCAGGGCGATGATTTCGGGGTCTACCTCGCCGGGGAGCTTTCCGCTCTTTCCGAGGATCATTCCCCAGATGGCATTGTCCATCATGGTGTAGCGAGGTTTTCCCATGCTCTCGGTCAGGAGGTTCATGAGGGCGATGTTCTTGACGTATTGCGAGAAAGGAGTGACGAGGGGAGGATAGCCCACCCGCGGCCATACGTAGGCCACTTCGTCGAACAGGCGTACCAGCAGTGCGTCTTCGCTGAGGGGCTCTTCGCCTTTGGCCTGTCGGTTATTGTTGATGGCGCTCATGACGCCCGTGAGGTCGGCCATCATGGAGCCCATCATGCCGCCGGGGAGGCCGCAGCCTAAGAGCAGGCTGGACATGAGCTTGTTGGAGGGGTTCATGAAATAGCCCAGGAAGTCGTCGATGAATTCCTGCGTGAGTTTGCGGGCTTCCATGTAGGCATCCATGTTGATTTCCGGAACGTCGAAACCGGCGTTTTTCAGCATGGACTGTACGCTGATGATGTCCGGATGCACTTTTCCCCAGGAGAGCGGTTCTATGGCCGTGTCGATGACATCGGCTCCGTTGCGGCATACTTCGAGGATGGAGGCCATCGACAGGCCCGGACCACTGTGACCGTGGTACTGGATGATCACTTCGGGATGTTTGTCCTTGATCATCTTGCAGAGCCGGCCCAGCATGGCGGGCTGTCCTATTCCGGCCATGTCCTTCAGGCAGATCTCCGGAGCGCCGGCTTCGATGAGCTGGTCGGCGATGCCGGCATAGTATTCGGCCGTATGGATGGGAGAGTTGGTGATGCAGAGGGTGGCTTGGGGAGTCATGCCTCCTTCAAGGGCGTATTTGATGGAGGGGATGATGTTGCGGACATCGTTCAGACCGCAGAAAATGCGGGTGATGTCCACACCCTGGGCGTGTTTCACCTTGTACATGAGGCGGCGCACGTCGGCCGGCACGGGGAACATGCGCAGCGCGTTGAGCCCGCGGTCAAGCATGTGGGTCTTGATGCCAACTTCGTTGAACGGACGCGTAAAGGCGCGGACGGCCTGGTTCGGGTTCTCGCCGTAAAGCAGGTTGACCTGTTCGAATGCGCCGCCGTTGGTTTCGACGCGGGCGAAGCAACCCATCTTTATGATCACGGGCGCGATGCGTTCCAGCTGGTCCTTGCGGGGCTGGAATTTACCGCTGGACTGGAACATGTCGCGATAGACAAGGCTGAATTGGATTTTTCGTTTTGTCATGACTGTGTTGTTGTAGATATTTCACGTGTGTTCGTCGAGGCATATATGGAAAATGCACACTGAAGCATTCCGGAGCCTCAGTGTGCAAAGGTAATGATTTATTTTCAAAGCGCAAAGCCGTGCGGGAGGGCCGCTTTGCGGGAACTTTTTTGCGGGGATATCAGTCGATGCGTTTCACCATCTCGCGGAATATCTCGGCCATGAGGGGCTGTACGGCGTTGGCTGCCTTCTGTACCTCTTCGTGGCTGACTTCCACGATCTTTCCTTCTACGCCCAGGTCGGTGATGATGCTGATGCCGAAGGTGCGTATGCCGCAGTGGTGGGCCACGATGACTTCGGGTACGGTGCTCATGCCCACGGCATCGCCGCCGAGGATGCGGTACATCTTATATTCGGCCGGAGTTTCGAAGGTGGGGCCCTGTGTGGCCACATATACGCCCTCGACCGTGCGGATGTTCTTCTCCTTGGCAATGGTGCGGGCCATGCCCAGCAGTTCATGGTCGTAGGCCTCGCTCATATCCGGGAAGCGGGGACCGGTGGGGAAGTTCGGACCGTGCAGCGGATGCTCGGGCATGAAGTTGATGTGGTCCGTGATGAGCATGATGTCTCCTATCTCGAAGGCCGGGTTCATGCCGCCTGCGGCATTCGACACGAACAGGGTCTTGATGCCCAGTTCGTACATGACGCGTACCGGGAAGGTCACTTCCTTCATGGAGTAGCCTTCGTAGAAATGGAAGCGGCCTTCGAGGGCCATGACTTCCTTTCCGCCGAGCCGGCCGAAAAGCAGGCGGCCGTGATGTCCTTCAACGGTAGAAACGGGGAAGTTGGGAATTTCCGAATAGGGGAAGGCGTCCACTACTTCAATCTCGGCGGCCAGACGGCCCAGTCCCGTGCCCAGCACGATGGCGGTACGGGGGGTAAGTGCGGTGTGGGCTTTAATCCACTGCGCTGTTTCTTGAATTTTTTCCAACATAGTCTTTGATTATTTGGTTGAACTTTTCTTGTTCCTCGGCAGAGGGTAGGAAACGGACGCTGACGGGCTGTACGAAGAACGAGGCCCGAAGTTCCGGGAGCAGCCCGTTCTGTGTGCGCAGGCGGGCGGCGTCTTTTTCCGTGGTCACGGCCATGCGGCGCTTTGACGGCGGCAGGGCGGTGAAGGCACGGTTGATGCGCTCCACATCAGCCGACGTAAACTTGTGGTGGTCTCCGAATACGAGACGGTGCACGTTGCCTCCTTGATGCTCCACGTAAGTCCACAGAGGGTCGGGACGCGCGATGCCTGTCACTACAAGCACTTCCGCGTCCTTGTAGCCAAGGGTGCGGATATTGTCGTCCGTTTTGTCAAATAAGGGAGTGAGGCGGCCGTAGCCTAAGGTGGAGAAGAAAAGGTCCTGTCCCTGAAGCGGGCGGATGCGCTCCCGGTATTGGCGGAAGGGAGGATTCTTCCCCACGGTCTTCGTGACGACAATGACATTGGCCCTGCGCGCTCCGGAAGCCGGTTCGCGCAGGCGTCCGGCGGGGAGCAGGCTGTCGTTGAAATAGGGGCGGGAACAGTCTGTCAGGAGGATGTTCAGTCCGGCCTTTACGTAGCGGTGCTGGAAGGCATCGTCCAGAATGATGACGTCCGTTTCAGGATGAGATCTCAGGAGGAGATCAATGCCTTTGCAACGGTCTTCGCAGACGGCAACGGTGAGCCGCGGAAGATTGCGTTTCATTTGCAACGGCTCGTCCCCGCTATCGCGGGCATCCATGTCGGTGTGTACTTCCGCGAAGCCTTTGGTGCGGCGGCCGTAGCCCCGGCTGAGTACGGCCACATGGTGGCCACCGGCAAGCAGCAGACGCGCGATGTACTCCGTGTGGGGGGTCTTGCCGGTACCTCCTGCCGAGAGGTTTCCCACGCAGATTACCGGCAGAGGAAACCGGCGGCTGGGCAGCCATCCGCAGTCGAAGAGGCGGTTGCGCAACCTTGTTCCTGCACCGTAGAGCCAGGAAAAGGGCAGAAGAATCTTTATCACGGCAGACATAATCATGGATAATAATGAGGGCGGCGGGCCGCGTTGAAAAAAACGCCTGCCCGCCACCGGTTCGGTTTACGCTTAGTTCAGATTGGGCTCAAACGGGATGCGGGCCTGCAAGCAGTCGGTGCCCCGCAGCCCTTTGATGAAATGTAGCGGCTGGTAGTATACGCCCAGTGTGGCGCGCAGCTGCTGTTCCAGATAGTCCCCTCCCTGGGCCGTCTTCATCAGGCGGTCCAGCCAGGGTGTCATGCCCGGTTCTTCGGTCACGGCATATTCCTTCAGGCCGGCACGGCGTGCGGCTTCGGCCACGGCATTGTCCAGTGTGCCCAGACGGTCCACGAGTTTTATCTTCAGTGCCTGGCTGCCGGTCCATACGCGGCCCTGTGCGATGCTGTCTACGGCTTCGGGCTTCATCTTGCGGCCGGCGGCCACGCGTTTCAGGAAGAGTGAGTAGCCCCGTTCCACATAGTTCTGCATGGCGGCAGTCTCGGCCGCGCTGAAAGGACGGCCCATGGCGCCGAAGTCCGAAGCCTCGTTGGTCTTCACCACATCGAAGTGCAGGCCCAGTTTGTCGGTCAGCAGTCCCGTAGCGTCGGGCACCATGCCGAAGATGCCGATGCTGCCGGTGAGGGTGGTCGGTTCGGCAAAGATATAGTCCGCGCCGCAGGCCATGTAGTAACCGCCCGAGGCTGCCATGCCGCCCATCGAGACCACCACGGGTTTCTTTTTCTTGAGTTGTTGGATGGCGTGCCACATCTGTTCGGAGGCATACGCGCTGCCACCGCCCGAATTGATGCGGAGCACCACGGCTTTCACCTTTTCGTCGTTCATCAGGCGGTCCAGATCTTCCACCACTTTCGGACCTACGATCTGGGCTTCCTGGCTCAGACCGCCGCTCTGTTCGGCGCCGACAATGCCGCCGAAGGCATAATACACGGCCACTTTGTCATCGCTGTCGCCGGCTTCATGCAGCTGCGCCAGTGCCGAAGGAGAGATGAACTTCACTTTTTCCGTACCGGTCAGGCGGCGCAGATAGTCGCGCGTTCCGTCGATGTAGGTCAGCGAGTCCACCAGTCCCAACTTCACGTATTCGGGTGTTTTGGTCAGGGCCATGTAGCGGTCGGCGTAGGAGCTCAGGGTTTCGGCCTTGATGTGTCGTGAGGCGGCCACGTCCTTGCACACGTTGTTCCAGATGTCGGAGATGAACGAATGCACCTGCTCGCGGTTGGCGTCGCTCATTTCCGTACGGGTGTAAGGCTCCACGTAGCTCTTGTAGGTTCCCACGCGGAACACCTGCATTTTCACGCCCACTTTTTCCAGCAGGTCCTTGAAGAAGATGGGTTGCGAGGCGATGCCGTGCCAGTCGAGCATGCCTTCGGGATTGATCAGAATCTTGTCGGCCACGCTGGCCAGATAGTAGGTGCCCTGCATGTAGTTGTCGGCATAGGCCACCACGAATTTTTTGGATTTCTTGAAGTCCAGCAGTGCCTTGCGCAGTTCTTCGAGCGAGGCGAAGTCGGCGCTCAGCACACCGCCTTCAAGGTAGATGCCGGCGATCTTGTCGTTCGTCTTGGCCGTTTTGATGGCTTTCAGCAGGTTGTCGAGGCCCTGTTCCGCCATGGCGGGATTGCCCATCAGTTCGGCAAACGGGTTCTCCCGGGCCTGTTCCGTCAGTGTGCCGTTCAGGTTCAGACGCAGTACGGTCTTTTCGTCCAGAGTGGGTTTCTGGTTTCCCAAGGCGATGACGCTCAGCATCATGACCGTGCCCATGACCAGCATGAAGATGCCGATACAGAAAAAGCCTACTACTGTGGCCAGCACTTGTTTAAGGAATGAGTTCATGTTTTTGTTCGTGTTTTATTGAGGTTAGAAATTTCAGATGACTTCTGTATGTTGCCTCTCAGAGGTCCAGGGTCAGTTCCACCGGGCAGTGGTCCGAGCCGTAGATCCCGTTGTGTATTGCGGCACCGGTCAGGTGTTCTTTCAGGCTGTCGGACGCCAGGAAATAGTCGATGCGCCAGCCCGCGTTCTTCTCCCGCGCTTTGAAACGGTAGGACCACCACGAATAGGCTCCTTCCAGATCAGGATAAAAGTAGCGGAACGTATCGGTGAACCCGCTTTCCAGCAAGATGCCGAATTTCTCCCTCTCTTCGTCCGTAAAGCCTGCATTGCGGCGGTTGGTGCGGGGATTCTTCAGGTCTATCTCCCGGTGGGCCACATTCAGATCGCCGCAGACAATCACCGGTTTGCTTCCGCTGAGCTGCAGCAGGTAGCGGCGGAAGTCTTCCTCCCACGCCATCCGGTAGTCCAGCCGCCGCAGGCCGTCCTGAGAATTGGGCGTATAGACCGTCACCAGAAAGAAACGGTCCGTTTCCAAAGTGATGACGCGTCCCTCGCGGTCGTGGTCGGCCACGCCGATGCCGTAGCTGACGGCCAGCGGGTGGAGCCGCGTGAACACGGCCGTACCGGAATAGCCCTTTTTCTCGGCATAGTTCCAGTAGCTCTCGTATCCTTCAAAGGAGAGGTCCAGTTGCCCGGCCTGCATCTTTGTCTCCTGTAGGCAGACTATGTCCGCATCCAGTGCGGCGAAGCTCTCTCTGAATCCCTTCTCGCAACAGGCCCGCAGGCCGTTGACATTCCATGATACCAGTTTCATAGGCATTATATAAAATGTGTATATCAGTGAACAAAAATACGAATATCTTTCCGAAAAAGTGCGCCCGCACTGAAAAAGTTGAAAACGGGGTGGGAGAACGAAGGGTAGCGTACAACCTTTTCCGGAGGTGGAGAAAAAGGCCCGGCGGTCGTTTCACGTTTGGTGGCGATAAGGAAAGCAGGCGTTTCCGTCCGAATGTAAACGTAGGTTAATTAACATTTGCATTTCGCCCTTTGAGGTGTTATATTTGCACCAGCAAAGTAGAAGATCCCTGAAAAGCCGCCTAACGGGCGGCTTTTTTCGTTGCTTAACGTGAAAAAAACATCCTATCTTTTTTAAAAAAGGTCCCATCTTGTTCAAAAAAGATACTATGTTGTGAAAAAAAGGTCCGTTCCTGTTCTGTTTCCGAGAAACCTCAACGTTAAACTTTGAGGGTATACGTTAAATTTTGTGTGGAAATTTTTTTATACGTTTTTTTGCCATGGCTGGATTTTTCGGGAGAACCCCTTGTTTGCCGGCAGCTCGTTTCATTGAAAATATTGCAGAGGGATCTGGTAGTTCAGCCAACTCCGGGAAAACGGGTAGATGTAAAAATATTCTGAAAACTTGGTGGTGTGGGTGGAAATGGTTACATTTGCCACCGACCCTTTCTGTCGCCGCGGGCAGGAGCGGGTCCAAACATGGAAAACAAATCTATTAACACACCTATTTTTTACAGAATAAGGATATGAGTCTGAAAATTGTAGTACTTGCCAAGCAAGTACCCGACACCCGAAACGTGGGGCCTGATGCCATGACACCCGAGGGAACGGTGAATCGTGCCGCCTTGCCTGCCATTTTCAACCCCGAGGACCTCAATGCGCTGGAACAGGCGCTGCGACTGAAAGAACAACATCCCGGATCGACGGTCTCCGTCCTGACGATGGGACCGCCGCGTGCTACGGATGTGATCCGCGAGGGTCTTTTCCGTGGTGCCGACAACGGATACCTGCTCACCGACCGCGCTTTTGCCGGCGCCGACACGCTGGCAACGAGCTATGCCCTGAGTCAGGCTATCCGCAAGATCGGCATGCCCGACATCGTTATCGGCGGCCGTCAGGCCATTGACGGCGACACGGCTCAGGTGGGTCCGCAGGTGGCACAGAAACTCGACCTGAACCAGGTGACTTACGTGACGAGTGTGGACGAGGTGAAGGACGGCAAGGTGACGGTGACGCGCCATATCGACGGAGGCATTGAGCGGGTGGAGGCTCCGCTGCCCATCCTGCTCACGGTGAACGGCAACGCTGCGCCCTGCCGGCCGCGCAATGCCAAGCTGGTGATGAAGTACAAACGCGCCAGCGCCCCGATGGAGCGTCCTGCCGACGGCAGCCTGCCATATGCTGGGGAATATGAGAAGAAGCCTTATCTGACCGTGACGCAGTGGAGCGTGGCCGATGTGGACGGCGACCTGGCGCAGTGCGGTCTGGCCGGCTCGCCCACGAAAGTGAAAGCCGTGCAGAACATCGTGTTCAAGGCGAAGGAAAGCAAGCGATTGGGCAGCGGCGATGCCGACATAGAGGGACTGGTAAAAGAATTGTTGGACAGCCATACAATAGGATAAATATCATGAATAACGTTTTCGTATATTGCGAAATAGACAAGCATAGTGTGGAGGAGGTTTCTTTCGAACTCCTCACGAAAGGCCGCAAGCTGGCCGACGAACTGGGAGTGAAACTCGAAGCCATCGCTGCGGGCTGCGGCATCACGGGAAAGGTGGAAAAGGATATACTTTCCTACGGTGTGGACAAACTCCACGTGTTCGATGCCGAAGGGCTCTATCCTTATACCTCGAAACCGCACACGAGCATCCTCGTCAACCTTTTCAAGCAGGAACAGCCGCAGATCTGCCTCATGGGCGCCACGGTCATCGGCCGCGATCTCGGTCCGCGTGTCAGCTCCTCGCTGGTCAGCGGTCTGACGGCCGACTGCACCGCACTCGAAATCGGAGAGTATGACGACAGGAAGACGGGCAAGCACTATGACAACCTGCTCTATCAGATCCGTCCCGCATTCGGAGGCAACATCGTGGCAACGATCGTCAATCCCGAGAACCGTCCGCAGATGGCTACGGTGCGCAGTGGCGTGATGAAAGCCGAGAAAGTGGCTGAGGACTATAACGGCGAGATCGTCTACGAGGATGTGGCCCGGTTTGTGCCCGAGACCGACTATGTGGTGAAGGTGCTGGAGCGTCATGTGGAGAAGGCCAAAAATAATCTCAAAGGTTCGCCCATCATCGTGGCCGGAGGCTACGGAGTAGGCTCGAAAGAGGGTTTCGACCTGTTGCGCAAACTGGCGGCCGAACTTCATGGGGAGGTGGGCGCCAGCCGTGCCGCCGTGGATGCCGGTTTCTGTGAGCACGACTTGCAGATCGGACAGACCGGCGTGACGGTGCGTCCGAAAGTGTATATCGCCTGCGGCATTAGCGGAGCTATCCAGCATGTGGCGGGAATGAAGGAGAGCGGCATTGTCATCTCCATCAATACCGACCCCGAAGCTCCCATCAACCAATTGGCCGATTACGTCATTACGGGCAGCGTGGAGGAAGTGGTGCCCAAGATGATCAGGTTCTACAAGGCGAACAGCAAGTAAATAAATAGAAACACAGAAAACAAGTTTTGTTTGTAATGGCAAATCATTATACAGACCATCCCGAACTGCGCTTTGAGCTGAACCATCCGCTCATGAAGCGCATCGTGGAGTTGAAGGAACGCAACTTCCGCGACAAAGACAATTATGACTATGCGCCGCTCGACTTTGAGGACGCTATGGACAGTTACGACCGAGTGCTCGACATCGTGGGCGAGATTGCCGGCACGACCATTGCCGACAACGCCGAGGGCGTGGACATCGAAGGTCCCCACCACGAAGGCGACCGTGTGCGTTACGCCAGCGGCACGGCGGCCAATCTGGACGCGATGGTGAAGGCCGGCATGAACGGCATGACCATGCCGCGCAGATATGAAGGCCTCAATTTCCCCATCACTCCTTATACGATGTGTGCCGAGCTTGTGGCTGCCAGCGATGCCGGTTTCGGAAACATCTGGAGCTTGCAGGACTGCATCGAGACGCTCTACGAATTCGGCAACGAGGACCAGCACAGCCGTTTCATCCCGCGTATCTGCGCCGGCGAGACCATGTCGATGGACCTCACTGAGCCTGACGCCGGTTCCGACTTGCAGAGCGTGATGCTCAAGGCTACCTACGATGAGACGGAAGGTTGCTGGAGGCTGAATGGAGTGAAGCGCTTCATTACGAACGGCGATGCCGATCTGCATCTTGTCCTGGCCCGCAGCGAAGAGGGCACGACGGATGGCCGCGGACTCTCCATGTTCATCTACGACAAGCGCGACGGCGGAGTGAACGTACGCCGCATCGAGCACAAGTTGGGCATCCACGGCTCGCCCACCTGCGAACTGGTCTACAAGAACGCCAAGGCCGAGCTTTGCGGCGACCGCAAGCTGGGACTTATCAAATACGTCATGGCCCTGATGAACGGCGCGCGTCTCGGCATCGCCGCCCAGAGTGTGGGGTTGTCGCAGGCCGCCTACAACGAAGGTCTGGCATACGCGCAGGACCGCGAACAGTTCGGAAAGAAAATTATCGAGTTCCCCGCCGTCTATGACATGCTGGCCCTGATGAAGGCCAAACTCGATGCCGGCCGCGCCCTGCTCTATCAGTGTGCCCGCTATGTGGATATCTACAAGGCTCTTGACGACATTGCCCGCGAGCGCAAGCTGGAGGCCGACGAACGCAAGGAACAGAAGACCTACGCCAAACTGGCCGACTCGCTCACGCCGCTGGCTAAGGGCATGAACTCGGAATACTGCAACCAGAACACGTTCGATGCGTTGCAGATTCACGGTGGTTCCGGCTTCATGATGGATTATCCCATCCAGCGCTATTACCGCGATGCGCGCATCACCAACATTTACGAGGGTACGACCCAGTTACAGGTGGTGGCTGCCATCCGCTATGTGACTAACGGCAGCTATCTGGCCCAGATGCGCGACTTCGAGGCCGCTGCGGTATCGGCCGACATGCAGCCCCTGCAGGCCCGTGCCAAGGTCATGGCCGACAAGTTCGAGGAGGCCGTGGCCTATGTGAAAGAGGCCGGCGACCAGTGTTTCCACGATATCTGTGCCCGTCACCTTGTAGAGATGGCAGCCGATGTCATCATGCTTCATCTCCTCCTCCGCAATGCGACTGAGGCTCCCGGGATGTTCGCGAAGTCGGCCCATGTCTATGCCAACTTTGTCGAGGCGGAGGTGGCCAAGCACCACGCATGGGTGATGAACATGACCGTCGCTCAGCTTGACAACTATCGTCAGGCATAACCGTCAGCGGGCGGAAACATAGTACGGAAAGTCCGGAGAGGAATACCTTGCGGCCCTTCTCCGGATTTTCTTTTTTGCAGAAAATGTTCTTTCCTTTGTCACAAATGGCCCGCACATGTGTTTATAAATAATAGAAGGAATCAATTCTAACAGTAATATGATGAAGAAAATGAGATTAGGGCTGTTATTGCTTGCAGGATGCCTGATGGCAGGAAATGCCGAAGCCCGGAAAAACATTGTCAAGGTGAAACAGCCCGGTACGCTGGCGCAGCTCGTGGGCGAGGAGAACAAGTATCGCATTACGGACTTGACGCTCCGCGGAGCGATCAATAACGATGACATCCGCTTTTTGCGGGATATGTGCGGACAGGATGCCGGACTGGGCGATACCCCGGGCAAGGTACGTTCTGTCGACCTGCGCGATGTGACGTTTGTTCCCGGCGGAAAACCCTTCCTGACAGGACAGGACGATTTTCACCCTTATGTCACGAGTGCCTATACCATTCCCAATTGCATGTTTTATCAGTGCCCCGTGGAGCAGCTGGTTCTGCCGGCCCGTGTCGATACGGTGGGCCAGTGGGCTTTGGCCCGTACAGGACTGCGTTCGCTCCAGTTGCCCGAAGGAACTTTTATCTATAATAATATCCTTTCCGCCGACTCCCTGTTGACGGACCTGACGCTTCCTGTCCTTTTTTGGACGGATAGCTCTGTGTCGCGTTTGCTGGAAGGACTGACTTCTCTTCGGAAACTGACTTTCCGTGATGTGGACTATATTTCGGGCGGCACGTTTCAGGATATGCCCGCGTTGGAGGAATTGACCTTCAGCGGTCTGGTAGGACATATTGACGGCTATTGCGTGAGCCGGATGCCCCGTTTGCGCACCATCCGTTTCGGCGGGACGGTCGTGAGCACCGGCGGCTCGCAGTTTGTGGCGGACTGTCCCGAGTTGGAAAACGTTTTCATTGACGGGAATGTATTCTGCCTTGGCTATGGCGAGGCCGTGAACTGTCCCAAATTCAAGGGATATGTTGTGACGGGACGGGTTGTGGAAAGCGCCAATGGGGATGTCGTTCCCGTTACGCCTCCCTCTTCCTACGGAAAGGCGGCCGACTGGGCTGTGGCTTTGGGCGAGGCCGAAAACTGGATGCTGCGCATCAAGGACCAGAGAAAATTCTTATCTTCCCTGATAGGTTATAGGCTGCCTGCGGTTGAACAGGTGGCGCGTGCCGTGGGCGACATGCCTCTCTGCACCCGTCTGGAGATGTTGCGGAATGTCAGGAAGGATTTCCCCGAACTCTCCAAACTCGACATCCTGAAACTCTCAGCCCGTTACGTGCGCGGCGGACAGCGCGACACGCTTTTCAGCTATGCCCCGCCTTCGGACAGCTTGTTGAGACGTACCCGCGAGTATTTCAATCTGGACAGCATTGCCGGCACGGGCGATGACATTTCCCGCATCAAGAACATCCTTTACTGGCTGCACAACAACGTGCGTCACGATGGAAGTTCCTCGTGGCCGGATTGCCGGTTCAATGCCGTTGACCTTTACGAAGTGTGCAAGCGCGAGAACCGTGCCCTTAACTGTCGCTTCATGGCCATCATGCTCAGCGAGATGCTGCTGGCCGAGGGCATTCCCGCCCGTTATCTTACCTGCCAGTCGCGCGACTATGAGACGGACTCCGACTGCCATGTCATCAATGTGGCCTGGAGCAAGTCGCTGGGTAAATGGATATGGGTGGATCCGACGTTTGCCGCATACGTAGCTGACGAGAACGGTCTGCTGCTCCATCCCGGCGAGGTGCGCGAACGTTTGCGGGCCGGTCTGCCTCTCGTGCTCAATGAGGATGCCAACTGGAACAATGAGAAACGCCAGACGGTAGAGGATTATCTGGAGAGCTACATGGCCAAGAACCTTTATGTCATTTCGGCCAATACGGTGAATCAGGCCGAGCCGGAGGGCAAGAGCAGCCATCCGCAGGGACGTAGTGTAAGTCTGGTTCCCGAAAAGTTCGAGTACGGCGGAGACATCCTTACTTCCGATGACGAATACTTCTGGCAGCCGCCGGTTGTTCCGGCCGCGCGCTGAGGCTTTTGTTATCAGATATCGACAAACGTCATAGTCCTGTTAGTAGGGCTATGGCGTTTGTCGGTGTTTGCGGGTTGTGATGGGAATTGTTTATTTCCCGTCCGATTCCGTGGGTTTCGTCTCCATCACGATTACGCCGTTGATGCCGCGGCTGCCCCAGGCGTCGGTGGCCTTTTTCCCTTTGAGGACACAGATGCTGACGATGCTGTTGAGGGAGATGGTTGTCAGTTCGGTTACGGGAACAATCTTTCCGTTCAGCACGGTCAGCGGTTCCTTGTCGGTGCCGATCAGGTCGGAGGAGTATCCGATGCTCATGACGTTTTTCCCGTCCTGTCCGGTGGTAGGACTGATGCGGATGGGACTTAGGTCTGCGTTATCGTGGGGAGTCAACGTGATGGAAACGACACCGTTTTCGGCTTCCGGACCGTAAGTGCCGACGGCTTTTTCCTTGTCTTGAAGGATGACGACCTCATGGATCTGTTCCGGTTTGAGCTGTAGCAGGTCGGTGCGGTTGCAGGTCTTTCCGTCGATAAGGATGAGCGGGTGGGTAGAGGCCGTGTCCTTTTTCACGTTTCTGGTAACGGCCTTTGTCGTGTCGGGAGTCTGCCGGAGGAAGGCTGCGGTAGTTTGAGGGTCCGCAGGAATGTGCTTTGTCTGTGCGGGACGGGCTGTGGCCAGCAGGGCGAAGGCTGCGGCGGGAAGCAGGTATAGCACTTTTGCGAGGGAAGCCCGGGAGGATTTTTTCTTTTTCATCATGGCGATACGTTTTTTTAGGTTGTTATTATGGTTTTGCAGGCTGTCGGCAAGGGCGAATGCGCCGGTGCCTGCACCGGCACTTTTTTCAAGCAGTAGGAGCTGGTAATGGCGGGCATCCGTGCCGCTGCGTAGCACGGCACGGTCGGCTTCGAATTCGTGCAGGCTTCGGAGATCGGCGGCAAGGGAGTACACCAGCGGGTTAAACCATTGCCAGGAGCGGAAGACTGCCATTGCCAGCGCGTCCCACGAGTGGCCGCAGGCAATGTGGGCGCGTTCGTGAAGCAGGATCTCGTTGCCGTGTTCCCGATAGTCTTTTTCAGAAATTACGATG
>VSQE01000033.1 GCA_009775705.1 Prevotellamassilia sp.
CTAATTTACTAATAATCTGCAAATTGTGCAACTTTTTCATTTGTAAATATTTAGAATTTTAATTCAACCAACGGGTATGTAACTACAAGAAACAAAGAACATGGCAAGGACAACGGCAGAAATAAAGAAAACGATGACGGACGCCTTTATGGCGGACGCGACGATAAGGGAGCGCTACGGGCTGAAGGCAGACGCGACGTGGGGCGGGACGTTCTCGGACGTGAGCGTGGAGAATGTGCTTCTGTGGGTGGTGGCCGCCTGCTGCCATGTGGTGGAGGTGCTGACTGAAAAGTGGGCAGCGGACGTGGAGGCACGGATGGCAAGCGCGGTGGTGGCGAGCGTGCCGTGGTACTACAAGGTGGCGAGAGCCTTTCAATACGGCGACGCGCTGGTGCTGGACGAGGCGACACAGCAATACGGATATGCCACGGCGGACGAGGGGAAGCAGGTGGTGAAGTATGTGGCGGTTAGAGACCGTGGTGCGAGTGTGGAGATCCTGGCGAGCGGCGAGAATGGCGGTTTGCCGGAACCGCTTTCAGAAGGTATTTTAACGGCTTTCAAACAGTATATGAACAGGGTGAAGATAGCTGGCGTGGTGCTGAACATACGCTCGCAGAGGGCTGACCGGCTGACGGTGAGAGCCAAAATATGGGTGGACCCGCTGGTGATAGGCACGGACGGAAGGCGCATATCGGACGGGGTGAGAGCCGTAGACGAGGCGATAAAGGCGTATCTGAAGAACATCGTGTATGGCGGCACGTTCAACAAGACGCGGCTGACGGACGCGATACAGGCGGTGGACGGCGTGGAGGATGTGGAGCTGGGCGACTGCCAGTATATGACGGCGACGGGGACGGCGTGGACCACGATAAAAGGAAACAACTATACGGCGGCAGGTGGGAGCCTGACGGTGGAGGGACTTGAAAACTCGATGAGCTATGTGGTGGAAAGTTGACATGGTGAAAATGGCGGTGCAGCTGCTGCCGCCAGTGATGAGGGGCGGACTGACGGTGGCTCTGCTGAAGGTGCTGACGCTACCAGTGAGGCATATATACGAGCAGCTGACGGCACGGCGCAAGAACGCGGACAGGCGGCTGAACACGACGGCCAACGTGATGTATATAGAAAAGGCGCTGAACGAGGCATTCTATCTGAAAGAACGACAGATATGGATAGAGAGCACGGAGGCGGAGGATGTGGTGTTCTTGCACAGGCGCGACGAGATGCAGAAGGATTTATATATGTACCGACGGACGGAGAGGGGCGTGACTCTGAAAAAGAGGGGCGAAAGCTCGTACAAGGACAGCTTTGTGGTGTGGGTGCCGACGTTCCTCTGCACATCGGAGAATACGGAGGAGGACAAATACGGCGGAAGAAACCTGCGAGAGATAAGGAATTTGCTGAGTTATTATAAACCTGCGGGACGAACGTACCGCATAGAACTTTATGACTATGAATAGACTGAAATTCAACGAGGGCGGGCAGCCCGTGTATGTGGACGACCTTGAGACGCTGCAGGAGAACGACTTCGGTATGCGGAAAGCTATGCTGAGTGTGATGACAATGGGATCGAAAGCTTTTCTACTGTCGGATGTAGATCAAGAAAGGGTAGACAACAACCAAGTAAAAATAGGCAGCGGAACAGTTGTTATAGATGGTATGCTCTGCCCATTTGAGGGCAAGACACTGAAAGCGAAAACAAATGAAAGCGTGTTTCTACTTGTAAAACGTTTCGAGACAGACGAACGCGTATTTGAAAACGGACAGACGAAAGCTTGTGCAGAAACAATAACTGCAGCACTTGGCACGGAAACGGCCGGTGCTGCTGAGGCTTACAAGCTTGACGAACTTGAAACTTTCCTTGACCTTTTAACAAAGGCTATAGAATCAAACCGAATGAAAGGTAACACGGATGTTATGTTTTTCAATGGTTATAGCGGAAGGGTGAAACTGATGAAAAGTGATGACGGCACAGACACGGAAATGGTGATAGATATAAAATCCGGCAATATAAACTGGGACGGAAGTGCACAAGGATATAAAGGAATGTTGTTCAGAATATATGACGAGGAACTTGCCGTTCCATTCAGAGGTAAGAGGTCTAAGAAATTCAACTATTCAGGAACCGATTATCGCATAATCGTTGCCGCTGAGCCGATGGGTGCCGTTGTCAGCATAGAACTTGGAAGCGGACGAGATAATTTTTATGAAGACAGCTATGTATTGCCACTAATTCCAATAAAGGCGACTTTCAAAGCATCAGAATTTACCGACTTTTAAAATAAAGACATAAATAATGGAAACTATATACAACCTACAGAAACGCGCCTCTGAGTTGCGAGGCAAGACCGAAACGGACAGCATCAGCCCAGAAGAGGTGGGCGGACTGCATGCCGACACGCTGGCGTACATAGCCGATATGGAGCAGAGCGCGGACGGACTGGGTATACGGAAAGTGTACCAGACGGAAGCGATGATGGAGGCGGACACGGCGCCTATGGGGACGAACGGCAAGACGCTGCGCTACGGCCAACTGGTGAGCATTTACAACGAGGCTGACAAGACGAGTGCTGAGAACGGCGACATATACGCCTGGCAGAAGCCGGGGTGGCTGAAGATGGGCAACATCGGCAACATTTACGAGCTGAAGGCGAAAATAGAGAAGGAAGCCACCGTACGTGCTGATGCCGATGCAGAACTGCAAAGAAAGATGACTGCCGAGGCAACGACAAGAGAAAGCGCTGATGTGGAAATACGGACGCTTGCTGAGGGAATAGTGGGCAGCATTGATGTGGCAAAGATAGATGCCGTGCCTGGCAGCGTGGCGGAAGCCGTAAGGATGGCGAAGGACACGCTACACTCGCGCTGGACGTTGGTCTACAATGAAATGAATGTGGGTGTAGTGGAGATTTTCTCGGATTCGATGAGACACCAACTGACGGAAGTGCTGACGACGCACTATAGCATGAATACGGAGGGTAAGTTGGACTTCATTGCACATAATGACAAGGCTATATACAGATACTTCCGCTCGTATAACATAAACTCGGCACACTTGGAGAACGAAAAAGGGACATGGACGGAATGGGCTGAGTATATATCGGATACAGTGAAGAAGTCAATGGCTGGGTTGTCGGGCTTGATAGACAAGGAGAACAAGGCACGCACTGAGGCAGAAGCCGCCCTTGCAGAAGACATTGCCAGCAACACAAATGCGATAACAGAAGAGAGGTCGGCGAGAACCGCAGCCAATGATGAACTTCGTACTGCCATTGAGGAGAAGAGCGGCGGCAACACCTATAACGTGACGGAGAAGAAACCGCTGAAGGACGGCGAATACTACACCTTGGCTACGGCGATAAAAGCTGTGGATGCGAAGGAACGGAAGAGGGGACGTTGCGTAAGCTACGAGACGGAACCTGGAAAATGGGAGACCAAACAGTTTACGGGAACGACAACGGAAAGTTGGGAGGAAACTGCAAGCTGGAGCGACTTCGGCGGTGGTGGCAAGGTGAAGAGTGTGACACTGAATGGTGTGAAGAACGAGGCTGATGATGCTGGTAATATCAGCCTGACGGTGGACGTGCCGGAGGTGGACACGAGTCTTGACGAGGAGAGCACAAACGCCATACAGAACGGTGTGGTGGCGACAAAGTTGAAGGAGCTGGAGGCGCATACGCTGGGTTCGATAGAGGTGGTTCCTGACGGTGATGACAACTATCTGTATGCTTACGACACGAAGGGCGTGGCGATAGGTACGCCTGCCAAGCTACCTGCGGGTGGCGGTGGTGGCACATCGTCGGCAAGCCGCATACTGGTGACGGCAAAGGTGGCTCCGGAGCTTGTGAAAGAGGGCGGCTCGGCGCTGCTGACCTGGACCTACGACCATGTGAACGCTGAGGGGGAGAGCGACGGTGTGAACGCAACGGTGAGCATCAGCGTGAAGCTGGGCACTACGACGCTCTGGACGCAGGAGCTGCGCAACGTGTCGAGGGGCACTTATACGGCAGACCTCTCGGCATATATGTCGGTGGCGGGAAATGTGGATGTGTATGTGAGGGCTGAATGTACGACCGCTGAGGGCGAGAAGCAGACTAAGCAGGCCTATGCGATGGTGACGGTGGTGGGCATAAAACTGACGTCGGACTATGACATGGGCACAGCGATGCAGAAGGGCGGCTATGAGGACGGGGAGACGATAAGCATCCCGTTCACTCTGACGGGCTCTGGCAGGAGGACGGTGTCGATGTATGTTGACGGCAATGGTGTGCCTACGACCAAGGACGTGAGCAAGGCGGGCACGACTCGCGATGCGTTCACGATAGCTGCCAATACGCTGGCGGCAGGCAGGCACACGGTGCAGCTGGTTGCGGAGAGAGATGGTCTGAAGTCTGATGCGATATGGATAGACCTGCTGAAGGGCGGCGAGAGAAGCCCTTGGGTGGGCATGAAATATGTCAACAAGAACGGCGAGGTGGTGCTTGGGGAAATGCCTCTGAGGGCGCGTCTGTCGGCGCAGCAGTATGAGAGGCTGGAGTTTGAGTATGCGGCATACGACCCGACGGAGGTTCCGGCGGTGGTGACGGAGACGCAGACTTCGCCCACTGGCAAGGAGACGAAGAAGACATACAGCGTGGGCCGCGGACGGCAGACATATATGGAGCGCTTCATGGAGCAGGGCGAGACGAGGCTGAAGCTGGAGTGCGGCAAGGCTGCGCTGGAGGCGGTTGTGGATGTGGCGTCGAGCGGTCTGGACATAGGCGAGGCGACGCAGGGGCTGGAGCTGAAGCTGACCGCTGCGGGACGCTCGAACTCGGAAAGCCCTGAGGCACGAAAGCTGTGGGCCTACGGTGAACATGGTACGACCTTTGAAGGCGTGGACTGGCAGACGAGCGGCTGGGACGGCGAGGCTCTGGTGCTGAAGAACGGTGCGAAGGCAGTGATTGACTTTAAGCCTTTTATGCAAGATGTGAAGCGTGGAGGCATGTCTGTAGAGATAGACATGGAGGTGAGCAACGTGTCGGACCGCAGCTCGGTGGTGGTGGACTGTATGGAGAACGATGCGAAGGGCTTCCGCATTACGGCGGACAGCGCCATGCTCTACAGCGGCTCGACAAAGGACCAGGAGGACGAGGAGAACAGAGACCCAGAGACGGGTCTGCCGATCGTGACGAAGACGCCGGTGGGCGTGAAGCAGAACTATGCGGAGAGCAAGCGTGTGCGCTTTGCTTTCAACGTGGGCAAGCGTGCCGACGGCTCACTCATGGAGTTGTATATGAACGGCGACCGCGTGTCGGCGATGTGCTATCAGGATGACGACAACTTCAAGCAGGACGCTCCGCAGGGTATCAGCATAAGCTCGGAGGGTGCTGACGTGAGGGTGTACAAGGTGTTTGCGTATTCGCGCCCTCTGACTGACGACGAGGTGGTGGACAACCATACAGTGGGCAGCGACAATGCGGAGGAGATGGCGGAGCGGTATGCCTACAACGACGTACTTAACCCGGAGACGGGCGAAATAGACATGGACAAGATAATGGCCAAGGGCAGGGCTGTGATAAAGATCGTGCGCACGGAGGACTCGGGCAGCGGTCTTGACGACGTGAACGCCTGCAAGAACAAAAAGCAGAACTTCCATGTGGACGAGCTGGTGATATACACATCGTGGGGTGACGTGATACGCTTCACGAACATCATGATGCGTATTCAGGGAACTTCATCGACGAAGTATCCGGTGAAGAACTACCGCTTCTACTGGATGAAGTGCATGAAGGCAGGTCTGGTGCCGGAGATGTGGATAAACGGCGTGAAGCAGGATGTGAACAAACTGCCACTGTTCAAGGGTGACACGAAGCCGTGTAAGGTGAGCTGTGCAAAGGCTGACTTCTCGGATTCGTCGATGAAGACGAACACGGGCATGGCAATAGTGTTCAATGACGTGATGAAGGAGATATCGCCTACTCCGCCACAGCAGCAAGACCCGACGATACGCACGGCGATATACGGCTATCCTTGCGACATATTCGCGACGACCAGTTCTGACGACTCGAACCCTACGTACTACGGCCAGTACCAGATGAACAATGACAAGAGTGACTGGTATGATGTGATGGGTCTGACGGACAAGGGGAAGCATATAGCCATAGAGTTTCTGGACAACGGCAAGAAACTGTGTAACTTTCAGGTGGACGATGACCTCGACGCGCAACTGGATGCGGAGTTTGAGAGCTCGCTTGAGTTCAACTATCCGAAGGACACGCTGTGGAGCGGTGCTGATGAGGCTGCGGGCGAGAAGAACGCTTCAGAATACCAGAAGGGGGCTATAAAGAAGCTGTGGAGCTGGGTGAAATCGTGTGTGCCCTCGGGTGCGGACATGACGTACACAGACCTCAAGACATGGAGGTCGGAAAAGTTCAGGAACGAGCTTGGACAGCATCATGATGTGCGGAACATGACTGCATATTACATCATCGTGACCTATGGCGGCAATGTGGACCAGTTTGTGAAGAACACGATTCATTGCACTTGGGACGGGAATATATGGTGGTGGACTTACTATGACGGTGACACCTGCTTCGGCAAGCGTAATGACTCGCTGCTTGCTTATGCCTACAACATAATGAGGGATTCGTGGGACACGGAGAAGAAGAAATGGGTGTTTGAGGGTCATGACTCTTGGATGTGGTGTCTGTTTATCGCCAACTTCGAGGCGGAGATAAAGGCTATGGCTGAGGAACTGCGCCGTGTGATGACGAACCAGAAGGTGAAGGGCACGTTTGAGGCTATGCAGAAAAACTGGTCGGCCCGCGAGTATAACAAGTCGGGCGAGATGAAGTATATCAAGCCTGAGACAAAGGGCGTGAGAGTGACGGAGAACGGCGTGACGACGGACGGGAACAAGTTCTACTACATGTATGCGCTGAGCGGTACGCGCGAGATGCAGCTTGACCACTTCATTACGAACCGCTTCGCTCTGCTTGACGCTAAATACGGTGTGAGCACTTACCGTGCGGATTCGGCTGGCTTCTATATGGCGCGTGAGGTGTCGGATGAGGCAGACGTGATGCGCATCGTGTCGGGCGATGAATACTACTTTGCTTATGGTCTGTCGGGAAAGGACTATATGGAGGGCGAGACGGGCAGGCTGCTGAGAGGCGAGACGGGCAGGCTCTCGGTGACGGGCAAGCGTGCACTGAACGACCCGATGTTGCTGTTCGGTGCTTCGAAGATCCTGGAGCTTGACCTGACGGGAGCTGCCGGACATCTGCTGAACGGCCTGGAGCTGGGCAACTGCAAGATGATGAGACGACTGGACATCAGCGTGAAGCGGGGGGCACAGCCTTCGACGACTACATGGTGGCTTGTGACGCAGGGATGCAGACAGCTGAGGGAGGTGAACCTTAACGGGCAGACTATGGCGAGAAGCAACCGCCAGGACTCGACATCGCTGGACTTCTCGACGAACACGCTGCTGAGGAGCCTCGACGCGGGCGGTACGAATGTGAAGAGCGTGACTGTGGCCAAGGGTGCTCCGATTGAGGAGCTCGTGCTGCCAGCCTCGCTGACGACTCTGCGTCTGGAATATCTGCCGAAACTGAAAGAGGATGGACTGACCATCGAGGGTACGGCCAATGTGACGAAGCTCGTTATTGACAGCTGTCCTGGCATAAACTGGCAAACGCTGTTTGAACGCTGTTCGAACATCGAATATCTGCGTGTGACGGGCATCGACATGGAGGGTGACGGCAGTCTGCTGAGTTCGCTGATGCGGACGGGCGGCGTGGACGAGGAAGGCGGCAACGTGGACACCTGCCGACTGGTGGGAACGTATCGTCTGACGAAATACAAGGGGGATGAGGAATATGAGGCGTTGCAGGCGCACTTTCCAGAACTGAACATCGTGCAGCCGGAATACACGATGATAGAGTTCGATGACGACGTGAGCGACGATGCTAACATTACCAACCTCGACAACCATACAGGGTACAAGTACGGGAACACCTACGTGCCGAGCGCGCACATCACGGCCATCCTCAGCCAAAGGCACCGGGTGCTTGCCAAGGTGACCAGGATGCCTACGATCCGGAAGGTGGAGATAGCCGGGCAGCAGGTGGAAGTGAACAACCCGGACGGGGAGATGACCTATTTCCCCCTGCATGACGAAAGTTCGAACTTCTATGCTGATGCGGAGGATATGAACGACTGTACGGTGGCGAAGCTGGACGGCAGCGAGGGAGACTGGATGATGTATGAGCCGTTCTACTGGAGCAAGGGCATCAACGATTATCTGAACAACAAGAAGTACGCCTGCTACAGCAGCTACCCGGAGGACGAAATGCCCCCTGTTCCGGAAGCGACAGTGTTCACGCTTGATGACATCAAGGGCACGCTCGGGGGGCATTTGCCGGAGCGCAAGATAATGACCGGGAAGACCACACTGGAAGAATCGTACAGCGCTGACAAGTCGTATTCCGTGTGCAAGGTTGACGTGAAAGGTTACAAACGCGTTCGTTTTCCGAGCGTTCCCGGCACAAACCTCGTAGGCTCAGTATTTGCCGATGCGGACGGGCGAGTAGTCGATACCGTGGTGGTCACGATACTCGGCAGCCGATTCGAGGCCGGCATGTACCTGATAGCAGAAGTTCCCGACGGTGCGGAAACCCTGCATTTCAGTATTCTGAATACGGCAGAGTTTGACAAGGTAGTGCTGAGCAACAGCGAGCGTATAGAGGACATGGAACCCGACTGGGTTGCCAACGACGAGCATCTTTGTGCAGTTGTGGGCAGTTCTGTCGTGGGGAGCAAACTCAGAGCTTGCATAACTGGCAACAGCACTGCTTCAAATATAAATTGGTTGGATTTCCATTATTACAGCCAACAGCGTGGAATGCAACAGATAGATGCGCTGATGCACTTCCGTATCGCCAACTTGTTCTATGTAAGATATGGTCGTAAGGATAGTCAGGATCAATGTGGAGGTGGTCTGCATACAACAGCCCGTATAACAGGAGGCACTGCGTCTTATGGTATGCAGGATACGATAGGATATGATGCAGCGTATGCTATTAATGACAAAGTAACCAATTCTTTAATAGACAGCGTTGTGCATCAGTTTGCATGGTATAAAGGTCAGGATGAATACGGCAGGGATAAGGTTACGCAGGTGAACAATATTTGTTGTCTTGGCTATGAGGATATCTACGGTCATAAGTATGATATGATGGATGGTGTTGATTTGCCTAATAATACCGGCAACTTTGGGAAGTGGCGTATATGGATGCCCGATGGTAGTACACGCTTAGTGCAAGGCAGAACAAGTACAGACCAGTGGATATGCGGTGTATCACACGGCAAGCACATGGATGTGGTATCCGTAGGTACGATGAATGGCAGTAGTTCAACTTATTATTGCGATAAATATGGGATAAGCACCGCAGCAAGCCGTGTGGTTTATCGTGGCAACAACTACACGAATGCGCATGGCGGTGTGTCGAATGCGGATGCGTATTACGGTGCTTCGACTACGCATCCGAATTTCGGCTCGCGTCTTGCCTTCCGCGGAAAAATCGTCAGAGCCGAGAGCGTTGCTGCGTACAAGGCGATAATCGAGAAAGCGTAAAGCGGGAGCGAAGCGACAAAACGAAAGACGTGGTATTACCGGCGTAAGCCGGTCGAAGTAGAACCAAATACGTGTTAACATGAGAAGAGTTGAAGGAAGTTCCGGGGTTTCGCTGATGGAATGCACGAACCCGATTAAAGACAAATGGCGCATCCGATGGGATGTGCAGGAAAAAGAGAACGGCTCTGCCTCCTACATGGAAGAGGAGTTCGGGCATAAGCCTACCGGTGAGGAAATCCGCACATTGGTTATGTCCTGGTATAACAGCCAGACTGATGCAGCTATCCTATCCGGATTCGCCTATAATGGTGCCCCTGTATGGCTTTCCACGGAGAACCAGTATAACTATAAGGCTGCATACGATTTGGCCGTCCAGACGGACGGAAAAACGCTACCAGTGACATTTAAGTTCGGCACTGATGAAAGTCCAGTGTACCGTACGTTTGAAACGCTTGATAAACTTGCAGACTTCTATACCAAAGCCGTTAAGCATATACAAGAGATGCTGGAAGATGGCTGGAAGAATAAAGATGCAATAGATTTGAGCAAGTACAACGCTTAAAAAATCCCTTCAAGGGAGGATGTAAAAAAGCCCCCGGCCTGTTAATATAGACGCCAATCATTTATAACGTACGATGCGCAACCGGGAGCCTATGCCTCCTGCTGCACCGTACTGGCTTTTTTGTTGTTATAAATGATTTGCGATACAAAGGTACATAATTTAGTTGAAAATGAAAGTATTTGAGATATTGAATTTTAACCGCGAGACGTTTAAAAGGCTACAACAGGCAGGGATACGCATCGAAGATGTGGAATATATAGACTTGTACAACGACTATCGCGTGATGCTCGGTGGTGGCGAAAAGGTCTCATACATTGTGGCGACACTTGCAGATCGCTATCATGTGAGCGAGCGCAAGGTGTACACGCTCATCAAGCGATATGGTCGAGAGTGTAGCACTCAGGTGCTCGGGGGATAAAGCGCAAGGCTTTTGAAAACGTGCTGCAAAAGGCTTGCAGTGTGATTTGCTCGTGGTGTTACTTTTTGATGCGGAAGCGTGGTAACTTTGCCGTATCGAAAATAAAACACAATGAACAAATACTATTTATTATTGGGGAAGGTGCTTGCTGAAGGCAAGACCCAACAGAACAAAAAAAGCAAGATAAAATACTTGCTCAACGAGCAGCTGACGCTCACACCGGCTGACCTGCTCGACATATTTGAGAGCCACGGCATAGCGAGGAAGAAACTGAAAGAAGAGCTGAAACTGTTTATGCAAGGAGAGCGCAATGTGGAGCGATACCGTGAGGCTGGCATAGCTTGGTGGGACTACTGTGGCCAGACATTGGTGAACAGTTACCCTACCTACATGGAGAAACTGCCACCACTTATTGATCGCATCAACAAGGAGAAACGCAACAGCAAAAACTATGTACTGTTTCTCGGAGCAACGGATGCAGAGAGCAACCAGGCACCGTGCCTGAGCCTTGTGCAGTTTCAAATAGAGGACTGTGCATTGGTTGTGTCGGCGTATCAGCGCAGCTCCGATGCAAACCTCGGACTTCCTTCAGACATTTACCACCTTTATCTGATGGCTCGACAGATAGACTTGCCACTAAAGTCTATCACGCTGAACCTGGCGAATGTACACATCTATGAAAACAACATAAAGCCCACTGAACGACTTCTCGCTGGTGAGGATAATATAAAATTTGAACTGAACGTATGAGAGGGAAAATGCACATGGCAGCACCTCTGCCTTTTGTCGGACAGAAGCGCATGTTTGCAAAGGAGTATATCAAGATTCTGCCCCAGTTCAACGACAAAACAGTGTTTGTGGATTTGTTCGGTGGCAGCGGTTTGCTGTCCCATATAACGAAGCATTTGCGTCCAGAGGCAACTGTGGTATATAACGACTACGACAACTACCGCGAGCGATTGGCACATATACCTCAGACAAATGCGCTGCTCGCTGATTTGCGAGAGATAGTTGGCAATACGCCAAAGTACAAGCGGATAGATGGTGTGATGCGTGAGAAGATGTTTGAACGTTTGAGACATGAGGAGCAAACGGTGGGCTATATTGATTTTATAACCATCTCGGCATCGGTGATGTTCTCGATGAAGTACGAACTGAGCATCGAGGAAATGGAGAAGCAGACATTATACAATAATATCCGAAAGAACGACTACCCGACAGGTGAGAACTATCTGGAAGGCTTGACGATTGAATCATGTGACTATCGTGAACTATACGAAAAATATAAAGACGAGCCGAACGTGGTGTTTATAGTAGACCCTCCTTATTTGTCCACAGAGGTTGGAACATACAAAATGTACTGGCATTTGTCTGACTATCTCGATGTGTTGAATGTGCTCAAAGGAAAGCCGTTTGTTTATTTTACATCAGATAAGTCGTCTATCATTGAGCTTTGTGAATGGTTAGGCAAGAATAAAACGCTCGGCAATCCGTTCGAAGGTTGTAAGCGTTTCGAGTTCAATGCGCATGTGAACTTTGATGCTGGTTATAAAGATATGATGCTCGTGAAGTCTAATGCCGCATAATTTGAACCTCGTTTGAACGCCGTTTGTTCGCCGTTCAAAAACTATAAAAGCAGCCCGTTCTGGACTGCTTTTTTATTGCTTTAAAGTGTCGTGTGTGCGAAATTTTTAGAACGTTTCGTTTTTCCCGATTTTTGCACGTTTCGTTTTTCAAATCGAGCACATTTCGTTTTGCCGGATTTACATCCTATCTTTTTTGAACAAGATAGGACCTTTTTTAAAAAAGATAGGATGTTTTTTTCACGTTAAGCAACGAAAAAAACCGCCCGTCAGGCGGCTTTTCAGGGATCTTCTACTTTGCTGGTGCAAATATAACACCTCAGGGAGCGAAATCCAAATGTTAATTAACTTCCGTTTACATTCGAGACGAAACGCCCGTTTTCCTTATCGACGCCAAACGTGAAACACCCGCCAGGCCTTTCATGCACCGCGCGGAGAACAAAGGCTCCGACCACAAGCAGACGTGGGAAGCAGAGCCGGACCGTCACGAAGAACTTTGTATTCCATTTTTGCGCTTTTTAGTATTCCCAAGAAACAATATCCGACAAATATTGTTATCTTTGCAAAGTAAAAGCAGTTTTCAGTGACATTCTGATCACAGAAAGCACACACAACAGCCATCGGGCAACACATCAGTAATCATCCAACAAAACGGCAGGATCATGATTTTCGACCTCACCATGCTACGGCAGTTCTATGCCGACTACTCCCGAAGAGTAACCACATCGCGCCGGACGCTCGGGCGTCCCCTGACGCTGACAGAGAAAATACTCTATGCCCACCTGTACTCCCAGCCGGACGGACAGATCACGGACTACCGCAGGGGAACGGACTACGCCGACTTCCGCCCCGACCGCGTAGCCATGCAGGACGCGACCGCGCAGATGGCGCTGTTGCAGTTCATGAACGCAGGCCGCCGGGAAACGGCCGTACCCGCCACGGTGCACTGCGACCACCTGATCCAGGCCTGCGACGGCGCGGCCGCCGACCTCATGGCCGCCGGAAAGACCAACGCCGAGGTATACGACTTCCTGCGGAGCGCCTCGGCCTGCTACGGCATCGGGTTCTGGCAGCCCGGCTCGGGCATCATCCATCAGGTGATACTCGAAAACTATTCCTTCCCGGGCGGCATGATGGTGGGTACGGACTCGCACACGCCCAACGCCGGCGGCATGACGATGCTGGCCATAGGCGTAGGCGGTGCCGATGCCGTGGACGTGATGACGGGAATGCCCTGGGAACTGAAAATGCCGCGGCTCATCGGCGTGCACCTCACGGGACAGCTCACGGGCTGGGCCTCGCCGAAGGATGTCATCCTGAAACTGGCCGGCATGCTCACGGTAAAGGGCGCCACGAACGCCATCATCGAATATTTCGGAGAGGGCACGGCCTCGCTGTCGTGCACGGGACGGGCCACCATCTGCAACATGGGAGCCGAACTGGGGGCCACCACCTCCGTCTTCCCCTACGACGAGGCCGGCCGCCGCTACCTCACAGCTACGGGCCGTGAGGAAGTGGCCCGGCTGGCCGACAGCGTGACCCCGGACCTGCGCGCCGATGCGGAGACGGCGGTGCGCCCGGCCGACTTCTACGACGAAGTGGTGGAGATAGACCTCAGCCGGCTCACCCCTTACGTGAACGGTCCCTTCACGCCCGATGCGGCCACTCCGGCGGCCCGGATGAGCGACTACATCGCGGCCGGCGGCTATCCGGACGAGATCAGCACAGTACTGATCGGCTCGTGCACCAACTCTTCCTATCAGGACCTCGTGCGCGCCGCCGCCGTGCTGCGCGCCGGACTGGATGCCGGGCTGAGCGTCAGGACCGAACTGTTCGTCAATCCCGGCTCGGAACGCATCCGCGCCACGGCCGAACGCGACGGCCTTCTGTCGCTGTTCCGCCGCGCGGGAGCCGTGATCATGGCCAACGCCTGCGGCCCCTGCATCGGACAGTGGAAACGCAAGACCGACCACCCGACAGGCCGCAACAGCATTGTCACCACCTTCAACCGCAATTTCGCGAAACGGGCCGACGGCAATCCCAACACGTGCGCCTTCATCACCTCGCCCGAAGCGGCCGCCGGCTATGCCTTCAGCGGCCGGCTATCGGAACATCCGGCCTGCACGGAGCCTTTCAGGACGCTCATGCCGCCTCCGGCCGCCGACCTGCCCGCAGCGGGCTTCGCCACGCACGAGACAGGCTATGTGGCTCCCGTCCCGGGCAGCATACAGCCCGTGATCAAGACCGGCAGCGAGCGGCTGCAACGCCTCGTGCCGTTCGCGCCGTGGGACGGCCGCGACTTCGACGGCCTGCACCTCCTCATCAAAGCCCGCGGCAAGTGTACCACGGACCACATCTCCATGGCCGGCCCGTGGCTGAAGTACCGCGGCCACCTCGAAAACATCTCGCGCAACCTGCTGATGGGAGCCGTCAACGCCTTCAACGGCCGCACCAATGCCGTGCGCAACACCCTGACGGACGAGGAGGAGACGGTATCGGCCGCAGCAACGGCCTACCGCAACGCGGGAACGGGGAGCATCGTTGTGGCCGAAGAAAACTACGGAGAGGGATCGAGCCGCGAACATGCGGCCATGGAGCCGCGCTTTCTGGGCGTGAAGGTGATTCTGGCCAAGAGCTTCGCCCGCATCCACGAGACCAACCTGAAGAAGCAGGGTGTGCTGGCACTGACCTTCAAGGACCCGGCCGACTACGACCGCATACGCGAGGGCGACATCTTCCGCGTGGCATGCGCCGGCATCAAGCCGGGCGAAGACATCACGCTGACCGCCCGCCACACAGACGGCACGACCGAGGAGATCACAGCCCGACACACTTACAACGAGCAACAGCTGAGATGGCTGCGGGCCGGCTCGGCACTCAACGCGGAATGAACCGCGAACAGACACACACCACACTAACTAAAAAGAGACAGATGGCAAACATAGAGACACACAGGGACGGCAGCCTGAAGGTTCCGGACAACGTGACCGTACCCTTTGTTACGGGCGACGGAGTGGGAAAAGAGATCACACCGGCCATGCAACGCGTGGCAGATGCCGCCGTGAGCCGCTGCTACGGCACGGCACGACGCATAGAATGGTTAGAGGTAGCCGCCGGACAGCAGTCCTTCGACACGCAGGGAACTTACCTGCCCGAAGCGACCTTACAGGCCTTCCGCGACTGCCACATCGGCATAAAAGGCCCGCTCACCACTCCCGTGGGCGGCGGTATCCGCTCGCTGAACGTAGCCCTGCGCCAGGGGCTCGACCTCTACGTGTGCCTGCGGCCCGTGAGGTGGTTCCGGGGAGTAGCCTCGCCCGTAGTACACCCCGAGAAAGTGGACATGGTCATTTTCCGCGAGAACACGGAAGACATCTACGCGGGCATCGAATGGGCGGAAGGCACCCCCGAGGCACAACGCTTCCGCCGCTTCCTCACGCAGGAAATGGGCGTGGAGCGCGTGCGCTTTCCCGAGACCTCGGCCTTCGGCGTGAAACCGGTGTCGCGCGAGGGTAGCGAACGGCTGGTACGCGCCGCCTGCCGCTACGCACTGGACCACGGCCGCCCCTCCGTGACACTCGTACACAAGGGCAACATCATGAAATATACCGAAGGCGGCTTCAAACGCTGGGGCTACGAACTGGCCGAACGGGAATTTGCCGACGAACTGCGCTCGGGACGGCTGACGGTGAAGGACTGCATCGCCGACGCTTTCCTTCAGAATGCGCTGCTGCGCCCCGAGGACTACTCGGTGGTAGCCACACTCAACCTCAACGGCGACTATATCTCGGACATGCTGGCGGCACAGGCGGGAGGCATCGGCATCGCACCGGGAGCCAACATCAACTATGCCACGGGCAACGCCATCTTCGAGGCCACACACGGCACGGCGCCCGACATCGCAGGCACCGACACGGCCAACCCCTGCTCGCTGATACTCTCGGCCGTGATGCTGCTCGAACACATCGGCTGGCAGGAAGCGGCCGCAAGCATCACGAAAGCCCTCGAAACAACACTGGCACGGGGCATGGCGACACCGGACCTGGCACGCTTCATGGACCGGGGCACGGCGCTCGGGACGCAGGCTTTTGCCGACGAGCTCGCCAAAAGCATCGGGACACAGATTACCTAAGAATCCAACCACAAAGCTGCTGACACTTATGACTACAAAGAAAGAATACCTCATCTACAAACTTTCGGACGGCATGAAGAGGTGCATCAAGATAGACGCCGACCTCTTCAAACGTCTGGACGTGAAGCGCGGACTGCGCAACGAGGACGGAACGGGAGTTCTGGTGGGACTGACAAACATCGGCAACGTGGTGGGCTATGAACGGACCGCCGACGGCCTGCACCCCATTGACGGAAGACTCTACTACCGCGGCTACGAAATAACCGACCTGGCACATGCCATCATGGCTGAGAAACGCTGCGGATACGAGGAGGTGGGCTATCTGCTGCTGTCGGGAAAGCTGCCCGACGCCGAGGAGCTGCAAGCCTTCCGCCAACTTATCTTCGACAACATGCCGCTGCAACCGAAGACCCTGCTCAACATCATCGAACTGGAGGGATCGGACATCATGAACATCCTGGCCCGCAGCGTACTGGAGCTTTATACCTACGACACCACGCCTGACGACACCTCGCGCGACAACCTGATGCGGCAGAGCATCGAGCTGGTCTCGAAATTTCCGGCCATCATCGCCTATGCCTACAACATGCTGCGCCACAAGACGCAGGGCCGCTCGCTTCACATCCGCCACCCGCAGGAGAACTATTCCATTGCCGAGAACTTCCTGTACATGCTCCAGGGCCCGCACTTCACACAACTCGACGCGCGGACGCTCGACCTCCTGCTCATCCTACAGGCCGAACACGGCGGCGGCAACAACTCTACCTTCACGGTAAGGGTGACTTCATCGTCGGGCACAGACACCTACTCTTCCGTCGCCGCGGGCATCGGCTCGCTCAAGGGACCGCGCCACGGCGGCGCCAACATCAAGGTACGCGACATGATCCTCAACATCGAAGAGACACTGGAAGACTGGACCGACGAGACGGCCATCCGCAACTACCTGAGGCAGATGGTGCGCGGCGAAGCGTACGACCGTACAGGTCTCATCTACGGCATAGGCCACGCCGTCTACACCAACTCCGACCCGCGCGCCGTGCTGCTCAAGGAGATGGCCCGCCAGTTGGCCGCCGAGAAAGGACGCGGCGAGGAAATGGCATTCATGGAACAGCTGGAGCGGCTGGCCATCGAAACCGTCTACGAGACGAAGGGCCGGGGCAAGACGCTCTGTGCCAACGTAGACTTCTACTCGGGGTTCGTATATGACCTCATCGGCCTGCCGCGCGAGATCTACACACCGCTCTTCGCCATGGCACGCATCGTGGGATGGTGCGCCCACCGCAACGAGGAACTTAACTTCGAGGGCAAGCGCATCATCCGCCCTGCCTACCGCTGCGTGGCGGACATCAACGAATACATACCGCTCGGCCGGCGGTAAAAAAACTGACTCCTCGCCGAAACGGAAACCGCGATATTGGCACCCATCTGTGCCGTATCGCGATTTTTTTGTACATTTGCAGACCACTACAAAAAGAAAGAATACAAGCTGCATATCTGAAACATGAAAGTCATCAATCTCGGAGCGCAGAACTCCGTCATCAACCGCTACATGTCACAGCTACGCGATGTGAACGTACAAGGCAACCGGACGTTGTTCCGCGCCAACCTGAAACGAATAGCCCACGTCATGGCCTACGAACTGAGCCGCACTCTGGACTATTCGCCCAAGAACATACAGACCCCGCTGGCCGTCAAGGAGGTTTCCACCTACGATGACCGCATCGTGGTAGGCACCGTGCTACGGGCCGGACTGGCTTTCCACGAAGGTTTTTTAGACGTGTTCGACGGGGCCGACAGCGCCTTCGTGGCCGCCTATCGCGAAGAAGGCAAGCGGGAGGACCTGAAAATCCGGCTGGAATACATCGCCTCGCCGCACCTGGAGGGAAGCACGTTCCTCATGGTAGACCCCATGCTGGCCACGGGCGGCAGTCTGGAACTGGCTTACAAGGCTTTCCTCTCGGCCGGCAGTCCCGCCAGACTGCACATCTGTGTGGTGATTGCCTCGGAAGAGGGAGTAGCCCATCTGCAAAAAGTGTTTCCGGATGACAGCGTGACACTCTGGACCGCCGCCATCGACCCCGAACTGAACGATGATGCCTACATAGTGCCCGGACTGGGCGATGCCGGTGACCTCTCGTTCGGGCCGAAAATCTCCTCGAAAGGCAAATCCGTCTGACCGCAACGGGCATGACACCCGACCGGCACCTTTCTTCCCCCCCAATCCCATGAAGATCGCCTACCTTATCCCCACCTATACCGATCCGGAACATCTGGCACGGCTCATCAGGGCACTCGACAAGGATGCCGAATTCTTCGTACACGTTGACGCCAAAGTGGACGAGACTCCCTTCCGCCGTGCCGCCGAAGCCGGCAACGTACACTTTCTGGAACGGCGCTTCCGCGTGCTGTGGGGCGACATCTCACAGGTATACTACCAACGGGAACTGCTCACCGCCTGCATGAACCATCCCGCCCGCTTCGACCGCATCTGCCTGCTCAGCGGGCAGGACTATCCCCTCTGGCGGAACGACCGGCTGCTCCGTTTCTTCCGGGAGAACTCCGGCCGCGAGTTCGTGGCCGGCATACGGTTGGAGGGACAGCGCAAGAACGTTGTGCGCAACTACCGCATCTACCGGCCACCGGTATGGATTCCGCTGCTCTCCGTGCGCAACAATATCCGGATGCGCGTCCTGTTGCGCCACCTGACGGCCCTCTGCGGCATCCGGAAGCCCTTGCGGCTCAGGGCGGGAGACCGGGAACTTTCCGTCTATAAAGGGACAGACTGGTGGAGCTGTACGCCCGCACTGGCCGGCTGGATGCTCGACGAATTGCGACGCTACCCCGAAATCCTGCGTTTCTTCCGGACGATGTTCGTACCCTCCGAACTGGTATGGCCCACACTGGCCTTCCATTCGCCCTTTGCCGGAAAGGCCCTCTTACAGGAGGGCGACTACACGTCGCTGGCCGATCTCACACCGCTACACTTCATTGACTACCACCCGCTGGTGAAGGTGCTGGACGAAAAGGATCTGCACCGTCTCAGAGAAAGCGGAAAGCCCTTTGCCCGCAAGCTGGTGACAGGTTGCAGCGACAGCCTGATGGACCGCCTGGACCGGGGCGAGGGCGAACCGGCATAAAGCGGCCGGAGGGAGAGCAAAAAAGGCCGGCTATACGCTTTCGGCCGCCATATTTTCCCGTTTAACATTTTCTTGGAAAGCATTTGCCCGCTCTTCTGCGGAATAAATGTACATTTGTCGCAGACGGATCGTCCGATGGGCCGTCCGCGACATTTTCTTTGTAAAACCTCACGCCACACATTATGGGAAAGACCATTACCATCCGCTGCAAGAACACCGGCCGCAGCCATAAGATCCCGATAGGATATACACTCGAGGAGACCGCCGAACTGCTGGAGATCAACCTGCCTCACGGCATCACCAGCGCCAAGGTGAACAACAAGGTCGAGGGCCTGCACTTCATGTTCTTCAACGACAAGGACGTCGAGTTTCTCGACATCACCTCGCCCTCGGGCATGCGCACCTACACGCGCTCGCTCTTTTTCGTGCTCTACAAGGCCGTGCGCGACCTCTTCCCACAGGCCCGCCTGCGCATCGACACACCCGTCTCGAACGGTTACTACTGTACGCTGGGCAACGAGGAAAAAGCCGCCACTGAAGAACAGATCGCGGCGCTGAAACACCGGATGCAGGAAATCATAGACGCCAATATGCCTTTTCACCGCGTATGCCGCCCCACGGAAGAGGCCATCACGCGCTTCCGCACCGATGGATTGGAAAGCAAGGCCAAGCTGTTGGAGAGCTGCGGCGAGCTGTACACCTATTACTATACACTGGGGGACACGGCGGACTATTTCTACGGCTCGCTGCTGATCCGCACAGGACAGATACGGCTGTTCGACCTCATCCCCTATGCCGACGGCCTGCTGCTGCGCTTGCCCGATCCCGCGCATCCCGACCGCCTGCGCCCCATGCGTGAACAGAGAAAGATGTTCGACGTGTTCCGCGAACAGCACCGCTGGCAACACATCCTGGGGCTGTCTACCGTGGGAGAGTTCAACGAAGCCTGCGCCAAAGGACACACCAACGACCTCATCAACGTGTCGGAAGCCCTTCAGGAGAAAAAGATAAGCCGGCTGGCCGACCGCATCGCCGGAAACAGCGACATCAAGGTTATCCTCATCGCCGGTCCGTCGTCGAGCGGCAAGACCACCTTCTCCAAACGTCTGGCGGTGCAGCTCATGGTGTGCGGCCTACACCCCGTGCCCCTCTCGCTCGACGACTATTTCGTCAACCGGGAGGACACGCCCCGCCTGCCCAACGGCGACTACGACTTCGAGAATGTGAACGCCATGGACATCCCCCTCTTCAACAACCAGATCAACGCCCTGCTGCGGGGCGAAGAGGTGGAACTGCCCCGCTACAACTTCCAGACGGGACGGAGCGAGAAAAGCGGCCAGCGACTCCGCCTCACCTCCTCAACCCTGCTCATCCTGGAAGGCATACACGCCCTCAACCCCGAACTGACACGCGACATCCCAAACAGCAACAAATTCAAGATCTACGCCTCGGCACTCACCACCATCCTGCTGGACGACCACAACTACATCCCCACGACCGACAACCGCCTGCTGCGGCGCATCGTACGCGACTACAAATACCGCGGCTACTCGGCACAAGAGACCATCCGCCGCTGGCCTGCCGTACGCGAGGGCGAGGAATGCTGGATATTCCCCTTTCAGGAACAAGCAGACGAAATGGTGAACACCGCCCTGCTCTTCGAACTGGCCGCCCTGCGCGACCAGGCCCTGCCCCTGCTGGAACAGGTTCCGGAGCACGCACCCGAATATTCCGAGGCCTACCGCCTGAGAAAGTTCCTCGGGTACCTGCGCCCCATCTCGCTGGACAGTTTGCCGCCCACCTCATTGCTTCGCGAGTTTCTGGGAGGCAGCAGCTTCCGGTACTAAGTCTCCCGCTTCAGAACTCCGGATATTTGCATCAGCCAAGCAAAAATATCGGAAAAAGGCCGCCATCCAGCGGTCTTTTTCCAGATGCCGGATGCAAATCCTTTCCGGGTTCGAAAAAAGCGGCGACGAAAATATAAAATCCGCCGGAAACTTTTCTCGTAAAAAAAGCGTAACTTTACGGCCACTTATTCCACCCGACCAAAAAATCCGGCCGAATGAAAAAATTTTTCCTTCTACTTTTCGCACTGTGCCAGCTCGGCGCAACGGCACAGACACTTCCCATGCCCAAACGCGAGTTTCGCGGCGCATGGATCCAGATGATCAACGGACAATTCCAAGGCATGAACCGCGACCGCATGCAGGCCAACCTGACCGGACAGCTCGACGCCCTGCAACGCTGCGGCGTGAACACCGTTATCTTTCAGGTGCGTGGCGAGGCCGATGCCCTCTACAACAGCCCCTACGAACCGTGGAGCCGCTTCCTGACGGGACGGCAGGGTACCGCACCCTCGCCCCTGTGGGATCCGCTGGAATGGATGGTGAAGGAATGTCACCGCAGAGGCATGGAACTGCATGCCTGGATCAACCCCTACCGCGCCAAGACAAAAGGCACGTCCGAACTCTCGAAAAAGCATCCCTACGTAAAGCATCCCGAACGCTTCTTCGAATACGACGGGTTGCTTCTCTTCGATCCCGGAATGCACGAAAACCGAAAATACATCTGCCGCATAGCCTCCGATATCGTACGCCGCTACGACGTGGACGGCCTCCACATCGACGACTACTTTTATCCCTACCCCGCCGCCGGACATGAAATTCCCGACGAGAACACCTTCCGCGCCCACCGCAACGGTTTTACCGACAAGAACGACTGGCGACGGTACAATGTGAACCTGTTTGTCGAAATGCTGCACGACTCTATCAAAGCCGTCAAACCGTGGGTGAAATTCGGGGTCTCGCCGTTCGGCATCTACCACAACCTGCGCCCGGGCACAAACATCCCGGGCAGCGAGACCGCCGGATTGCAAAACTACGACGACCTGTATGCCGACGTGCTCTATTGGATCAATCAGGGATGGGTGGACTACATCGTGCCGCAGCTCTACTGGGAGATAGGACACAAGACGGCAGATTATGACCGTCTGGTGCGCTGGTGGGCCCGCTTCGCGGCGGGAAGGCCTCTCGTCATCGGACAGGACGTGGAACGCACTGTCAGGGCGGCCGACCTGAAAAATCCCGCCCTGAACCAGATGCCCGAGAAATTCCGCCTGCAACGCACCCTGCCCGGCATTGCCGGCAGTTGCCTGTGGTACTCGGCCGCCGTGGTACGCAACGAGGGCAACTATGCCGAAGCGCTGGCACACGACTACCACCGCTATCCGGCCCTGCAACCTGAGATGCCCTTTATCGACGACAAGGCTCCCGGCAAGCCGCGCAAACTGAAGGCGATGTGGATGCCGGACGGATACTACCTGTTCTGGACCGCACCGAAAAGCCGCAAGGAAATGGACAAGGCCCGCAGCTACGTGGTCTACCGCTTCACGGCGAAGGAAAAAATCAATCTGGACGATCCGTCACACATTGTCTGCATCACGGCCAACACGTGCTGCAAGCTGCCTTACGCCAAGGGGCATGAGAAATACACCTACGTGGTGACGGCCCTCGACCGCTTGCAGAACGAGTCGAAAGAAACGAAAAAGAAAATAAAACTCTGACAGGACATGCCGGGACGCTACTGACAACACTCCGGCAACCCGGCATAACAAGACAACATGAAAGTACTGAAATTCGGCGGTTCGTCCGTAGGAACGCCCGCCAGCATCCGAAACGTAAAAAACATAGCCGAAAGGACGGGCTGTCCCACCGTGGTGGTGGTATCTGCACTGGGTGGTGTCACCGACACGCTCATCGCCGTATCGGCACAAGCCGCCGCGGGCGACAATTCCTACCGCAGCACCGTTGACGGACTGCACGACCGCCACCGCCACATGATAGATGAGGTGATTCCCGCCGAACGGCGCGACAACCTGAACCGCCGTATCGACGAACTGATGGCGGAACTGCACAGCATCCTGCACGGCGTGTTCCTCATCCACGAGCTGACCCCGAAGACCGCCGACGCTATCGTGGCCTACGGAGAAAGACTCTCGTCGCTGATATGCAGCGAACTCATCGAGGACGGACGGCACTTCGATTCCCGCTCCCTGATCAAGACGCGGAAACAGGACAACAAGCACCTGACGGATTTCGAGACTACCAACCGCCTCGTCCGCGAGGCCCTGGCAGCCACCGATGGCGTGGCCGTACTGGGCGGCTTCATCTCGTCGGACCTGGACACGGGCGTGACGACCAATCTGGGACGCGGCGGATCGGACTATACGGCCGCCATCATCGCGGCGGCACTGGATGCCGAAGCACTGGAGATATGGACCGATGTGGACGGCTTCATGACGGCCGACCCGCGCGTCATCCCCTCGGCCTACACCATCGCACAACTCACCTACGAGGAGGCGATGGAGCTGTGCAACTTCGGCGCCAAAGTGGTCTATCCCCCCACCATCTATCCCGTCTGCGTGAAGGACATCCCCATCTACGTAAAAAACACCTTTAACCCCTCGGCAAAGGGTACTGTGATCAGCCGCCGCACGGAGGTGTCGGACCGCCCCATCCGGGGTATCTCGTCGGTGAACGACATGAGCATGGTCACCGTCTCGGGTCCTTCGATGGTGGGAGTGGTCGGCGTGAACCGCCGCATCTTCGGCACTCTGACCACCGGCGGAGTAAGCGTCTTTATGGTGGCACAGACCTCATCGGAAACCAGCACTTCGCTCTGCGTCACTCCTGAGGACGGACCGCGGGCCTGCCGGTTGCTGGACGCGGAATTTGCCAAAGAGATGAAGGACGGGGCTATGAACGCTACCCAACTGAGCGAAGGACTGGCCGCCGTAGCCATCGTGGGCGAACGGATGAAGCACACGCCCGGCATCGCCGGAAAGCTGTTCAGCGTCCTGGGACGCAACGGCATCAGCGTCTGCGCGCTGGCACAGGGTGCTCTGGAGATGAACATCTCCTTCGTCATTGACCACGGACAACTGCGCAAGGCCCTCAGCGTATTGCACGACAGCTTCTTCCTCAGCGAATATCAGGAACTGAACCTGTTTCTCTGCGGAACAGGCACCGTGGGAAATTGTCTGCTCGAACAGATTGCCGCCCAGCGCGAACCGCTCATGAAAGAACGCCGGCTAAAAATAAACCTCGTAGGGGTGAGCGGACGCTCCGCCGCCGCCTTCGACCGGAACGGCATCGACCCCGCCCATTACCGCGAAGCGATGAAGACGGGAGGTTCCGGAGGCATCGGACGCATGACGGAAGAAATAGAGCGGATGAACATCTTCAACTCCGTCTTTGTGGACTGCACCGCCAGCGAAGAGGTGGCCGCCACCTACGGACAGTTGCTCCGGCGCAACGTGTCGGTCGTAGCGGCCAACAAGATTGCCGCCTCGTCTCCGTATGACAACTATCTGGACCTGAAGCATACCGCCCGCCAGCGGGGTGTGAAATATCTCTTCGAGACGAACGTGGGCGCAGGACTTCCCATCATCAACACCATCAACGACCTCATCAACTCGGGCGACCGCATCCTGTGCATTGAGGCCGTGCTGAGCGGAACGCTCAACTACGTGTTCAACATGCTCAGCGAGGAGATCCCGCTGAGCCGCGCCGTACGCATGGCACTCGAAAACGGCTACAGCGAACCTGACCCGCGAACCGACCTCTCGGGCAAGGATGTCATCCGCAAGCTGACCATTCTGGCCCGCGAAAGCGGCTACCGCGTCGAGACGGCCGACATCGAACAAGAACTGTTCATCCCCGAAGAACTGTTCCGAGACAGTCTGGAGAATTTCTGGAAACGACTGCCCGAACTGGACGGACACTTCGAGGCGGAACGCCAACGGCTCGTGAACGAGAACAAGCGCTGGCGTTTTGTGGCCCGATGGGCAGACGGAAACGGCAGCACGGGACTGCGCGAAATAGAACAGGGACACCCCTTCTACGATCTGGAAGGGTCGAACAACATCATTCTGCTCACCACCGAACGCTACCGGGAATACCCCATGCTGATACAGGGCTACGGCGCCGGTGCCGCCGTGACCGCCGCCGGCGTGTTTGCCGACATCATGCGCGTGGCCAACGTGTAAGATACCCAAATAAAAGAGGCTGTGTCCAAATAGGCGCAGCCTCTTTTTATAAGCTGCTGTAAAACATAAAACAAAGCCCTGACTTTCG